>NZ_JBHSEP010000008.1:0-215187 GCF_042654645.1 Cohnella hongkongensis | reverse complement strand
CCCTTTAAGGGGCAAGCCCGAGACCGCTCGCGGTTGGCAGACTTTCAGGGCGCCTTCTTAGGCGCTTGCTAGTACCATGCCCTTATAGGGCTGATGGAAGCCACCGGCTAAGCCGGTGGTTATGACTGGCGATAGGGCTGGCATAACAGCGCTTGTCAGTTAGGGGTTCCGCCCTTCCTTGCGTTCCAGCTCAAATTCATCCACCAAGTCGCCTTCGACGGTATAAGCGCGGTAGATCAGCTTATCGGCAGACACTTCGATGCCTGCATACATCTGTTTCCAGTTTTGCAGGTGCTTCTTGTGGTAGAAGCGATCCTCTTTTTTCTTGTTAAACTTCTGTCCTGACGCGTTCGTCGTTACATACACCGTTCCGCCCGATAATGCAATTTCTCCGTCCTTGAGCGGGTAGGAGCGGGAGTATTCGTGGTTGTGCCCCTGCAGCACAAGATCGACATTGTATTCGTCAAACAAGGGCACCCAGTGCTTGATCACCTTCTTATCCTGATTCCCGCCGTAAGCAGGCCGATGAATCGCGACGACGACCCAGGGCTTACGGTTAGCCTCCAAATCCCGCTTAAGCCAATCCGCCTGCTCTTTAAACTTTCCTTCCGTATTTAACATCACAAAATGGACCGGACCATAATCAAAGGTATAGCTCGTCCCCGGCAGCAGGCTTGCCGCGCCGTTATTCGGCAAGTGAAAGTGAGAGATGAAGGCGGAGGCTTGCCGATCTACCTGTTCGTGATTGCCGGTTACCGGCATGAAAGGAACGCTCGCCGTCCACGGACGCGCTTTGTTCAGCAAATGATTCCATGCCGCGTCGTCCTCGGGATGTTCCGTTAAATCTCCGTTATGGATCAAAAATGCGGCTTCCGGAAACTGCTCGAACGCTTGCTCCAACGTATTTCGCCACAGCTCGAAATGCTGCTCGTCGACCCCTTGCGAATCCGCTACATTGATAAAGGCGAAGGCTTCAATGCGATCCGGCGCCGTCCTGAATGACGCCGGCTCGCTCCACCGCGCCTTTTTTTCGTCGCCTACTCTGTACAGATAGCTTTCTCCTGCCTTGAGCCCGGTCGCTTCCGCTTTATATACCCCTTTAACCTTTCCGTTGCTTAACGTCAGCTCCGAAGCATCGCCCCGAAATTTAAGAAGCTTCGACTGATCGAGGAAATCCGCGGCATTCGCCCCCTCTATAACCTGCAGATCGGCCTGCATGTAAGGCGTCTCCGAATGCCAGGTAAACGCCCGGCTGGTCCGCGGATCCCCTCTGAATGTCGTGACGATGGCTTGCGGGGTATCGTCCGTATTCCCGACAGTTCCGTCCGTTTCAACTGGCCGGCTCGGGGAGGACGCTTCCGTCTCCTCCGGCTGCTGCCGGTGATTGACGGAGCTTGCTTCGCTGTCTATCCTTGCATCCTGTTTGGGTCCTGCTGAAAACCAGATGGCTCCGGCCAGGACCATAAGAACGGCTAGTAAAAGCCAAGATTTGTTTTTTATGTTCATAGCAGCCCTCTCCATATTTTCTTTCCTTCGGTCAAACGGGCATGAAGCCGCCGCAAGCCTCCTCGCCGCCGTTTTCGGCGATCATTCCCGCCAAGCGCGGCTTTCCGGGCCGGCCGGCCTAAGCTCTCTTCGGTCTCTGGCCGGCGGTTTGCCGTACATGCGGGAATATTCCCGGCTGAACTGGGACGGACTTTCGTAGCCGACCCGGAAGGCGGCGTCGGAGGCGGGAAGGGCCTCCGACAGCATTAATCTTCTGGCTTCCTGAAGGCGCACCGTTTTCTGATATTGCAGCGGACTCATCGCCGTTATGCGCTTGAAATGCTTGTGGAAGGCGGAGACGCTCATATTCACCGATTTGGCCAACTGATCAACCGACAGCGGACGATCGAACTGCCGATTGATCCGTCGGATCGCCTGCGCGACGCTGTGCGAATGGCTGCCGATCACCGCAAACGGGTAAAGGAGCGCTCCTTGAGCTCCCTGGAACGTGCGGTAGACGATTTCGCGCAGAATCAGTGGCGCCATGAACGGGATTTCCCCGGGGGCGTCGAGCAGCCGCATCAGCCGAACGAGCGCTTCGAGCAAGGCCGGGGACGTCCGGTTGACGGCGATGCCCCGGCCTGCCGGCGAGGCGTCGACGAGGGGCTTGTCGGCTTGCCTGGCGACTTCCAGGACGAGTTCCGCTTCGAATCCGAGCTTAAGGCTTAAATACGGAACCTCGGTGGAGGCTTCGACGATGTTGCCGAAGACGGGCAGCTCCACGCCCGTTACCAGGTAGGTGGAAGGGTCGTAGCGATACGTCTCGTCGGCTACGGTCGCCGTTTTGGCGCCCTGCGCCACGACGCAAATCGAAGGCTTGTACACGGAATCCAGCCGCTCCGTCGAATCGGAGGCGCGCATCAGGGCAAGGGACGGTATGGCGGTCGAATGCGTTCCGTTCGAGGGAGCGTGACGGCCGATCAGCTCGGCCAACTGCCGCAGCGCTTTTTCTGCGCGAAAGGATTCGTTCGGGTTGTCCATCGAATGGAGCCTCCGTTTCTAAAAGTAGTTCCATTATAGTAAGCGCGAGGAGGATTAGGCAATTAGAAAAGGATCGACCTGTTCGGCCGAGGTGCGCTCCATGAGGATCGAGCCAGGAACCCTGATTTCGCCTCGCCGCATGACATAACGAGGGCGCTGAGTCTCGGTACGGATCGCAGCCTGGTGAATTTATTCGTTAAAAAAGGGGCACCTGCCGCTAAAAAAAGCCGCATTCCATTTTGGCGACTTATGCTCTAGAATAGAACACACCTATCGCAGGAGACGAAACAGGGGCGCGATCGTTCGAGTCCCTGTTTCGTCGTTGCGACGGGACGATCCGTGAAAGGGGCGCAGCCGCATGAAAGTCACTGTAGTGCTCGCCGACGACGAGCCGCTGATCTTGAAAGGCCTTGGCAAGCTGATTCCTTGGGAGCGGTACGGCATGGAAATCGTCGGCTTCGCCTATGACGGGAAGGAATTGCTTGAAGTAATCGAAGCCGCCAGGCCCGATATCGTCATTAGCGATATCAGCATGCCTCACTATAGCGGAATCGACATCATTAAAGAAATCAAACGGCGCGAACTGCCGATCAAAACCGTGTTTATCAGCGCCTATCAAGAGTTTTCTTACGCGCGCGACGCCGTTGCCTACGGCGCCGTCGATTACCTGGTCAAGCCGGTCAAGAAGTCGGAGCTTGAAGCGGTCATTGCGAAGACGCTTTCCTTGATCCGCGAGGAAAACGAAGAGGATCGACGCAGGCGCAAACTGGACCAGCTTGAGCGGAAAAACCGCGACGGCGAGGTGGACGTATGGCTGGAGCAGTTGGCGGAAGGCGTGCTGCCGGAGTATTCGGAGGGCTACGCGTACTTGCGGAGTCAGCTTGCCGGGCCTCTGTATGCGGCGGGCGTTGTCGGGATCGATCCGACGGGCAACGATAACGCACGCTGGCCCGCGCCCACGCAGAAGCTGGTCGAATTCGCCGTCCGCAATATCGTGCAAGAGAGCGTGAAAGCTTTCGTCAACGGGTATTCGTTCGTCCGGGCGGGGAAGCATGTTTTCGTGCTGAGTTACGAGGAGCCGGACGTCCCGATGGAGCTGGCGTCAGCGATCAGGGACAACATTCTTAATTTCCTCAAACTAAAAGTTTCCGTCGGAGTAGGCGATCCCGTCCCTGATCTGTCTCAAGTGCGCGTCTCGCGCGAGCAAGCCGAACAGGCGCTGGAGATGACCTATTTTACCGGACTGAACCGGGCGATCGGCTATCGCGTGCGCGAACAGCGCAAAGACAGCGAGAACGAATGGTTCACACTCCAATCCGCCATCGTTAATGGGTTGACCGAGGGCGCATGGGATCACGCGCTGTCCGCGATGAAGTCGCTGCTGCAGGTCATCAAGGACGCGACGATCGGCAACCGCCAGCTTGCCGTGTCCACCTGCTTCTCTTCAATTCTGTACATCGTGCAGGAAGTGAAAAAGTCCGACGTGCCGATGTCCGATTGGGGCTTCGACATTCAGCATCTGCAAAGCCGATTGGGACGATATGAGACGTATGAGGCGATGTGCGGCGGCATTGTCGACATGCTTCAGGAGCTGTACGACCGGATCGGGGACAAGCCGGCCGGCAAGGAGCAAACCTTGATCGCCCGGATCGTCCGATATATCGAAGGTCATTACGCGGAGGACGTTTCGCTGGAATCGGTCGCCGCGATCGCTTTTATGAACCCTTATTATTTTAGCAGCTTCTTCAAGAAGCACACGAGGCGCAATTTCAAGCAGTACGTCACCGAGTTGCGAATGGAGCAGGCCGTCCATCTGCTGAAGACGACCGATCTGATGGTGTACGAAATCGCGGAGAAGGTCGGCTACAACAACGCGAGGCATTTCAGCGACATGTTCAAGAAGCATACGGGCAAGCTGCCGCAGGAATTCAAGCAATCTCTCAGAGGCTGAGCGGGGGTTGCGGAACGTTCTTTTCATCACGATGCCGGGGGGAACCGAATGTCTTTCGTACGAAAATGGTGGAACAGCGTTTTCGTCAAATTTTCGGCCGCGTTTTTACTGGTCGGCCTGGTGCCGCTCATCGCGCTGAGCATCTTTTCTTTGCAAGCGTTCACAGGGCACGTACAGCAGTTTACGGTCAACAATCTGAAGCAGATGTCGCTGTATTTGAGCTATAACGTCAACAATTTCTTTTCCGATTACGACGAAATTACCCGTCTTATGTATACGGGAAGATATGAGGGCTACTCGCATACAATCTCCGTCAACCAGACCGCCAACGTCAACGAGCACGAGCAGATCAACAGCATTCCGATCGCCGCTTTTCTCAGAACGGTTCTCTATAGCGACAAACATATCCGCAGCGTTTATTTTGTCCGCGCGATGGACGGCAAGCTTTATTTTCAGACGAGGCAGAGCAAGCCGCTGCTGGCGGAGCAGCTGCCGATCGCGGACTGGCTGAAGCCGCTCGCGAAGAAGCCGAACCATCTGTCGATCCATCCGACCCACGGAGAGCACTATTACAATTCTCCCGATCGGCGCGTCATTACGTTCGGGCGCAATCTGATCGACATCTCCGGTACGCTGACGGTGGAACCGAAAGTGGTAGGCAGCCTGTTTATCGACGTCGATGCGGGGGTGCTGGACGGCTTTTTCCAGGAAATGAATCTGAACAAGAACGACGAGCTGTACGTGCTGGATGGGGCCAATCGGATTTACTACAGCAACCGGAGCGATAAGGGAGGAGCGGACGCGGAGCCGTCTGCGGCAGTGTTCGATCGTTACGGCGGCGGAATCGGAGACTATCTGGTGTTCAGCGACGAGATTCCTTACTTGTCGGGGCGAGTGCTCCTACGCGTGTCCGAGCGAAGCCTGTTCACTCAGCTGACCTCCACGCAGTCGGCCGTCTATCTCGCCATCGTCGTTTGTGCGATTGCGATGCTGGCGATGGGGACGCTGCTGTCCAGAAGATTGGCTTCCCCGATCCGCGACGTGCTACAGCATATGAACAAAGTGGAGATGGGCAATCTGGATACGCAGATCCAGTCTTACGGCAAGGACGAGCTCGGCCGCTTAGCCTTCGGCTTTAACCGGATGGTGGAGCGGCTCAAAATTTTTATCAACGACGCTTACGTCGCGGAAATCAAGCAGAAGCAAGCGGAGTTGAACGCGCTCAAAAGCCAGATTCGTCCCCATTACTTGTACAATACGCTTGAAGTCATCCGCATGAACGCGGTCTACAATGACGACGGCGAAGTGGCCGACATGATTCTTGCCCTGTCCAATCAGTTGAAGTACGTGATCGATTACGGCGAGGACTGGGTCCCTATTCGGGAAGAACTCGATCATCTGAACGATTATTTCCACATTATCCGCGTTCGATACGAGAATCGGATCGACCTTCGGCTGAACGTCGCCGACGACGTGCGGATGGATATTCCGATCTTGAAGCTGTCGCTGCAGCCGATCGTAGAAAACGCGATCCAGCACGGCATTCTGCCGAAAGGCGGGAAGGGCGGGGTGCTCGTCTCGATCGAACGCGCAGGAGACGCGTTGTCCGTCATCGTGTACGACGACGGTGTCGGCATGAGCGTCATCCGGCTGCAGCGGCTGAAGGACGAGCTGGCGGAGCCGAAGGCGCCGAGCAAAAACGTCGGGCTGAAAAACGTGCACGACCGGATCAGAACCGTATGCGGCGACGGCTACGGGCTGGAGATCAGCAGCATGGAGTATGTCGGCACGTCCGTCCGGCTGAGCTTCCCGATCGCCGACAAACCGCTTAAATAACCGCATATGCGGCTTAAAAAACTTCATTCATTGCGAAATGGAGCGATGTTAACCTTGTATCAAGGAAAACGACATCCTTACTTCAATAGCAGCACATTTAATAGGGAGGTTAACTAACAGATGACTCCAAAAACGTTGTTCAAGCTATCCTCCGCCGTATTGGCGGCGTCGCTTGTCTTAACGGCCTGCGGCGGAAACAGCGGCAATACCGGACCGGCGAGCGGCGCTCCGTCGGGCTCTCCGTCCGGCTCGGCTCCCGCAGCGAACCAGCCGAATCCTGTAACGATCTCGATCGCCTACGCGACGGGCGACCCGGCGACGAAGCAGGCGATTGAAACGACAATCGACGCCTTCACGCAGGCCCACCCGCACATTACGATCAAAAACATCAGCGAAACGACAAGCGATTCCTACCTGGATTGGCTGAAAACGAAAGACGCCGTCGGCGAATTCCCGGATCTGGTGGAGATGCGCGACACGAAGGTGTTCGCGGACGCGGGCAAGCTGGCCGAGCTGCCGGCGGAGCTGCATGACTTGTTCACTTTCCTGCCGGAGTACGAAGGAAAAATATATAACGCGCCGCTGACGGGAAATGCGCCCAACGGCGTCATGTACAGCAAAAAAGCGTACGCGGACGCAGGCGTCGCCGAGCTGCCGAAGACGTACGACGAATTTATCGCCATCCAGGAGAAGCTGCTGGGCAGCGGCATCTCGCCGATCGTCGTCGGCGGCAAGGACTTGTTCCATATGGGCTTCTGGGTGAACTACTTTCTGATCAACAATGTGTACAAGGACGATCCGGATTGGAACTCCAAGCGCACGGCGCAAACGGCCAGCTTCACGGATCCCGGCATGGTGCAGGCGATTACGGACTACAAGGAGCTGTTCACGAAATACGTGGACAAAGGCTGGCTGAGCACGGCAGACAACCAGACGGCGTCGATGCTCGTCACGGGCAAGGCGGCGCAGCTCTATTCCGGTCCTTGGATGTTCGGTCAGATCACTGAAGCCGACCCGAGCTTCGAATACGGCTTCTACGCGCTTCCGAACCGCGACGGCTCGATTGTCGTTAACGGCTTGCCTACGTTGGCCGGATGGGCTTTGTCGGCGGAAGCGGCCAAAGATCCGAACAAGGTGGAAGCGGTGAAAGCGTTCATTAAATTCTTCTTCGATCCGGCTCAATACAGCCCTTATCTCGCGACGGTCAACGGCATTCCGACGACCAAAGCCGAAGTGACCTACGAGACAAACGATCAGATGAAGGAAGTGCTTCGGCTGATGGCCGATTCCTCGATTCAGAAGTCGATGATGATCAACAACTGGTACGGCGACAACGCAATTCCGCCGCAATTCCGCAACTGGTTCTACAAGCTGCTGCAGGAGCTTGTGGTCAATAATGGAGACGTGACGGAGTATATGAAGCAGTCCGACACGGAGTACGACAACAACGTGAAAGCGAATCAGCAATAAGGGCAGGCCGACTTAGGCATACGACTAGCGGATAGCCTCTGCCGATCGGCGGAGGCTATCTGGCATCTAAGGCAGGAGGAACGAACATGAGCGCCGCGGCGATGGGAAGAAAAAAGAAGAAAGGGTGGCGCGGCTATGCGATCTGGTTTATTTTGCCGGCGCTCCTGCTTTACAGCCTGTTTGTCATGGTCCCCACCTTGAGCAGCGTTTATCTGAGCTTCACCTCTTGGGACGGCATTAGCGAAAATATCCGCTATATCGGTTGGGACAATTTCAAGGAAATCGGGGAAAGCCCGAGAGTTCACAACGCCTTGAAAAATACGATTCTCGTGGCGGTCGCGCTCGTGCTGCTGGAGAACGTCGTCGCGCTTCTGCTGGCGATTCTGGTCGATCAGGTACGCTGGTTCCGCAATTTGTTCCGCAGCATTTTCTATTTTCCGGTGCTGATGAGCGGGATCATTATGGGTTTTATTTGGATGATTCTCTTGAACTACAACTTCGGAGTGGTCAACCAGCTGCTCGATGCCGCCGGTTTAAGCGCGCTGAAGGCGGATTGGCTCGGAGACCCGGATTTTGCGCTGCTCTCGATTATTTTGTCCACAGTGTGGAAGGCGTCCGGCTACTATATGATCATCTATTTGGCCGGTCTGCAGGGGATTCCCCAAGAGCTTCTCGAAGCGGCCAGCATCGACGGCGCCGGCAAATGGAAGCAATTCCGGCACGTGACGTTCCCGCTGCTGGCCGGCGCGACGACCGTATGCGTCATGCTGTCGATGATCAACTCGTTGAAGCTGTTCGACCAGATTGCCGTCATGACGAACGGAGGGCCGGGCTTCGCGACCGAGACGTTAACTTACATTATTTACAGAGTCGCCTTCGGCGAAGGCCGGCAAGGCTTCGGAACCGCGCTGGCGATGGTGCTGTTCGTGCTGATTCTGATCATCTCGCTCGTTCAGATCCGGTTGCTTCGCAAGAGGGAGGTGCAGATGTAGGATGGGCAACACGGCCAAAAAGCCGGTTACGACCGGCAACGTCGTCCTGTTCGCGATCACACTGGCTATGGCGATCGTCTTCGTGTTTCCGATCGCCTTCAATATGATGTCCGCCTTCAAGTCCAACGCGGAAATTTTGCGAGACGCAATCGCGCTGCCCAGAGGGTTCTACACGGAGAGCTTCAAGTATTTGCTCACGAAGACCGATTATCCGCGGGCGATGCTAAACAGCGGAATTCTCACCGTCGGCTCGATCGCGGCGATGGTCGTCGTCATTCCGATGGCGGCTTATGCGATCGAACGGACGAACCGGAGATGGACGAACGCCGTCTACATTTATTTCCTGTTCGGGATGATGGTGCCGTTCCAGGTGTATATGATCCCGCTGTTCAAGCAGTTGAACATGATGGGGCTGTTCGGGAATTTGCTTGGGCCGATTATGATCTACATTGCCGGATCGGTTGGCTTCGGCGTCCTGCTGTACACCAGCTTTCTGAAGGGCGTGCCGCGCGAGATCGAGGAGTCGGCGGAGATCGACGGCTGCACGCGATTCAGAATGTTCTGGACGATCGTATTTCCTCTGCTCGGTCCCGTGACGGCCAGCATGGTCGTGCTGCAGGGGCTCGGCATCTGGAACGACTTTCTGATGCCGATGCTCGTGCTGCCGTCGGGGGAGACGAAGACGATGATCGTTGAGCTGTTCTATTACGTCGGAGAGTTCTCGTCGCGGTGGGATATGATTTTCGCGGGTACGACGATGTCGCTGGTGCCGGTGCTGATCGCGTTCCTGTCGCTGCAGAAGTATTTCGTTAAGGGCGTGTCGTCGGGGGCGATCAAAGGCTGATTCAACAAGCGAAGAGAGGGTTCATTCATGCCGAGGGTAACGGATGAGGATAAAGTTTGGCTTGATGGCGTAATCGGGAAAATCATAAAAAAAATGGGCGGGGTCAGCGAAAAATCGCGGCACAAAATTCCTTACACGACGGTAGGCGGCACACACGACGATCGGTCCGCCGATAACCCGTCCGGCGACGCTGCGGACGGCATCTGCTGGTGGACGAACGGATTCTGGGGCGGCATGATGTGGCTGATGCATCACGAGACCGGCGACCACAAATACAAAGAGATCGCCCAACTCTCCGAGGCGAAGCTGGACCGCTGCTTTCAGATTTATGAAGGTCTGCATCACGACGTCGGCTTCATGTGGCTGCCCACCAGCGTAGCCAGTTACCGGGTCACCAAAAATCCCGAGTCGCGCAAGCGCGCGCTGCATGCCGCCAATCTGCTGGCCGGCCGGTTCAACCTGGCCGGAGGCTTCATCCGCGCATGGAATGATCTGGAAGACAGGGACACCCGGGGCTGGGCGATCATCGACTGCATGCTCAACCTCCCGCTTCTTTACTGGGCCTCGGAGGAAACGGGCGATCCGCGCTATAAGCAGATCGCCATGAAGCACGCCGATACGGCCATGGAAGCTTTCGTCCGACCGGACGGATCGGTCCATCATATCGTCGAGTTCGATCCGAATCACGGCGGCGTAGTGAGAACCTACGGCGGACAAGGCTTCGAAGAGGGCTCTTCCTGGACGAGGGGACAGACTTGGGCGTTGTACGGTTTTATGATGAGCTACATTCATACGGGCAAAGCCGATTATCTGAACACGGCGAAGCGGATTGCGCATTACTTTATCGCCAACATTCCGGACAGCGGCGTCATCCCGGTCGATTTCCGGCAACCGGCGGAGCCGCGGCGCGAAGACGACACGGCGGCCGCGATTGCGGCGTGCGGGCTGATCGAAATCGCCAAAGCCGTCGGCCCGTACGAAAAAGACGTCTATCTGAACGCTGCGCTGAAGCTGCTGAAAACGTTGGACGCGATCCGCAGCGATTGGTCGGACCGTTCCGACGCCATCCTGCAGAACGGTTCCGCCGCATATCACGCCGCTTCTCATCATCACCCCATCATTTACGGCGACTATTACTTCATGGAAGCTGTCTTCAAGTTAAAAGGAAACGATCTGTATCTGTGGTAGAACGGAAAGAATGAAGAGAATTAGGCAAGATCAGAAAAGGATCGATCTAACCGGCCGGCGTACGCTCGCGTTAAAATGAGACCGTAAGGTTCAAACTAAGGCGGCAAGCCGTAAAGGAGAGAGATTCATGAGCATGGAGGGAAAAACGGCGATCGTGACTGGAGCCTCGCGAGGGATCGGCAGGCAGATCGCCCTGCAATTGGCGTCGTCGGGCGTCAAGGTTGCGATTAACTATACGTCGAATCCGGACAAGGCGCACGAGGCCGTACGGATGATCGAGGAGGCCGGCGGGCAGGCGGCGGCGATTCGCGCCGACATCGGCCAAACCAGGGAGATCGAGGCTTTGTTCGAATCGACGCTGGAGCGATTCGGAAAAATCGATATTCTCATCAATAACGCGGCAATCATGGAGACGAAAGTCATCGAAGAAGTGACGGAGGAGACGTTCGACCGCCATTTCGCGATCAACGTCAAGGGAACCTACTTCGCCTGCCAGCAAGCGATGAAGCATATGGAGCGGGGCGGCGCCATCGTCAACTTCTCGACTTCGGTGTCGGGCGCGATGCTTCCGGCCTACAGCGTATACGCCGCGACGAAGGGAGCGGTCGAGCAGATGACCCGCCAGTTGGCCAAGGAATTCGGTCCCCGGGACATTGTGATCAACTGCATCGCGCCGGGGCAGGTCGCTACGGATCTGTTCTTGAAAGGCAAGTCGCCGGAGCTGGTCGATTCCTTCCGCCGCATGAACGCCTTCGGCAGACTCGGCGAACCGGAAGACATCGCCAACGCCGTGGACCTGCTCGTCAGCGGCAAAGCCCGGTGGATTACGGGACAAACGATCAGGGTGAACGGAGGCTTTAACTAGGCGGCTTATATCGTGCTCACCGACCGACGAACGATCATGTCGGCGGGGAGCACGATTTTTTTCCATGGCAGACCGGTGACGTCGCGCTCCTGGATGCGGTCGACGAGCATCTGCGTGCCGAGATAGCCGAACTGGTACGCCTGCTGGGCGATGACGGTGAGGAACGGGTCGATGTCGGAATAAGGGCCGAGATCGTCGAAGCAGACGACCGACACGTCTTCGGGAACCCGAACGCCGCGCGAATGCAAGGTGCGGATAACCTCGACGGCGAGCACGTTGTTGCCGGCGACGATCGCGGTCGGAGACGGAGACATGCGGTCGAGCCAGCTTTCGATCTCGCTCAGGTCGCTTCTGGGCTCGAAGGCGGTCTCCAGCACGTCGTTCTGATCGAAGGGGATATCGTTCAGCTTCAGCGCCTCGCGATACCCCTCCAGCCGCAGCCGGGCGCTGGAGATGAGAGGAGAGCCGTTGATCAGGGCGATGCGCCGGTGCCCGCGCGACGTCAGATGGTCGACGAGCTTGCGGGCGCCCTCCTTGCTGTCCCCGAGCACGACGTCGCTGTCCATCCCCGGCACTTCCCGGTCGAGCAGCACGAACGGAACGCGGTGCTTGCGCAGCGTTTCCAGGTGCGGCAGCGAATGGTCGCCGGCCGGGGCGACGAGCACGCCGTCCGCTCTCGTCGCGAGAACGGTGTCGATGTAGTCCTTTTCCTTCTCGATGCTCTCGTCCGAGTTTCCGAACAGCAGACGGTAGCCGTGCTTCTTGGCGGCATCCTCCGCGCCACGGGCGAGCGTCGTATAGAACGGGTTGGTAATGTCCGTAATCAGCAGGAACAGCACGTTGCTCTGCTGCAGCACCAGACTGCGCGCCATATGGTTGGGCACGTAGTTCAGCTCTTCCATGACGCGGCGCACCTTCGTTCGGGTTTTGTCGCTGATTTTTCCAGTGTTATTGATAACCCTGGATACGGTCATGGCCGAAACTCCGGCTTTGGCGGCAATATCGTAAATCGTAACCATGGAGAGAAGCCCCTTGTCGTCAATATGTTCTTTTATCTTACAAAATTAAAGAATTGACAGCAAGCGTTTTCCTTGGTAACTTGGGGTTATCGGTAACATTAATTAATTCCAATTGGAGGCTAATCACATGGCAGACCAACAGTTCAGGTGGAAGGGCGAGTTTCCGAAGATCGGCATCCGTCCGACGATTGACGGAAGACGCAGAGGCGTTCGCGAGTCTCTGGAAGAGCAGACGATGAACATGGCGAAGGGCGTTGCCAAGCTTCTCTCCGAGAATCTCCGCTATCCGGACGGCTCTCCGGTACAGTGCGTCATCGCCGACTCGACGATCGGCGGCGTAGCCGAATCCGCTGCGGCGGCCAGCAAGTTCGCCAAGGAAAACGTCGGCGTGTCGATTACGGTTACGCCTTGCTGGTGTTACGGTACGGAAACGATGGATATGGACCCTGCCATTCCGAAAGCGGTATGGGGCTTTAACGGCACGGAGCGTCCGGGCGCGGTCTACCTGGCCGCCGTACTGTCCGCTTACGCGCAGAAGGGGCTGCCGGCGTTCGGCATCTACGGCAACGACGTACAGGATGCAGGCTCGACCGACATTCCGGAAGACGTCAAGGGCAAGCTGCTCGGATTCGCCAGAGCGGGACTCGCTGTTGCGCTGATGAAGGGCAAATCCTATCTGTCGATGGGTTCGGTCTCGATGGGCATCGCGGGCTCGATCGTCAACGACGCCTTCTTCCAGGAGTATCTCGGCCTGCGTACGGAATACGTCGACATGAGCGAATTCGTCCGCCGCTTCGACGAGCAGATCTATGATCCGGTCGAGTACGAGAAAGCGCTCGCCTGGGTGAAGAAGAATTGCATCGAAGGCCCGGACAACAATCCGCCTCATCTGCAAACGTCTCGCGAGCAGAAGGATAAAGATTGGGAAACCGTCGTTAAGATGACGCTGATCGCGCGCGATCTGATGGTCGGCAATCCGCGTCTGGCCGAGCTCGGCTTCGGAGAAGAGGCGCAAGGCCACAACGCGATCGTCGCGGGCTTCCAGGGCCAGCGCCAATGGACCGACCACTTCCCGAACGGCGACTTCCTGGAGACGATTCTGAACTCCTCGTTCGACTGGAACGGCATTCGCGCCCCGTACATCGTGGCGACCGAGAACGACAGCCTGAACGGCGCGGTGATGCTGTTCGGCCATCTGCTGACGAATACGGCGCAAATTTTCGCGGACGTCCGCACGTACTGGAGTCCGGATTCCGTAGAACGCGTAACGGGACACAAGCTGACCGGCGCGGCCGAGGGCGGCATCCTGCACCTGATCAACTCCGGCTCGGCGACGATGGACGGTACGGGCGAGCAGACGAAGGACGGCAAGCCGGCGATGAAGCCGTTCTGGGAAATTAGCGAAGAGGAAGCGCAGAAATGTCTCGACGCCACCTCCTGGCGCCCGGCGTCGGTCGAATATTTCCGCGGGGGCGGCTATTCCTCCGATTTCCTGACCCGCGGGGGCATGCCGATGACGATGTCTCGCCTGAACATGGTCAAAGGCATCGGGCCGGTGCTGCAAATCGCGGAAGGCTATTCCGTCGATCTGCCGCCGGAAGTTCACGATGCTCTCGACAAGCGGACGGACCCGACGTGGCCGACGACTTGGTTCGCTCCGATCTTGACGGGCAAGGGCGCGTTCAGGAACGTCTACGACGTCATGGACAACTGGGGCGCGAACCACGGCTCGATCAGCTTCGGTCACATCGGCGCGGATCTGATCACGCTCGCTTCGATGCTGCGCATTCCGGTCAGCATGCACAACGTGCCGGAAGAGAACATTTTCCGTCCCCGCGCATGGGGGCTGTTCGGAACCGACAATCCGGAGAGCGCCGACTACCGCGCATGCAGCAACTTCGGACCGCTGTACAAATAATAAATCCGACAACGCTGTCGCTTGTCCTCTTCCGGGACGGGCGGCAGCCGTTTGTCCATAGAATGGAGCATGCATGATGAGCAGCCAAGAAATTCGCCAGGAGTTATGCAAATACGCGCAGAAGACCGTCGCCAACAAGCTGGTCGTCGGACCGGGCGGCAATCTCAGCGCGCGCCGCGAAGGCAAGATGTATTTGTCCCCGAGCGGCTTTGCGCTCGACGAAATTCAGCCGGAGCAGTGGGTGGAGGTCGACATCGAGACCGGCCATATTACCGACATCGGGCTTCGCCCGTCCTCGGAAGTGCTGATGCACTTGTACGCCTATCGGCAAAATCCGAACATCGGCGCGATGGTCCACACGCATCCGCCGTACTGCATCGCGTTTACGCTCGTGGAGAAGGACCTTCCGATTATGTTCCCCGATCAGGCGGCGCTCGTCGGTAAAACGGTCTACGTCGATTACGTGCTGCCGACGACCGACAAGCTGGCGGACGCGGTCGTGGAGAAGATCGAGCATTCGTCGATTCTGCTCGGCAATCACGGTCTGGTGACGACCGGACGCAACTTGCGCGAAGCGTACTACCGGACGGAAGTCGTCGAGGAGAGCGCGAAAATCTTCCTGATCGCCAAGGCGATCAAGGAACCCAAAGTGTTGACGAAGGAAGAGTTCGAGGAGATCGCCTCCTTGGAGAGCGAAGCGTACCGGATTCAATTGCTGCAAAAAATGAAATAAGGCTGAAGCCGGAGAGGGAGGAAATGGCGATGACGAAAGGGGCTGCCGTTCTGGCGTTCGATATGGGCGCCAGCAGCGGCCGCGCGCTTGTCGGACGGCTGGCGGAGAGCGAAGGCGGCCGGCGCGTATTGGAAGTCGCGGAAGTTCACCGCTTCCCCAATCATGCGATCCAGGTCGGCAAGCATCTGCATTGGGACACGCTCCGCCTGCTGCACGAGATGAAAAAGAGCATTCGCTTCGCGTTCCAGCAAGGCTATGAGCCGGCGACGTTCGGCATCGACACGTGGGGCGTCGACTTCGGGCTGCTTGACGCGAACGGCGAACTGCTCGGCAATCCTTATCATTATCGCGACCCGCATACGGACGGACTGATTGAAGAGGTGAGCGCCAGGATCGGGCAGCGGGAGCTGTTCGAGCAAAGCGGCCTGCAGTTCATGCCGTTTAACACGCTGTACCAGCTGTACGCGATGGTCAAAGCCGCTTCCCCGAAGCTGGAGGTCGCGAAGACGCTGCTGCTGACGCCCGACCTGCTGGCCTACTTGTTGACCGGGGTCAAGTCGTGCGAATTCACGATGGCGACGACGACGCAGCTGTTCCACCCGGTTAATCGGAGCTGGAACGCGGAGCTGATGAAGCGCCTCGGCATTCCGCCGCATCTGTTCCTCGAGCCCGTGCAGCCGGGGACGATCATCGGACCTTTGACGCCGGAGGTGCGCGAGGAGCTTGGCGTCCCCGCGCTGCAGGCCGTCGCGGTCGGTACGCACGATACCGAGTCGGCGATCGCCGCCGTTCCGGCCGGCGACGAGCCGTTCGCGTTTCTCGTATGCGGGACGTGGTCGCTGCTCGGCACGGAGATGACCGGGCCGCTGCTTACGCCGGAGACGATGGAGCTGGAGTTTTCGAATGAAGGCGGCGTGGGCGGCACGTACCAGCTGCTGAAAAACATTATGGGGCTGTGGCTGCTGCAGGAATGCAAGCGGGAGTGGGACGAGCAGGGCAAGGAGATCGGCTTCCCCGAGCTCGTTCGCCTCGCCGAGCAAGCCGAGCCTTTCCGCAGTCTCGTCCATCCGGACGATCCGAGATTTTTCTCCCCGGGAGGCATGGCCGACAAAATCCGCTCGTTCTGCGCGGAGACGAGTCAGCCGATTCCGCACAGCGAAGGGGAGATCGCCCGCTGCATTCTCGAAAGTCTGGCGCTGCGTTACCGTCAGGCGCTGGAGCAGGCGGAGAAGCTGACCGATCGCGCTTACGGCGGCCTGCACATGGTCGGGGGCGGCATTCAGAACGAGCTTCTGTGCAGGTTGACGGCTAACGCCATCGGCAAGCCGGTATGGGCCGGACCGGTCGAAGCGAGCGCGATCGGCAATATGCTGATGCAGCTCGTCGCGCTCGGCGAGTGCAAGGACCTGCGGGAGGCGCGGGAGCTGGTCGCCGCTTCTTTCCCCGTAGACGTCTACGAGCCCGATCGGGACGAGAGGTGGGCGAAAGCCTACGAGACGTTCCTGGGCTTCGGAAGAGTATGATCGAGACAATGGAGGCGCTGCCCGTATGTTAAAAGGAATTCCAAGTCTGATTTCCCCCGAGCTGCTGAAAATATTGATGGAGATGGGCCATAGCGACGAGATCGTGCTGGCCGACGGCAACTTCCCGGCGGCCAGCCACGCGCAGCGCCTCGTGCGCGCGGACGGCCATGGCGCGCCGGAGCTGCTCGATGCGATCCTGCGGCTGTTCCCGCTGGATCAATACGTCGACAAGCCGGTCGCC
Organism: Cohnella hongkongensis; assembly: GCF_042654645.1. Classification (NCBI taxonomy): domain Bacteria; kingdom Bacillati; phylum Bacillota; class Bacilli; order Caryophanales; family Paenibacillaceae; genus Cohnella; species Cohnella hongkongensis. The sequence goes on along the minus strand of NZ_JBHSEP010000008.1, from coordinate 198,081 downwards.
CTTATGCAGGTCATGCCCGGCGATACGGTCGAGACGCCGATCTGGGCCGAGTACGCCAAGATTATCGAGGCCAGAACGGGCTTGACGGCTCCGTTCGAGGAGGTCGAGCGCTTCGCGTTCTACGAGCGAGCGAAAAAAGCCTATGCGATCGTCGCCACGGGAGAGGGAGCGCTCTATGCGAACCTGATTCTCAAAAAGGGCGTCATCGCCGGGTAGCGGCATCGGGATCCCGCCGGGCCGGGAAGCAAGTTTTTCTTGCTATCCCGGTCTATTTTCGTTAAGATACTGAATAATCGTTCAGGATGACCGGGAGAGGGGGAGACGCCGGGTGAACATGAAGAAGCGGCAAAGCGAGCAGACGAAGAAGAGAGTGGCCGACGCGGCGAAGGCGCTGTTCGTGCAGAAAGGGTACAAGGCGACTTCCATCGAGGACATCGTAAGCGCGACCGGGAGCAGCGCCGGCAACATCTATTATCATTTCAAAAGCAAGGAAGGGCTCTTCCTGTATTTGCTTCAGGAATGGGACAGGGAGTGGGAGAGCCGCTGGGCGGAGAAGGAACCGCTCTATCCGACCGCGAAGGAGAAGCTGTATGGCATGGCGGAGCAGCTCGTGCTCGAAAACCTGAATCATCCGCTTACGAAGGCAGCCGACGAATTTTACAACCTATCGGAGAAGGCTGACGATTTCGACGAGCGGATGGCGGAGATGGTGGAGGGGTACGTTCGCTTCAACCGCCGGCTGATTCAGCATGGCATCGACAACGGGGAATTCGAGCCGCAGAGTGCCGACAGGCTCGCCGTCGTATTGGACAGCCTGCTGATCGGGCTTAGCCACCATTCTCGCAAAAAGGGTCAGCAGGAGGCGCTGGAGCTGTATCGGGAGGCGATGGGGACGTTCTTGAACGGAATAATTGTCAGACGCGAAGGGTGACGACGCGGAGCGGCTCCTTTTTCTTGTTATTATACAAAACGAACATTCAGTATAGATCATGGGGGAAGGCATCATGGCGTTATTGCTGAGAAGCAGAGGGGCGATTCTGCTCCTGATGCTGAACATTTTTCTTATCTTCATGGGGATCGGACTGGTCATTCCGGTCATGCCGCAATATATGACGGAGCTTGACATCAGCGGCAGCGTCGTAGGCTTGCTGGTCGGCGCCTTCTCGCTGACCCAGCTGCTGTTCTCGCCGATGGCGGGCCGGTTGTCGGACGCGCTGGGACGCAAAAAGATCATCGTCGCGGGCATGCTCGTCTTCGCCTTGTCGGAGGCGCTGTTCGGGATCGCGAACTCGGCGGCCCTTCTTTTCGCATCCAGACTGCTGGGAGGCATGGGCGCCGCGATGATCATGCCCGCGGTGATGGCCTACACGGCGGACATGACGTCGAACGAGGAGCGGGCGAAAGGGATGGGGCTAATTAACGCGGCAATTACGACCGGCTTCATTATCGGACCCGGAATCGGCGGCTACCTCGCGGAGTTCGGCCTCCGCGTTCCGTTCTTCGCCGCGGCCGCAGCGGGTTTGGCGGCCGCGATATGGACCGCGTTCGTCCTGCCGGAGTCGCGGCCCGCCGCCAGTCCCGATTCGAAACCGTCAACCTCGGAGAAGCAGGACCGACTTTGGAGCCTGCTGAGGCGCTCGTACCGGGAGCCCTATTTTCTCAGTCTCGTTCTCGTCTTCGTCATGTCGTTCGGGCTGGCCAATTACGAGACGATATTCGGCTTGTTCGTCGATCGTAAGTTCGGCTTTTCGACGAAGGAGATCGCCTTTATTTTGACGTTCGGATCGATCGCGGGGGCTGTCGTGCAGCTGACCGTTTTCGGGCGAATATTGAACCGGTTCGGGGAGAGAAACGTCATTACGTTCTGCCTGCTGTCGTGCGGTTTGTTCGTCCTGCTGACGATTGTCGTCGACGGCTTCTGGATGGTGTTCGCAGTCACCTTTATCGTCTTTCTGTCGATCGATATTTTGCGTCCGGCGATCGGCACGCAGATGTCGAGAATGGCCGAGGAACGGCAGGGCTATGTGGCGGGCCTGAACTCGGCGTTCACGAGTCTGGGCAATATCATGGGTCCGGTCATCGCCGGCGCGCTGTTCGACGTCGACGTCAATTACCCGTACATGCTGGCTGCCGGCGTGCTTATCCTCAGCTTCCTGCTGTCCGCCAGCGCGCGCAGGCGGGAAGCGGGAGCAACCGCGACGGGGTAACGGATCGCGCGGATCGCTCCGGCCTGCTATGATGTGGGAAGGAAATCATACGCCATCGTGGAGAGGGTTAACTATGAAGCTGGACCGTCTGCTGTCCATCGTCATCTTGCTGGTCAATCGCAGATTCGTTCAGGCCAGGGAGCTGGCCGAGCTGTTCGAGGTGTCCGTTCGGACGATCTACCGGGATATCGACGCCATTAATCAGGCCGGGATCCCGGTTGTTTCCTATCCGGGGGCCGGAGGCGGCATCGGTCTGTCCGAAGGCTACAGGCTCGACCGCAGCGTGCTGACCGACAAGGAGCTGGCGGACATTGTGGGAGCTCTGCAAAGCGTATCGACGATCTACCCGGACCGAAACCGCAAGCTGCTGCTGGAGAAAATGAAAAGCGTCGTCCCTCCGTCGCAATTGGAGCAATTCCAGCTGCGGACAAGGCAGCTCGTCGTGGATTTGTCTCCGTGGGGAGGCAGCGGCCATCTGGAGGAAAAGGCGGCGCTGCTGAAGAAGGCGGCGGAAGAGGAACGGTTGGTCGAATTCGCTTATTGCGACGCGCAGGGCAACGAATCGACTCGCGCCGTCGAGCCGTACACGCTGGTGCTTAAGCGGCAGACCTGGTACTTGTACGCCTACTGCCGGACGAGGAAGGAATTCCGCTTGTTCAAGCTGTTTCGGATGAAATCGATCGCGGTCGGGGAGCGTATTGCCGTGCGAAGGCCGGTCGAGACGGAGCGTCTGCCTTGGAACGAAGAGTGGGGAGCCCCCGCCAAGAAGACCCGGCTGAAGCTCCGGTTCAGCCGCAGGGCAAGGCATCTTGCGGAGGAGTGGTTCGGCATTGAGGCGATCGTCGCGGAAACGGAAGGAGCAGACGGAGAGGAACGTTACGTCGTCTGGGCCGAATTTCCCGAGGATCGCTGGCTGTACGGTTTTATTCTCAGCTTCGGTCCGGACGCGGAAGTGCTGGAGCCGGAATCGATCCGCGAAGAGATCCGGCGGCAGGCGAAAGGTATTTTACAAAAGTACGATCCCTAAACCTGACAGACTATTGTCCAGTTTGCTTCGGTATAGTGAAGCTAGATCGCGATCGAAGGGAGATTGGCCATGAGCAGGAAGGTAGATTATAAAAAAGACTTCAAGACGCTCTACTTACCCAGTGCCGCGCCGGAAGTCGTGGAGGTGCCGAGCATGCCGTTCATTGCGGTTGACGGTTCCGGCGACCCGAACGGCGAGGCGTTCGCCAAAGCGACGGAAGCTTTGTACAGCCTGAGCTATGCGGTGAAAATGTCTTACCGAAGCGACGACGCGCCGGAGGGCTACTACGAGTACACGGTTTTCCCGCTTGAGGGCGTATGGGATTTGCTTGATCGGTCGAAGCCCGCGACGGACAAAAACAACCTGAAGTATACGATCATGATCCGCCAACCCGATTTTCTGACCGTACAAGGATTCGAGCGCTTTCTGGAAAGGACGAAGAGGAAGAAGTCCAATCCGTTCCTGGAGAATGCCAGGTTCGAGCGCATCGCGGACGGACTGAGCTGTCAGATGATGCACATCGGCAGCTTTGACGACGAGCCGGCAAGCTTTGCGCGAATGGAAGCGTTCTGTAAGGAGCATGGTTTTATCCGCGCAAGCAAGCTCCATCGGGAAATCTATCTGTCCGATCCCCGCAAGACCGAACCGGCCAAGCTGAGGACGGTGCTAAGATTTTCGGTAAAAAAAGGCTCATAGCTCTGAATTAGCGGCAAATAGATGCGGAGCGGGGGGGGGGCAATGTTGTCAAGTTAAGCAAACGGTCAACAAGCGGCCTTGCAGGAATCGTCCCCGTTGTCGGCGGAGCCCCGACGGTCATCGCAAACAAGGCCAACTCGTGCCAATCCACGCCAACCCACGCCAACCCACGCCAGTCCAGACCAACCTACGCACTCCGCTAGCCCCCGCCAGTCCAGGCCAACCTATGCCAGCTCGCGCCAACCACCACGCCAACCCACGCCAGTCCAGACCAACCTACGCACTCCGCTAACCCCCGCCAGTCCAGGCCAACACACGCCAACCCCGCGAGCCCCCGCCAGCCCACTATCGTAACGGTTGCCAGCGCCGCTAATTGTGCCCTTTTCGCAGTACGGAGGTTGTAACGGTTGCGGCAGCGGCTATTTCAGCCGAAAACGCGCGTTTTCGCTCGATAACCCCAAAATAAGCGCGGTGGCAACCGTTAGCTTTTCCTTTTTCGGGAAAACGATCGATTAAGCGCCACTGCAACCGTTAGACGTTGCCGGCCGGTTGCGCGCCTTTGATCGCATACGATCGGTCGAAGGAACGTTGGAAGGCGCATCGGGTTCTCTCTCGTTTTTTTGACAATGGAAGGTTGTTAGGTAGGTATTTCCATGCGAGCGTCGAAGAGTAAAGGGTGAACCTATCCTCGGGGAGGAATAAGATGGAACACCAGCCAATCTACAAGGATAACAATTTCACCATTACGAGAGAGCTCTTCATCAGCGGCAACACCCGGTTCGCCATCCAGCATCTGTGCTCGATCAAGCTGGTCAAGTCGAAGAGGAGGATTCCCTACACGCTGCTCGTCCTTGAGCTGCTGTTGATCGCGACCGGCTTCATATGGGAATTCCGATTTCACGAGCTTGTGTCGGCGCTCGGTTTTGCCGGGCTGATCGCCAACGCTCTGATCTATGCTTTGGTGAAGCCGGTTCATAAGCTGACGCTCGTATTTTCCTCGGGAGAGAGGGAGATTATCGGCGTTACCGACTATATGTATCTCGAAGGTCTCGCCAACGCTTTCAGCCGATCGATCGTGGAGACGAGGCACAAGAGCTTGATGGTGGGCTAGACCGAAGGGAGCTCCGGGCTTCCCTTCTTCGGTACGCGACGGATTGTCGGGGGGACGGGCGCATTCGCTGCCCGTCCTCCGACCGTTTCTGATCCGATGGCGATTATTTCGATTCGCCTTGCAAGTAGTTGTAGAAAGGCTCGTCGACCCAGAAGCCGTAATTGACGACGTTCGCGGACGGATCGATCTTCTTGAAGCCTTCGGTAACGTCGGCGGACTGCTCCTTAAGCGAGAACGATTGGGCGTAATACTTGCCGGCGGAAATTTTGTTGTTGGCAATCTCCTTATAGTTGTTCAGCTCGGTAAGCGAATAATAGAGCGGCTGCCACCACGAACCGTAGATCAGGCCCGGCTGCTGGTCTTCGTTCTTCTTCGCGTACGTCAGGATGATCCGGTCGAAGCGGTCTTTGTCGTATTCAGACGCGAATTCGAGCGCCAGATCGTACTCTTTGGCGTATTCGATATAGTTGCCGTTTTCGATCTGCACGACTTCGTACAGATCGGATTCGCCGGGGTCTCCCCATTCCTTCAGATAAATAAAGGCGGACGTCTTCGGCTCGAACTGGACTTTCGCTTTGATGTTCTCGCTGCGAAGCAGGCCGACGAGCTGCAGCGCGTGCTTGACGTCCGAATGGCCGTACACGATCGACAACGAGTCGAGGAAGTTGGCGTCATAGCGGCTGTCCTTCAGATTGTAGCCGGTGACGAGGTTTTGCTTCAGCGCTTCGTCGACGACTTTGCGCAGCTCCGGAGCCTGGATGATGTCCGAAGTCCGGTAGGCGTCGCCGAGCTTGACAAGAATGTCGGCGTCCGTCGTATAGCCGATATAGCGTTTGTACAGTCCTTTCGCTTCCAGCACTTTGCCGAGAAGGACCGCAGCCAGGGAAGGGGACGCGGTGGCGTCGTTGCGGATCTCCGGATAATAGCTGGAGACGAGGAAGCCGGTGTTGACTGCGGCGGCGAGAAGCTTGGCCGGGTCGGCAGCGTACTGTTCGGACGTCCAGCCCAGCTTGACCCATGCCAGGGCGGTTTTGGCTTTGGTCGCCGGGTACGTATAAGCGAGTTCTTCGAGGTCGGCGGCTTTCAGCGCGAGCGCTACGGCCTCGATCGCCTTCAGGGGCTCCGACGGGTCGCCGCTCAGGACGACCGCCTTCTCCGGAGCCGCTATGGCGTTCAGAGCGTCCGCGAATTGTCCTCGCGTCGACGAAGCTCCGACGGAGACGCCGTACTTCTCTTGCAGGTAGGCTGCGTACTCTTGCGCCTGCGGCGACAAAACGGAAACGGAGGCCGTCGCGGAGGCCGCAGCGGCATGTTGAGGGAGCGCGACAGCCGGAGCGGTCCAGACCAGAGCCGCTGCCAGAGATAACGCGATCACAGCTTTAGAGCGATGCTTCATCATCCTATAAAACCTCCTATGTAGATCGGGATACAAAGTGTGAAAAAGATCATATCACTTGGTCCAAATGCTGTCAATCCATTGACAGACGTTTTGGATGTGATATATTTAAGTAAATCCAATAGGATAACTATGAAATCTACCGGACGAACCGGAGAGCTTCAGCGCGCGACCGCGCTTGGTTCTTCGGTTTTTTGGCATTTCGTCGAATCGTCGGAGTCGTCGTCTTCAGCCGGAAGGGCGGCGGCTCGTTACGTACAAGGGAGGGAATTCTGCGGCATTACCATTCCGGCTGGCGGCATCGCCTGCTTATACATTCACCTGGAGGGATCGGCATGAATCAACGAACTCAAATCATTGCTTTAGGCGCGCTGGCCGTCGCGATCAACGTCATCGCGGGCACCGTGGTCGGAAATTTGAACATCCCCTTTCTGTTCCTGGACGTCGTCGGGACGATTTTTATCGCGGCGCTGTACGGCCCGTACTGGGGGGCGCTGGTCGGTCTTCTGACCAATCTCGTGCTCGGCGTGACTTCAGGCTACACCTCGATTCCGTTTGCGCTCGTGAACATCATCGTCGGATTGGTCGTCGGGTTTGCCGCCGTCAGGTTCGGGTATACGCTGAAGACGGCGATCGTGTCAGGCTTTACGCTTGGCGTCGTCTGCCCTGCGGTCGGCACGGCGATCGCAGTGGCGGTCTTCGGCGGCTTGACGGGAGGCGTGACCGACGTGTTCGTCCTGTGGCTGAAGGATGCGGGGTCCAGCTTGTTCGCGGCCGCGTTTCTTCCAAGGCTGTGGGGCAATCTTGTCGATAAGATTTTATCCGCAGTATTGATCTATTACGTGCTAAAAGGAATTCCGCAGTCGCTGCTGAAGCGTCCCCCGCTGCGCCGTTCGGAGAAAACGAATGCGGCGTAGCAAGCGGCTGGTCGTCGTCTCTCACTGCGTGCTGAACCAGAACGCCGTCGTGGCCGGAGAAGCGAGAAGTCCCGGCGTCATGGCTTCCGCGGTACAATGGGCGAACGAGCGGGAATACGGCATTTTCCAGCTGCCTTGTCCCGAATTTACGTTTCTCGGGCCGGAAAGACCGCCCATGACGACGGAGCAATACGACACGCCGGAGTTTCACGCTCACAACCGCCGCATTTTGCTGCCCTACCTGGAGCAGCTGAAGGTATACCAGGATCACGGGTACGAAATCGTCGGCGGCATCGGCATCTCCGACAGTCCGTCCTGCGATCCGGGCAAAGGCGTTTTCATGCGGGATTTTCTCGAATTGGCGCAGGAGCTCGGCGTGCGCATCCATTATTTCTGGCAAATTCCGAACACGTCCGAAGGACTGTTCGACCCGGGCGATTCCCGGAGCGTGTACGGAAGCGTCTTGCGCGAGTAGAAAGGAAGCATCTGGGATGATACGCATAAATGGAGTTTCATTCAGCTACAACACCGGCCTCGGCGAGGAGCGGGACGTTTCATACGCGCTGCGCGAAGTGAGCCTGGACATCCGCGACAACGAATTCATCGCATTCCTCGGGCCTAACGGCTCGGGGAAATCTTCTATGTCCAGGCTGCTCAACGGGATCGAGACGCCGACGAAGGGGACGATCGAGATCGACGGGCTGCGCACGGACGACGCGGCGGCATTAGCCGATATTCGGAGGAAGGTGCAGATCGTGTTCCAGAACCCGGAAAACCAACAGGTCGGCATTACCGTCGGCGAGGACATCGCCTTCGGCTTGTCCAATCTGGGATGGCCCCGGGAGACGATGCCGGAGCGAATCCGCTGGGCGCTCGGCGCGGTCGGGCTGGATGCCGACGAAGACCGCCCGGTTGCGCGGCTGTCCGGCGGGGAGAAGCAGAAGCTCGCGCTGGCCTCCGTCATGGCCATCGATCCGGAGGTGCTCATCCTGGACGAAGCGACTTCGATGCTGGACCCCGGCGGAAGAAGGGATTTTCTGAACGCGCTGGCGCAAACCCGCGAGCGCAAGCCGTTCTCTCTCATCTTTATTACGCATCACCTGGAGGAGGTGCTGGCGGCAGACCGCTGGGCGCTCTTCTCGCGCGGAGAGCTTGCGGCCGTCGGACGGCCGAAGGACTTGTGGCCGAGGAAGGAGCTGCTCGAAGCGTGCGGCCTCGAGCTGCCGTTCTTGCGCCGGCTGGCGCTGGAAATGGGCGGCAGGGGATTTCCGATCGCCGATCCCGACAACTTGGAGAACTGGAGGAAGCGGATATGCGAATCGAATTAAACGGGATCAAGTACCGCTACGGGAAGCGCAGGAAATGGGGAAAACAGGCAGCGGCGCCCTGTGTGCTGGACGGCATCGGCTTCGCGATCGAGTCCGGCGAGAGGGTCGCCCTGTGCGGGAAGTCGGGCAGCGGGAAAACGACGCTGCTGCAGCTGTTGAAAGGCTTCGCGCGCCCGACCGAAGGGGAGCTTCTGCTCGCAGGCGTCGATCCCCATCGGGCTCGCCGTCCCGAGCTGTTCGACCGGATCGGCTATGTCTTCCAGTATCCGGAGCATCAACTGTTCGCCGCCACCGTCGCCGAAGACGTCGGTTTTGGCCTGCGGCAATCGCGAGCGACTCCGTCGGAGCGGGAGCGCACAATCGAGCGGGCGTTGGAAGACGTAGGCCTTCCGCCGGCCGTGTACGGCCGAAGGAGTCCGCTTGAGCTGAGCGGAGGGGAGAAGAGGCGGGCCGCTATCGCGGGCGTGCTCGTGCTGGAGCCGGAAGTGCTCATTCTGGACGAGCCGACGGCAGGGCTCGATCTGCCTTCCCGAACGGCGCTGTTCGAACTGCTCGGCAGGCTGCGGGAAAATCGCGGCACGACGATCGTTTGGGTGAGCCACCAGTTGGAGGAGATGTTGGCCCATGCTTCGCGCGTGCTGGCGCTTGATCGCGGCGTCATCGTCGCCGACGGCAAGCCCGCCGATCTGATCGCCGATCCAGAAGTTCGCGCGACGTTCGGCTGGGAGGAGCCTCCGGCGCTGGCGATCGCCCGATGGTTCAAGGAACGGCACGGATTGGAGCTCGCCGAGCCTTGGGACGAGCGGGAAGTCGCCGATGCGTTCGCAACGGTCGAAGGGAGGGAGTCCGATGGCTTCGGGAGGCTACCTGATTTACGAGAAGCGCGATTCCTGGCTTGAGCGGTGGGACCCGCGAATCAAAATTACGGCGTTCTTCTTGTTCGGTCTAAGCTTGATCGCCCACCAATCCCCTGCGCTCAAGACGGGGCAGCTGCTGACGCTGATCGTCCTCTGGGGAGTCGCCCGGCTGAGATGGAGCACATTGGCGTGGACCGTTCTGTCCCTGAGTCTCTTCTTCCTGTCGACGATGATCTTCCGGGCGGCGATTGACGCCAAACCGGAACATACGCTCTTCCGATGGGCCGGGATGACGCTCTCGCGCGAAGGAATCGTCTCCGGTCTGCTAATGTGCGAGCAGATTCTCGGCATCGTCGTCGTACTGTCCCTGCTCGTGAGAACGACTTCGCCGATCGTGTTGGCCGAAGGGTTGGAGAAGCTTTGTTCCCCGTTGAAAAGATGGAAGGTTCCGGTGCACGACGCGGTGACGATGTTCTCGATCGCTCTCCGGTTCGTGCCGCTGCTGCTGGAGGAGTTCGATACGGTGCGCAAGGCGCAGACCGCTCGCGGCGGAGGTTTCCACCGCGGCGGTTTCCTGACGCGCTTCAAGGGCGTCCTGCCCATGCTCATCCCGCTGTTCGTCCTGTCGATCCAGCGGGCGAAGGAGCTGGCGGTCGCGATGGAATCCCGGGGCTATAGAGGAGAAGAAGGACGCACGCCGATACGCGAGTACCGGGTGCGCCCTTCGGATACGGCCGTGTTGGCGGTCAGCGCGATGCTGATGGTCGCCGCCTTGCTCGTCTGAGACCGCCTGGTCGCCTCATGCAACGGCTCGCCGCTTAAGATTGAAGCTCGCGTCCGACTTCGGCGATAATCTCGTAGGAGCGAAGCCGGGCTCCGTGGTCGTAGATTTGCGAGGCAATGATAAGTTCGTCGGCTCCCGTCGAATCGATCACGCCTTGAAGCCGCGCGGCGACCTGCTTCTTGTCGCCGACGACGGCAAAGCCGAACTGCCGGTTCAGCGCCGCTTCCTCGTGAGGCGACCATAGGCCGTCCATGCTGTCGACCGGAGGGGGGAGCTGTCCGAAGCGGCCGCGGATCATATTCAGGAAGACTTGCTGCTGCGAGGTGGCCAGCCTCCTCGCTTCCCGCTCGGTATCGGCGGCGGTCACGCTGACCCCGACCATCGCGTAAGGCTTGTCGAGAACGGCGGACGGCCGGAAGTTCGCGCGGTACAGCTCGAGAGCGGGCATCAGATAGTCCGGCGCGAAATGGCTCGCGAACGCGAAGGGAAGTCCGAGCTGTGCGGCCAACTGGGCGCTGAAGCCGCTGGAGCCGAGCAGCCAGATCGGCACCCTGAGCCCTTCGCCGGGAATGGCGCGCACGATGCCGTTAGACGGAGCGCCGTCCGGCTGAAAGTAAGCCCGCAGCTCGGCGAGCAGCGCGGGGAAGTCCTCGCCTCCGGCGCCGAGTCCGCGACGCAGCACCCGCGATACGGCCTGGTCGGAGCCCGGCGCTCTGCCGAGTCCGAGATCGATTCTTCCCGGATAGAGCGATTCGAGCGTGCCGAACTGCTCGGCGATGACGAGCGGGGCGTGATTGGGCAGCATAATGCCCCCCGACCCGACGCGGATCGTGGACGTTCCTCCGGCGACATGGCCGATCAGCACGGAGGTAGCCGAGCTGGCGATGCCGGGCATGCCGTGATGCTCGGCGAGCCAGAAGCGGCGATAGCCCCATTGCTCGGCGCGTTGGGCGAGATCCAGCGTGTGGCGGAAGGACTCGGCGGCCGATCCTCCCTCGACGATCGAGGCGAGATCGAGCACCGAGAATGCGATCGTGTTCTGTTCAGCCATTATACATGAGCCTCCTAGCGACGGACCTTCTCATCCGTCGTTCATGTGGTCGAGAATCCGCTGCAGGCAACGGTTCAAGGAAGACAAGTCTTCCGCGCAGAGATGTCTAAGGTTCGTCTCCTGCCCGAAGGCGTCGAACGAATCCAGCCGGTTCAATACCTGTCGGCCCTTCTCGGTTAGTCTAACCAAGGTGACTCGGCGATCCTCCCGGTCGGCGTACGTCTCGACAAGCTCGCCCTGCTTCAGCCGTTCGATCATGCCCGTCATGTTCTGCTTCGTGACGTGGGCGTTCTGTCCCAGCTGCTTCAGCGACAGGTCTCCGTCCGACAGCGAGGACAGGATGCACCATTGGTGGACGCTCGTCAAGCCGGCGTCGGCGATGAGCTTGCGGCCGATGCGCTCGAGCAGATTGGAGCAGCGAAAAAGGTTAACGACGATTTTGCCGTGCAGCTGTTCGTCTGATTTCAATTCGGAACGCTCCATTGGTCAATATATTGACTATATCCTAATCGATGCGGAATCCGATGTCAAATGCCGCGCAAGCCCGCCGATTCCGGGCCGCCGGGTTGCGCATCTTTTGGCCGCACAATGCAAAGACTATTTCCCGGAGGTGGTCTCGTATGGAAACGCAAGGCGGAAAGCCGCACGTCACAGCCGTCCGGAAGAACGGCGACGGAGACATCGTGGAGCTGCAGCTCTCTTCCGGACAGGTCGTCGGTTATAAGGAAGCCCAGCAGATGGCCAGGAACGATCAAATCGCCAATGTAAACGTGTTTAAGGGTCGCGACGGAGACGAGCATCTGCGCTCGGATCCCGACGGCCGCGAGAACAACAATCTGGACAATCTGCCGACGTTCTGAGCCGTCGGCCGGCCTAGCGCATCGTCTCCCGGGTTCTCGGGAGGCGATGCGCTTTTTTCGGTGATTGCGCGCCTATTGCTTGCATGGCGGGCGCGCTGGCTCGTATGTACAACTGTCTCTCCGATTTTCCGGTTTGCCTGCAACGGAAAACGAAGAAAGAGTTGTGCTCGGCGGGATTATCCCCTACAATAAGAAGGTAACATGTACGTACAAGTATGACTTCAAATTCGCCAGTCAGGGGGATTCGTGAAATGTTAAAGCTGCAATCTTATGAATTTTGGTTGGTTACCGGCAGTCAGCACTTGTACGGACCGGAGACGCTCGAAGAGGTGGCCGCTCATTCCCGGGAAATCGCCGAGGCGCTGACGGGCGATGCGGGCATTCCGTATCCGATCGTGTTCAAGCCGGTCGTGAAGACGCCCGAGGAGATCCGCCAGCTCTGCGCCGACGCGAACGCCGACAACGGCTGCGCAGGCATCATCACCTGGATGCATACGTTCTCTCCGGCGAAGATGTGGATCGCCGGTCTGTCCGAACTGCGCAAGCCGCTGCTCCATCTGCACACGCAGTATAATCGGGACATTCCGTGGGAAACGATCGACATGGATTTCATGAATACGAACCAGGCTGCTCACGGGGACCGCGAATACGGCTTCATCGGCGCGAGACTGGGCATCTCCCGCAAGGTGGTTGTCGGTCATTGGCAGGACCCCCGGGTGCGGGAGCGAATCGGCGGATGGGAGCGAACGGCGGTTGCCAGCGTGGAAAGCCGGAAGCTCAAGGTCGCCCGCTTCGGGGACAATATGCGCGAGGTCGCGGTTACGGAAGGCGACAAGGTCGAGGCGCAAATCCGGTTCGGCTGGTCGATTAACGGTTACGGCGTGGGCGATCTCGTCCAGCGGGTGAACGCGGTATCGGCGGAAGAGGTCGAACGGCTGATGGAGGAATACGAGACGCTCTACGAGATTGTCGAAGAGGGGCGCAAGCCGGGGCCGGCAAGGGAAGCGATCGCGTACCAGGCGAAGCTGGAGATCGCTCTGAAATCGTTCCTGGAGGAAGGGGGCTTTACCGCGTTCACGACGACGTTCGAGGATCTGCACGGACTGGAGCAGCTTCCGGGTCTTGCCGTGCAGCGGCTCATGGAGCAGGGCTACGGCTTCGCCGGCGAAGGCGACTGGAAGACGGCGGCGCTGACGCGGCTCGTGAAGGTGATCGCAGGCGGAGCGGACACGTCCTTCATGGAGGATTATACGTATCATTTCGAGCCCGGCAACGAGCTGGTGCTCGGCGCCCATATGCTGGAGGTGTGCCCGACGCTCGCCGCCTCGAAGCCGCGCATCGAGGTGCATCCTCTCGGCATCGGCGGCAAGGCCGATCCGGCTCGCATCGTCTTCGACGGCAAGGGCGGCTCCGCAATCAACGTATCGGTCGTCGATATGGGTCAACGCTTCCGCATGATCGTGAACGAGGTCGAAGGGGTGGCCGTAGACCGGGCGATGCCGAAGCTTCCGGTCGCCCGCGTGCTGTGGAAGCCGCAGCCGTCGCTTCAGCTGGGCGCCGAAGCGTGGATATTGGCCGGCGGCGCGCACCATACCGTCTATTCGTTCGCGGCGACGACCGAGCAGATGCTCGACTTTGCCGACATCTTCGGCATTGAATGCGTCGTGATCGACAAGCAGACGAACCCGGTCCGGCTCCGCAACGAGCTGCGCTGGAGTCAGACCGCGTGGAAGTAGCCCTCCTGGCGGTCGCAGCCATTCGCAAGGTCGGAAACAGGATGCAGCGGAAAGCCCTTCCGCGTCATCCTGTTTTTCTTTTTTTACGGCCCGCTGACCCGGCGATGCCTCTTCGAAAATTTCCCCAAGCGACGCACCTCCCCGGGAAGGAAGTCGGTGAGCGGAATGCGAATTTAAGTAGAAGCATAGACTTCGTTTATCGCCGCCGAGGAATCTCGAACTTTTTTGCAATATTTTTGAAAATGGGGTGATCATTTTCAGTATTTTCGGTATAATGAATGTAATTTTCATGTAATTTGTCAGAATAGTTAACGTACAATTAACAAACATTGAGATCGCATTTTAAAAAAAAGGTCCGAAAGCTCCTGGGAGGTGACGTTGCATGCAGGCATCGCCGGCGCTTGTCTCATCCGACGATCTGTACCTGTTCAATACCGGGCAGTTATTTCGAGCGTATCTGATCTTCGGCGCGCATCCGATGGAGGTGGACGGTCAGCGCGGCGTGCGGTTCGCCGTCTGGGCGCCGAACGCGCGGGAGGTGCTCGTCGTCGGGGATTTCTGCGACTGGAGCGGCGCCGACCGCTCCCGGGCGATCGGGCTGGAGCCGATCGGAACGACCGGAGTGTGGGCCGGCTTCAGCGGCCGCGTAGGCGAGGGAGCTCGGTACAAGTACGAGATCGTCGACTCCGGCGGAGAGCGCAGGTTGAAGAGCGACCCGTTCGCCTTCCGGGCCGAGCCGAGACCGGGCACCGCTTCCGTCGTCGCGTCTCTCGGCCGTTATCGGTGGGAGGACGGAGACTGGCAGGAGCGTAAAAAAGGCCGGCCTCCCTATGAGAGCCCGATGCTCATCTACGAGGTTCATCTCGGCGCCTGGCGGATGGACGCGCCGGAGCTATTCCGCACGTACGGGCAGCTGGCGAGGGAATTGATCGACTATGTGTGCGATATGGGGTATACGCACATCGAGGTGCTGCCGCTGGCCGAACATCCGCTCGACCGGTCGTGGGGCTACCAGACGACCGGCTACTATGCCGCGACAAGCCGATACGGTCCGCCCGAAGGCTTGATGGAGCTGGTCGATTGCGCCCACCGGCGCGGAATCGGCGTTGTGCTGGACTGGGTGGGCGGCCATTTCTGCAAGGACGACCACGGGTTGAGGCTGTTCGACGGAACGGCGCTGTACGAGCATGCCGACGCCCGCCGGGCGGAGAAGCCGCTCTGGGGAACGCTGGCGTTCGACTTCGGCAAGCCCCAGGTGCAGAGCTTCCTGATCTCCAACGCGCTGTTCTGGCTGGACGTCTACCACATCGACGGGCTTCGTGTGGATGCGGTGGCCAGCATGATCGACCTGAACTTCGACAAACCGGATTCGATGCGAACGGCGAACCGTTACGGGGGAACCGAAGACGTCGAAGCCCTCCTCTTTTTGCGCAAGCTGAACGAAACCGTCTTTCTCTACTATCCCGAGAGCCTGATGATGGCAGAAGATTCTTCCTCCTATCCCGCCGTCACCTCGCCGACCTATCTTGGAGGCCTCGGATTCAACTACAAATGGAATATGGGCTGGATGAACGATATGCTCCGCTACATGGAGACCGACCCTGCCCGCAGACCCGACCGCCATTCTCTCATCACGTTTTCCATGCACTACGCCTATTCCGAAAATTACGTGCTGCCTCTGTCCCACGACGAAGTCGTTCACGGCAAGCGTTCGCTGCTGAACAAGATGCCGGGAAGCTACGAAGAGAAATTCGCCAATCTCAGGCTGTTCTACGGCTACTGGATGACCCATCCCGGCAAGAAGCTGCTCTTCATGGGCGGCGAGTTCGGGCAATTCGACGAATGGAAGGACGACGCCGGACTCGACTGGAGCCTGCTGTGCTATCCGCTCCATGACAGCATGCGCCGCTACGTTCAGCATCTGAACCGGATTTACGCCAGCCGGCCGGCGCTGTGGGAGAATGATCACGTTCCCGCCGGATTTGAATGGATCGACGTGAATAATGCCGCCCAGTGCATGCTTTCGTTCCAGCGCAGCGGCCGATCGGACGAACGCCCCGTCGTCGTCGCCTGCAATTTCTCCAGGGCAAGCTATTCCGTCTATCGGATCGGGGTGACCCGTCCGGGGGCGTACCGGCTGCTCCTTAACAGCGACCGTTCCGACTACGGCGGCTCCGGCGCCGCGATGCCCGACCGGCTATGGGCCGGGGCCGTCCCGATGCACGGGAAAGCCTTCAGCATCGAATTTCCGGTGCCCGCTTTGACCGTTCTGCTATGGGAGGCGGAGTCCGAGGGGGCGGACGGATGGCAAGAAAGCCGGCTTCACGTTTCTCCAGCGAACTAACCAGAGGAGGATTGAGACGCATGCGCAAAAACGAATGCATCGCCATGCTGCTTGCCGGCGGCGAAGGCCGCCGGCTGGGCGTCCTGACGAAGGATCTGGCCAAACCCGCCGTGCCCTTCGGAGGCAAATACCGCATTATCGATTTCACGCTCAGCAATTGCGTGCATTCCGGCATCGAGACGGTCGGGGTGCTCACGCAATATCAGCCGCTTGTGCTGACCCAGCATCTGGGAATCGGATCGCCGTGGGGACTCGACCGGCGGGAAGGAGGCATGCACGTTCTGCCGCCATACGTCCGCCAGAAGGGCGGCAGCTGGTACAAGGGGACGGCCAACGCTATCTATCAGAATCTCGGGTTTATCGAGAGCTACGATCCCGAATACGTCCTGATCATCTCGGGAGACCACATTTATAAAATGAATTACGACCTGCTGCTCGACGCGCACAAGCGCAACCGCGCGGACGCGACGATCGCCGTCATCAGCGTGCCGTGGGCGGATGCGAGCCGCTTCGGCATTCTGAGCGTGGACGAGGAGGACCGGATCGTCGAGTTCGCCGAGAAGCCCAAAAATCCGTCCAGCAATCTGGCGTCGATGGGGGTTTACATGTTCAGTTGGCCGGTGCTGAAAGAGGCGCTCGCAAGGGACGAGGCGAATCGCCAGTCCTCGGGCGACTTCGGCAAGGACGTCATACCGGCGCTGCTGGCGGACGGCGCGCGCTTGTTCTCCTACCGGTTCTCCGGCTACTGGAAGGACGTCGGCACGATCGACAGCTTATGGGAGGCGAACATGGATCTGCTGGAGGAGAGCTCCTCTTTGCAGCTGAACGACCGCTCGTGGCGGATTTTTACGGCCAGTCCGAATCAGCCGGCGCAATATGTCGCGCCGACCGCCAAGGTGCAGAGTTCGCTGATCAACGAGGGGTGCGCGGTCGAAGGCACGGTCAACCGGTCGGTGCTGTTTAACGGTGCCCGCGTCGGGGCGGGCAGCCTGGTCGAGGATTCGATTCTGATGCCGGGAGCGATCGTGGGCAGGAACGCGAAGATCGTTCGGGCGATCGTCGGCGAAGGGGCCGTCGTCGGGGACGGCTGCCGGGTCGGCGGGGGGGATGCGGACGAGATCGCGGTCGTCGGAAGCGGAGAAACGATCCGCCCGGAGTCGGAGCTTAAGGAGGCGGAGCCGGTATGAAGCTGCCCTTGACGGGAGTCATCAACCTGATTCACGAAGCGGACGAGATGGAGTCCTTGACGTCGGGGCGATGCCTGGCGACTGTGCCGTTCGGCGGCCGCTACCGGCTGATCGATTTCGTGCTTTCCTCGATGGTCAATTCGGGCATCCCGAAGGTCGCCGTGTTCGCGCACCGGAAATTCCGGTCGCTGATGGATCACCTCGGGTCGGGGGCGAACTGGGATCTGCATCGCAAGATGAGCGGCCTGTTCGTGCTGCCGCCGTCGATGGAGGACCAGACTGATTTCGGCAAGGGGGACCTGTACCATTTCTACCGGAACCGCGACTACTTTGCCCGCAGCGCTCTGGATTACGTCGTCATCGCGCGGAGCCACATGGTATGCAACGTCGATTTCGCGAAGGTGCTGGAGCGGCATCGGGAGTCGGGCGCCGACATTACCGCCGTCTGCAAGAGGACGCCGGAGGAGACGCCCGGCCTCGCCAGGAAGGCGCGGGTCGACGGCTCGGGCCGAATCGTCGAGATGCAGGATCATTACGGCAGGCTCGACAGCGACATCGTGTCGATGGAGATGTACGTGCTGAGCAAGGAGCTGCTGCTCGATCTGGTGGAGACGTCGCTCGCCCAGGGGCGGGACCATTTCGTGCGGCATGCGATATTGTCCCGCCTGGAGCGGCTCCGGGTGCACGCCTATCTTCACGAAGGGGCGCTGGGCGTCGTCAACAATATCGCCGCCTATTACAGGCACAGCATGGAGCTGCTGCGGCCGGAAGTGTGGAGAGAGCTGTTCTTCAAGCCGGGCGCCATCTACACGAAGGTGAAGGACGAACCGCCGACGCGTTACCGGAGCGGAGCCGACGTCTCGAACTCCCTGATCGCCAACGGCTGCGACATCGAGGGGACCGTGACCGGAAGCATTCTGTTCCGCGGCGTCAAGGTGGCCAGGGGCGCCGTCGTCCGCAACAGCATCGTCATGCAGAACGGCGTCATCGGAGCGAATGGCGAGCTGGACCATTGCATTCTGGACAAGGAGGTCGAAATTCGGCCGCAAATGCAGCTTAAAGGATCGTCGGAAGTTCCGTTCCTCGCGCTGAAACGCAAAGTGATCTGACGGAGGTGTGCGAATGAAAGTGATGTTCGCGGCATCGGAGGCGATGCCGCTCGTCAAAACCGGGGGACTGGCCGACGTCGTTGGCGCGCTCCCCAAGGCGCTCGCCAAGCAGGGGGCGGAGGTGACGGTCGTCCTGCCGAAATACGGGGAGATTCCGAAGTCGATCGCGGACGCCGCCGAGACGATCGCCGTCCTCGAAGTCCAGCTCGGATGGCGCCGACAATATTGCGGCATTCAGGAGGTGACGGCGGACGGCGTCCGCTTCCTTCTGATCGACAACGAGTTCTACTTCAAGCGCGGCTATTTGTACGGATACGGCGACGAGGCGGAGCGCTTCGCCTTTTTCTGCTTCGCCGTCCTGGAGATGCTGGACAAGCTCGAAGCGTTTCCCGACATTCTCCATTGCCACGACTGGCAGACCGGGCTCATTCCGTTCCTGCTCAGGACCAGGTATGCCCATCGGCCGGGGCATCGGAACGTCCGGACGGTGTTCACGATACATAATCTGCAGTATCAGGGGGTGTTTTCGCGCGAGCTGCTGCAGGAGCTGCTGTCGACCGGGGACGATTCGTTCACTCCGGACAGTCTGGAGTTTTACGGGGCGGCGAGCTGCATGAAGGCGGGATTGCGCTTCGCCGACAAGCTGTCCACGGTAAGCTGGACGTATGCACGAGAGATTCAGACCGAGCGTTACGGCGAGAAGCTGGACGGCGTCATCCGCCAGCGCGCCGACGATCTGTGGGGCATTCTGAACGGAATCGACACGGACGAATACGATCCGATGAGCGATCCGCATCTGGCCGTCCACTACCGCAACTCGCTGGAGAAGAAGCGGGAGAACAAGACGGCCCTTCAGCGCGAGCTGGGACTTCCGGTAGACCCCGCCGTCCCGCTCGTCGGCATCGTCTCGCGGCTGACGCACCAGAAGGGCTTCGATCTGATCGGCGAGGCGCTGCCGGAGCTGATGAAGGAGCGGGTCCAGCTCGCCGTTCTCGGCTCGGGCGATCCCGGCATCGAGGCGATGCTGCGCGGCGCGCTGACCGCCAATCGCGACAAGCTGGCGCTCTGGTTCGGCTTTAACGAAGGCTTGGCGAGGCGGATTTACGCAGCCTCCGATATGTATTTGATGCCTTCGCGCTTCGAGCCGTGCGGTCTCAGTCAACTGATCGCCCTGCGTTACCGGTCGGTGCCGATCGTGCGGGAGACGGGCGGGCTGAAGGACACGGTGTCGCCGTACAACGAGCATGCCGGTACGGGCAACGGCTTCACGTTCGGCCCGCCGACGGCGCATGACATGCTGTACACGATTCGCCGCGCTCTGGCGTTCTACGAGGACGCCGGACATTGGGAGAGAATTGTGGCCAACGGAGCGAAAAAGGATTACGGATGGGAATCGTCGGCCAGGCTTTATTGCCAATTATATCGCGAGCTCGTCAGCTAAGAAGGAGAGGATCTCATGGCACGTCATCTGGTCATCGGAAATGGAAAAATGCTCGTCAACTTGGACAGCCGCTGTTTTATTCGGGACGTTTATTTTCCGTATGTGGGGCAGCTCAATCACGTCGGGGGCCACGCCTGCCGGTTCGGCATCTGGTGCGACGACGCCTTCGCCTGGCTGGACGATCCGGAATGGGTCGTCGAGCTTGGCTACATCGAGGATTCCCTCGTCACGAACGTGACGGCCCGTCACGAGCGGCTCGGTCTGGAGCTGCAGCTGAACGACGGCATTCATCAGCGGGAGAGCATCTATCTGAAGCGGGTTGTCGTGAGGAATTTGCGCGATCACGAGCGGGACGTCCGGGTATTTTTCCATCATGACCTGATGATAGACGGCAACGAGGTCGGAGATACGGCCGCCTTCTATCCGGGCAACCGCACTGTTTTCCATTACAAGAGGTCGTCGTATTTTATGTTCAACGGAAAATCGGATTTGGGCGGCATCTTCCAGTTCTCGACCGGCATTAAGAGGTTTCATTCCGCGGAGGGCACATGGCGGGACGCCGAAGACGGGGAGCTGATGGGCAACGCCATCTCGCAGGGCTCCGTGGACAGTACGGTGAGCTTTCGCACGATGGTGCCTGCCGGAAGCGAGCGAACGGTCTATTACTGGATGTCCGTCGGGGAGAACATGGAGGAGGTCAAGCGGCTGGACCAGTATGTGCAGGACAGCCATCCGGAGAAGCTGCTCAGCCGCATCGTCATCTACTGGAACCACTGGCTGTCGAGAGCGGGCAGCCGCTTCGGAGACTTGCCCGCTGCCGTTGTCCGCCAGTTCAAGCACAGCCTGCTCATCGTCAAGACGCAGATCGACGAGCACGGAGCGATTATCGCGGCGAACGATACGGACATCCTGCAGTATAACCGGGACCACTACAGCTATATGTGGCCGAGAGACGGCGCGCTGATCGCGGATGCGATGTCGCTGGCCGGGTACCACGGGACGATTGCGGCGTTTTTCCGCTTCTGCGGCCGCCATCTGTCGCCGGAAGGCTATTTGCACCACAAATACAACCCCGACGGCACGGTCGGCTCAAGCTGGCATCCCTACGTCGTGGACGGAGTGCCGAGGCTGCCCATTCAGGAGGACGAGACGGCGCTCGTCCTGCACGCGCTCTGGAAGGATTACGCGCGGCACGGGGAGATCGAGCTGGCGCAGTCGCTGTATGGTACGCTGATCCGCAAATCGTCCGCCTTTCTGTGCGACTATATGGAGCCGGGGCTGGATTTGCCCAAGCCGAGCTACGACCTGTGGGAGGAACGGTACGGCATCTGGACGTATACGGTCGCGTCGGTGTACGGCGGACTGATGGCGGCTGCGTATTTTGCCGACCTGTTCGGGGATTACGACCGCAGCGATCACTACCGCGAGGCGGCCGAACGCGTCAAGCGCGGCATCGAGGACCGGCTGTGGGACGAGGAGGCGGGACGCTATGCGCGCGGCTTGGTGCTTCAGGACGGCGAATGGGTGAAGGATATGACGGTGGAGAGCAGCCTGTTCGGCCTGTTCGAGTTCGGCGTCTTCCCGGCCGACGACGATCGGGTCGCAAGGACGATGGGGGCGATCTCGGAGAAGCTGCGGATCCAGACCGACGTCGGCGGCATCGCCCGCTATACGAACGACTACTACTTCCGCCAATCGGACGATATCGAGCGCGTGCCGGGCAATCCTTGGATCATCTGCACGCTGTGGGTGGCTGGCTTCCAGATCGAGACCGCCCGAAGCCTTGATGGACTGGAGGAGCCGCGTCGGACGCTGGAGAAAGTGGCCGGCTTCGCGCTCGCGGGCGGCAATCTGCCGGAGCAGCTCCACCCGGAGACCGGCGAGCCGCTGTCGGTCGCTCCGCTCACCTGGTCGCACGCCACCTACGTGTCGACGGTGTGCAAGTACGTTCGCAAGCTGGAGCAGCTTCGGTCCGGCGGGGCGGACGGTTGAACGCCGGCCGGGCGAGATCGGGCCGCAGCAGCGCAGCGAAGCCGACCGGGTCGGCTTCTTTTTTTATGAACCGCCGAAGCCGTCGTTGAATATGGCGGTTTCTGCTCGAGACGAAAGGCGCTATTTTTTGCGAAATCTAGCGGGGAAACGGGAGGAAAACGCGGTAGCGGCCTATAATAGAATAAGATCCGCTCGTTCAGGCTCGTCGTCAGGAGGACGGGTTAGGCCGGACAATCGCCGAGGAGGAGAAAAATTTGAAAAGGAAGACAACCGCCCGGTTCGCGCCGAAAATCGTAGAGCCGGTATTCTTCGCGCTGGCGGCCGTATCCGTCCTGTGCGCGGCGCTGATCGTCATCCGGGCGCTGCGCGTGGACGCCGTTCAGTTCCGGTTTCTGCTGTGGAATCTGTTTTTGGCCTGGCTGCCTCTGCTCGTCTCGATGGCCGCGCTGGCTTGGTCGCGCTCGGTCCGGGGGGCGCCGCTGGCGATCGGGCTGTCGCTGCTGGGCGTCGCCTGGCTGCTGCTGTATCCGAACGCGCCTTACTTAACGACCGACTTTATCCATCTCATCTTCGATACGTTCTATATCGGCTATGACAAGGAAGGGCTTCTTCTCTGGTACGATCTCGTTCTATTCTTCCTGTTCTCCTGGTGCGGCCTGCTGCTCGGCTATCTGTCGATGAGGCATTTCCACGCGATCGTCCACCGGTTTCTCGGCACGCTGGCAGGGTGGGCGTTCATCGTGACGGTGTCGTTTCTGGGCGGCTTCGGCGTCTATCTGGGAAGAGTCGTCCGGCTGAACAGCTGGGACGCGCTGTTCAGTCCGTTTCGCCTGATCGAGGGCGTGCTGGCGGGCATCCACGCGCAGGCGGCCGGGTTCGCGCTTCTGTTCGGGACGCTTATTCTGATCGTTTACGTCTCGCTTTTTCTCGGGTGGAACCCGGGCGGCTCCTCCGCGCCGAGCACGAGCGGAGACGGCCCGTGAAGTCTGCGGTACTGCTCGGGCGTCAGTCCCTCCTTCTGCCGGAAGGTAGCGACGAAATGGCTCGCGTCGCGGAATCCGACCGCTTCCCCGATCTTGCGGACGCTCCAGTCGGGACGGGAAGGCAGCCATTCCTTTGCCTTGCGAAGGCGAAGCTGGATCAAGTAAGCGTAAGCGGTCTGCCCGAACGACTGTCTGAACCTTTCGTTCAGCTGGCGTTCGCCGATGCCGAGCTGATCCGCCATAGCCGCCAGCCCCAGATCGGGGTTGGCGAATTCTTTCTCCAGCCACTGAAGCAGATCCTGAACCTTCTCGAGACGGCGGTGGAGGGACGGGAGGTGGTCGCGCCTTCCGTTCGTGCGGAGAAGCGTCAGAAACCGGTACAGCTCCGCAGAGCTCCTCCAGCCCGACGCATCCGTCCCCGATTCCGCCAGCTTCAGCATGCTCTCCAATTGATCCGTAATCTCCTTTTCTCCTTCGTCCCACTGGACTTTGCCCGGAAGCTTGCCGATCAGCTCGGAGGCCAGCCGGGCGGCCGACGTTCCGGTGAACGTGACGTAGTACGTTTTCCATACAGGACCTTTGGCGAAATAATAATGGCGGGACAGCGGAGGCAGCAGGATGCCGCACCGCTCCGGCAGCCGATAGCTGGCGTCCTCCGTGAGCAGCTCGCCCTCGCCCTCGATCGTCTGCAGCCAATGATAGCAGGGGTACCCTTCGGGACGCTGGATCGGCTCCTGCTCGGGGTTGATCCCGATCGTCTCCATCTGCAGCGGCAAGGCGTCGGACGGGACGGGGCACACAACTCGGCGAAGCATGAGAATCGGCCTCCATATTCTTATATGCTTGGTCTTTATTATTATATGGGATAAGGGGAGAGTTGGCTATATAATCGATCTAGAGATGACATTTTACAATATGGCGAGGTGCTCTGGATGATCAATGCGCGCAAGCCGAAAATATGGTACGGGGGCGATTACAATCCCGACCAATGGGAAAAGCCGGTCTGGGACGAAGATTTGAGGATGTTCAAGCTGGCCGGCATCGACGTCGCGACGCTGAACGTGTTCGCGTGGGCCCGCAATCAGCCCGACGAGGAGACGTACGACTTCGGCTGGCTGGACGAGATGATGGACAAGCTGCATGCCGACGGCGTCGGCGTCTGTCTGGCGACGAGCACGGCGGCGCATCCGGCGTGGATGGCGAGAAAGTATCCGGACGTGCTGCGGGTCGACTTCGAAGGACGCAAGCGCAAGTTCGGCGGCCGTCACAACTCCTGCCCGAACAGTCCGACTTATCGGAAGTACGCGGCGCGAATGGCGGATAAGCTGGCCGAACGCTACAAGGATCACCCGGGCTTGCTCATCTGGCATATTTCCAACGAATACGGCGGCTACTGCTATTGCGACAATTGCGCGTCGGCGTTCCGCAAGTGGCTGCGCGGACGCTACGGATCGATCGAAGCGGTCAATCGGGCGTGGAACGCGTCTTTCTGGGGACATACGTTCTACGATTGGGAGGACATCGTGCCTCCGAGCGCGCTAAGCGAGGAATGGCGGAGGGCGGACGGAGGAACGGCCTCGAATTTTCAAGGCATCTCTCTCGATTACTGCCGGTTCCAGTCGGACAGTCTGCTCGAGTGCTACAAGCTGGAGTATGACGCGGTGAAAAAGCATACGCCGGACATTCCGGTTACGACCAACCTGATGGGCGCGTTCAAGGAACTGGATTATCACAAATGGGCGAAGGAGCTCGACGTCGTCTCGTGGGACAATTACCCCGGATTGGACACGCCGCACAGCTATACGGCGATGATGCACGATCTGATGCGCGGCCTGAAGGACGGCCAGCCCTTCATGCTGATGGAGCAGACGCCGAGCCAGCAGAACTGGCAGCCCTACAATTCGCTGAAGCGCCCGGGCGTCATGCGGCTGTGGAGCTACCAGGCGGTTGCGCGCGGCGCGGACACGGTGATGTTTTTCCAGCTGCGCCGGTCGATCGGAGCGTGCGAGAAGTACCACGGAGCGGTCATTGAGCATGTCGGCCACGAGCGGACGAGAGTGTTCCGGGAGTGCGCCGAGCTGGGACAGGAGCTGCACAGGCTGGGGGACGCCTTGCTGGACGCCCGCGTGCAGGCGAAGGTCGCCATTCTGTTCGACTGGGACAACTGGTGGGCGGTGGAGCTGTCCAGCGGCCCGACTGTCGCTTTGAAATATGTCAACGAGGTGCATAAGACGTACGATGCGCTGTACCGAGCCAACATCGCTGCGGATGTCGTCTCCGTAGAGGCGGATCTGAGCGGCTACGATCTCGTAATCGCTCCGGTGCTGTACATGGTCAAATCCGGCGTCGCCCGGAGGCTGGAGGAATACGTGAAGGCGGGCGGAGCCTTCGTGACGACGTTCTTCAGCGGCATCGTGAACGAGAACGATCTTGTGACGCTCGGAGGTTATCCGGGAGAGCTTCGCAAGCTGCTGGGCATCTGGGCGGAGGAGATCGACGCGCTGCTGCCCGGACAGAGCAATACGATCGTCGTCAAGTCCCCGGGCGGCGGGCTGAAGCCGACTTACCGCTGCGATATGCTCTGCGATCTTGTTCATCCGGAAGGGGCGGAAGTGATCGCCGAATACGGCGGCGATTTCTACAAGGGGATGCCCGCGCTGACGGTGAACCGGTTCGGAGCCGGAGAGGCCTGGTACCTGGCCACGAGCCCGGAAGCCGCGTTTCTGCAAGACTGGCTGCCGAAGCTGTGCGCTTCGCGGGGCATCGAGCCGCTGCTCGCCGCGGCCCCGGAAGGGATCGAAACGTCGCTTCGGGAGAAGGACGGAACGCGCTACTTGTTCGTGCTGAACCATAACGCGGAAGCCAGACGGATCGCGTTGGGCAAGATGGCGGGACAGGAGCTGCTGAGCGGCCGCAGACTCGGCGGAGAGGCCGAGCTTCCCGGCCGCGATCTGTGGATTCTGAAGCTGGAGCGGTAGCAGGATCGGAGGAAGGCAAGGGGAACGGCCGAAGGCGCCGGGCCCCCTGCCTTCTTTTTTTTTCGGGATTCAGCAAGTATAAAATTCGCTATCCTTATCCGAATCACCTCCGACATAAACGTTATCCCGCCGGTCCCAAGGACGGCGTAAGCCGTTTAGGCTTGGTGATTCAGAAAGTATAAAATGCGCTATCCTTCTCTGAATCCCCTCCGACAAAAACGCGATTCTGCGTCTAGAGGACGCCGAAGGCGTTTTGGCTTGGGAAAGTTTGCGAATAAGCGTATGGAACCATGTTCAACGGCTCATCGTATGAGATAATATAGGCATAGAGAGGAGCGATGGGGATGAGCTTTTTCAAGAAAATCACAGATACGGTCAGTAAAGGGGTTACGACGGCAACGGAGAAAGCGCAGCAGACCGTGGAGATCACCAAGCTGAACAATCAAATCTCCGGCAAACGCAAGGATATCGATAAATTGTACGCCGAAATCGGCGAAGCCGTCTACGAGGCTTTCTTGGCCAAGGAGCTTGGCGAAGCGGAAGAGAAGGTAACGCCGAAATGCGAGGAGATTTCCGCGATTCGCGAAGAGATCGCCGTGCTGGACGCGAGAATCAAAGCGATTCGCAACGAGAAGGACTGCGAATCGTGCGGCAAGCGGGTGCCGGAGGAGACACGGTTCTGCCCGTCCTGCGGCCATCCGTTCCCGGCGCCTGTCGTCGAGAAGGAGCCGATTCAAGTGGAGCTTCACGTTCCCGAGGAGCCGGAATCTCCGGCTTCGGAGGAGCAGACGGCCCGCGCCGACCAGCGGCAGGTGTGCAACAGCTGCAGCACTCCGCTGTATGCGGACAGCCACTTCTGTCCGGCTTGCGGACAATCGACGCGGGCCTAGTCCCCTAATCAGCCTTCGCCGGCTAAACTCCGGCGGAGGTTTTTTTTCTGTGACTGACCAATTAACGCACATCAGCGGGCACCCAATGGTAGGGTCTTCCAAAGGCGAATTCCCTTAATGGTCTGGCAGACCGCTATGCGAACGTATTGGAAAGCTTCTGGAAGATGCTGGTTCTATTTTTTATGAAATCGCTTCCATTAAGCGAGGGGAAGCAGCCCCCTTCTTCCGACGTCAAGTAATGTAACCTCAAAAGAAGGCTCAAAATTCAAAATGTAGACAAATCCCTCCTTTTTTAAATTTTATTTATGAAAAGTGGATAAAGACATTTCGGTTGTTATGTTATAATATATAACATATGTAGTGAGTTAAGTGGCTTGGGCTCATTTCTTAAAGGTCAATGTTACATGATGTGGCGCTTGGATAGAAGGAGGCAACGTTCATGACCAGCATGCCGCGTAAAGAAACGTATGTCGTTAACCGGGCGGAGGCGTCGTTATTCACAATAACGGATTTGCTGTCCATGCCGATAATGAAGGAAGCCAGATTGCTTTCGGGCGAACGGAGCGCGAACCGTCCGATTGCCCGGGTGAATGCGGCGGAGACGTTAGAAGCGTTCGCTTGGATGAGCGCCGAGGATTTGCTCGTCGTTCCGGACGGCTCCATTCGCAAGCATCCCGATTCGCTAAAGCGGGTTCTTCCCGAGCTGGCGAAGCGAGGCATCGCGGCGCTGGCCGTTCACGAATTGAGCGGCGAGCCCGGCGGCTTGCCGGCGGAGGCGCTGATCGAAGCGGAAAGGTACGGAATGCCCCTGATCTGCCTGCCCGGAGAAATCCGGTTGTCCGAGCTTTCGTCGGCCGTGATGGAGCGGACGATGCTGCAGGGCAGCGCGATGCTCGCCGAGCTTAACGGACGTCTGCGGAAGCTGACGACGCTGCTGCTGGAAGGCAGAGGCTTGTATGCGATTCTGGACGAGATGGAGGCGATGCTCGGCAATCCGGTCGTCGTCGTTCGGGAGAAGGACAAGGCCTGGCTGTCCCGAGGGCTGAGGGATACGGAATCGGCGGAGATTTGGCCGCTCCTTCAATCGCTGACGTACCGCCAGCTCGGCCGGGGGGGAGGCGAAGGTTACGTTCAGCTGCCGAACGCCGGACGCGTCTACGTCAGGCCGATACCCGAGCAGAAGACGAAGCAGGCTTGTCTGGCCGTAGTCGAGCACAATCGGGAGTTAAGGCCGCTTGATGCGTTCAGCGTCGACAGGCTGGCGTCTTTGGTCGGGCTGGAGCTCGCCAACGTGGAAGCCGTGCGGGAAGTGGAAGGCAAATATTTGGACCGGTTTGTGCACGACTGGCTCTCGGGAAAAATCGTGTCGGAGGCGGACTGGAAGCTGAGAGCTGAAGTGTGCGGATGCTGGATTCCGGACGGAGCGTCTCTCGTCGCCGTGCTGGTCGGCTTGCCGGAGAGCGGCCGGGCGGATCGGCTGCAGGAGGCGTGCCGCCTGCTGCGTTCGGAGCGGGGACGCCCGGCGGAGGGCCTGCTCGCGGCGCCCGTCGGCGAGGATCTGGCCGTCGTGCTGCCGATTCCGGCGGAGAAGCTGGCCGAGACGGAACGCGAGTCGGCGCTATCGGCGATGCTGGAGGAGCTGCTGAACGAGCTGAGGGAGCTTCTCGGCGAGTCCGAGCTGAAGCTGTATGCGGGCCGGGCGGCTCATCGCCCGGAAGGCGTGCAGGGCAGCTGGGCGCAAGCCAAGCATGCCCGGCAAGTTGCCGAAGTGTGCGGCTTGACCGAAGACGTCATCGCTTACGACAAGCTGGGAGTATACTCCCTCTTGTACTTGATTCCTTCAGGAGAGGAGAGGGAGCAGTTTCTGAACCGATATTCGCTGCCTCTCCAGCTGGCCGACCGTAAGGGAGGCGGCAGATTGATGGAGACGCTGGAGATGTTCTTTCGCTGCAACGGAAACATCAAGCTGACCTCCGAAAGGCTGTACGCGCATTACAATACGATTGTCTACCGATTGGAGAAGGTTCAAGCGATTCTGGGCGTCTCGCTGGACGACCCTGAAGACCGGCTGCAGCTTCATCTGGCGCTGAAGCTAGGTCAGATTACACCCCATACGTCTTCCCGCTAAACGGACAACGTCCAAATAAACGCCAATTCCCGTTTGCCCGGCGGGGATTGGCGTTTATTTCCTTCAGGTTGCGCTCGGTCAGTAACCGGCGCGGAGAATGATGACCAACAGAATGAACAGTACGAGAGCGAACGCAGCCGTTCCGAAATAACCGCCGTAGGTCGGTCCATAGCCGTAACCCGCTGCGCCAGCCACACCTGCTGCCGGGTAACCCATGTTTGAAAACCTCCCGTATCCAGTGTTTGTGATGACGAATCACAGTGTCAGCATATGGCGGGGGGCGTTCGAAATCCTGTACGTTTGTACCGTCGGGACGAATCTACCTTATATTTCAGCGGATGTCCCGGGAGGCAGTGCGGCGGGGTTGTTGAAGTGGCGAATATGCTTAATCCGGGAAACGCCGCGAACAGGCCCGCTGCAGCCTGCGCGGAGAATGGAGGAGCTGGATACGCCGAAGGTGCGGATGCTGCCGATCTGAAGGGTGGGCCAGGGCGATTCGCTTCGGAACGCGACCTGCGGACGAGCTTCCGGAACGAGCTCCGGCAAGTAGAAGAGCGGGTACGATGCGAAGAAGAACTCGTCTTCCTTCACATTCGCGATCGCCCTCTGCACGGCAATCGCCCACGACGCCATGTTCGTCTCCCCTCCGTCGCCGAGATGAACGACGCCGGACGCGCTGACAGTGTTCACGAAGAGCGACAGCAGCGTCGTGCTTCTGCAATCATAGCTCAAGAGCTTCTTCCTCCTCCTCCTCCTGAGGCGAGGGCAAAGGCGCGATCGGCGAGACGAGCAGAGATTCCGGAGGCGTATCGAAGTAGGAAGAAAGCGTAATGGATTCGGTGTCGCCAAGCAGCAGAGCCGCCGAGCTGGTAATTCCGCCGAGCAGGATGCTGCCGACGGATACCGGTCCGTTAGTCACGTTCAAATACAGAGGCGCCGCCATGTCTTTCACTCCCTTTTCTCGGACTGCTGAAGCTTTTGCTGCTTGCTTAAATAGGCCGTGAAGGCCCCTTGAATGTCCCGAATCGTTTTTTCTTTAATTCTCGCCCGCCAATTCCGCTGCTCCTCCTCGGTTCCTTGGGCCGGATAAGCTTCGGATCGGACATAATAATGAACGCGTTCGTTAAGCTGTTTTTTGACGTCTTCGACAATCTGCCGCCGAAGCTCGCCGCTTAGCGGAATGCCGAACTGCTGCTCCAGATCGGTCAGCGTCGCGTACGCTTCGTGATCCATATGCTCCGCCATCTCCTGCTGAAGCTGGCGCAGAGGCGGGAGCGCGGGGTCCGCGCTTCCGGACGCGGCTGTCCAGCCAGCGAAGGGAGGCGTCTCCAGCGACTCGATATGGTCCAGGCCTTGTGGAGAAATGCCCACGTTCAGCGTGCCTTCCAGCCGGTTGACCTTCAATTGGTCGAAGTGGTACTCGACGTGCAGGGGGGGCTTGCTTTGGACTTCGTCAAGCTGATTCTGCAGCGAGGCAAGCTGCTCCGCCATCTGCTTCAGTTGAGCCTCGGCCCGGTACAGACGGTTCGCCAGGTCGGCCCACGAGCTCGGCGCCGCCCCTCCTTGCGCTGCGCCCGGATAAAGCTCCGTCTGGGGCGTCTGGTAGACCCCGCCCCACCAATTCGGCTGCTGCATCATCATCGCCCCTTCTCAAGTCGGATTCGGCAGCGGCACGAGAGAAAGCTCGTCGCCCAGCTGGGGGGCAGGCTCCACGAAGCCGCCGGTATTGTAAAGCTGGGACAGGGACTGAATGCTCCCCGCGCTTCCGATCTGCAGGACGGAGGAGTTGGTCAGTCCATCTATTCGGAGCTGGCCGATCGTGATCGTTTGTTGAACGTTCCAAGTCATAGCAGACACCTCCATGGTTAACCGAAGGTTCCTACGTTGTTCTCGCTGGAATCCTGAACGTCGGGATCGTTCGTGTTCGTGGCGCTGACCGCGTTATTGCTGCGCGACAAGTCTCCCGTCAAGAAAGAGCCGGCTCCGGCGTAGGATTTGTTCGTGCTTGAAGGAGAGATTTGAATCGAGTCGCCGAACTGCACAACGCCGCTGCTGCCGATGCTAAGGATTTTGACATTGCCGACGATGCATGGCATGGGCATAACGACTCCTTCGCTATAGGCTCACAGACAGTGTATGAAGGCGGGAGCCCAGAGGTTCGCCCTAAGCAGACGGGAACGGGCCGGCCGGCGCTCTCATATGCTGGAGGAAGAGGTCTGGGCGCCGGCCCGGCCGTCGGATTTACGGACGGGAGGAGAGAGGCTTGAAATCTTTTTTTGATAGCGGACCGCTTCCGAGCTGGAAGGAGCTCCGAAGCTGGCTGGGCAAGGACATTCCGTGGAAGCTGGCGGAAAACTGGGATCGGGCGGAGGACGCCAACTGGATCAACGATTACGTTAAGCAAATTATGCAGAGCGCCAAGGCCGGTACGAGCGCTCCGAATCGCGCGACGGTGCAGACGGAAGCCAGGCAGGAGGGGAAATACGTCAGTGTGGCGATCCAGCTCGCGCCCGAGGTCGACATTCGCGCCCTGCAGCTGCTGGCGACATCGGAAAGGCTGAAAATCGCCGGCCTGCCGGGCGGCAAGAGCCGGATCGTCCGCTTGCCTGGGCTCGTCTACCCGCGTTCGGGCAAGGCTGTGATGAAGAAGGGGCGCCAGATCGTCGTCCGGTTTAAGCGGCGGCCCCCGGAAAAGTCCGAGTACGAATTGTTTATCCAGACGTAAAACGTTATAATGCTAAAGGAAGCTACCAATCGGAGTATCGGATCTGGCAATCTTAGGGGGGCAAGACAGTGGAAATTACGGACGTATCGGAAGTGTCGCTCGGCCTGTTCATCGCAGGAGTGATCTTCATTATGCTGGTCGGATCGTTCCTCAGCATGGGCGTGCTTCGCTTCTTCCAGATGAAGAAGCGCCAAGGAGGCATCTATCTCGGATTGTCGGTTGTCTCCTTCGTGACGATGGTTCTTGTCGTGGAAACCTGGTTCCCTGCGTGACGCGGGGTTCCCGGGCAGGAAGGACGGAGGCCGTTCGCGCTCATCGACCGGATGCGGAGCGGCTTCTTTTCGTTCGTGATTCAGAAAGGATAAAATTCGCTATCCTTATCTGAATCACCTCCCGGCAAAAACGCGATTCTGCGTCCAGAGGACGCCGAAGGCGTTTTTGCCTGGCTATTTTTGTAATCGGTTTCACTTCCGCGCGAAGGGCCGGCGTCTCCGTCTCGGGCGACCGGACAGGCGATCCGGGATGGGCGATGAAGCCGGACGGAGGCTGTCGGGAACGCTCCGATGGTGCAGAGGTTTGACGGAAGCTTGAGTTTCCTGCATAGTAAAGGAATAAAGCAATTGCGGGAGGGTATCTCGTGGGAATGACGGAACAGATTATGCAGACGATGGCCCGCAACGGGCTGCGCATTACCGAGCAGCGCAAGACGCTGGTCAAGTTGTTCGATAGCGCCTCGGGGTACTTGACGCCAAAAGAAGTGTACGAGCATATGCATCGGGTGTACCCGGGCCTTAGCTTCGATACGGTGTATCGGAATTTGCGGCTGCTGCTGGACATGGACGTGGTGGAGCAGGTCATGTTCGAGGACGGCGTCAAGTTCAGGCTGAGCTGCGGGGAGCAGCATCACCATCATCATATGATTTGCCTGCAGTGCGAGAAGACGCTCCCGATCCGGTTCTGCCCGTTGTCGGAGACCGACGTGCCGGGAGATTTCGAGGTCGTCAAGCACAAATTCGAAGTGTTCGGCTATTGCGGAGATTGCAGGGAAGCGGCTGCCAGCGACGCTCCGGAAGTCCGATGAAGGCGGCTCGCCGGGCGCTGCAGGCGCCGATCCGCGTATATCGCAAGTTCATTTCACCGTTGAAGCCGCCTACGTGCCGCTTCCTGCCGACGTGTTCGGCCTACGCGCTGGAGGCGATCGAGGTGCACGGAGCGGCGAAGGGCTCGTATTTGGCGATCAAAAGAATCTGCAAATGCCATCCGTTCCATCCCGGCGGCTTCGATCCGGTTCCGGAGAGAAAGCCGGGACGGCAGGAACGGGATCGCGCCGACGCGGCGGAGAAGAGCGGGGCGACTTGACACGGCGGCCTTCGTTCGGGTATATTTTGCGGGAAGAGTCATATAACGTTTCCGATGAAGGGATAAGTACAGGGAACCGACTATCGCAGAGAGCCGGGAAAGCTGCGAACCGGCATAGGGCGGCCTTGGAAGATGGTCCTGGAGGAATCGCTTTTGAGTCGGGCGCGGCGAAGTGCCGGGCAGGCAAGGGAGCGACGCGGAGATCGGCGTTACCGGATCGGCTTAATGAGCTTTCGCGGGCATCTCCCGCGGGAGGAATTTGGGTGGTACCACGTGAGTCTGAGCTCTCGTCCCATACGGACGGGAGCTTTATGTTTTTTAAAACGACGAAGGAGATGAAGACTGTGACGAATACGGAAAAAACGTTCTACATTACGTCGCCGATCTACTATCCGAGCGACAAGCTGCACATCGGCCATGCGTACACGACGGTGGCGGGCGACGCGATGGCCCGCTACAAGCGGCTTCGGGGATACAGCGTGCGCTATTTGACAGGCACCGACGAGCATGGGCAGAAGATCGAAAGGAAGGCTCAGGAGGCGGGCAAAACGCCTCAGCAATTCGTCGACGACATCGTCGCCGGAATTCAGGAGCTGTGGAGAAAGCTGGAAATTTCCAACGACGACTTTAT
This sequence comes from Cohnella hongkongensis, assembly GCF_042654645.1. Classification (NCBI taxonomy): domain Bacteria; kingdom Bacillati; phylum Bacillota; class Bacilli; order Caryophanales; family Paenibacillaceae; genus Cohnella; species Cohnella hongkongensis. The sequence goes on along the minus strand of NZ_JBHSEP010000008.1, from coordinate 164,344 downwards.
CCGCACGACCGAGCCGCGACATACGAAGGTCGTTCAGGACATCTTTGCGAAGCTGCTGGCCCAGGGCGATATCTACAAAGGGGAGTACGAGGGCTGGTACAGCATCCCGGACGAAACCTATTACACGGAATCGCAATTGGTCGACGTCGAGCGCAGCGCCGACGGAGCGGTGATCGGCGGGAAAAGCCCGGACAGCGGCCATCCGGTAGAGCTGGTCAAGGAAGAATGCTACTTCTTCCGGATGAGCCAATACGCCGACCGTCTGCTCCAATATTACGAGGACCACCCGGATTTCATCCAGCCGGAGTCCCGCAAGACGGAAATGATCAACAACTTCATCAAGCCCGGGCTGGAGGATCTGGCCGTCTCGCGGACGACGTTTAACTGGGGCGTTCCCGTTCCGGGCGATCCCAAGCACGTGATCTACGTCTGGATCGACGCGCTGTCCAATTATATTACCGCGCTCGGGTACGGCACGGACGCGGACGAAGCTTATCGCCGGTATTGGCCGGCCAACGTGCATCTTGTCGGCAAGGAAATCGTCCGCTTCCATACGATCTATTGGCCGATTATGCTGATGGCGCTTGGTCTTCCGTTGCCGCAAAAGGTGTTCGCCCATGGCTGGCTGCTCATGAAGGACGGGAAAATGTCCAAGTCCAAGGGCAATGTCGTCGATCCGGTGAAGCTGATCGATCGCTACGGGCTGGACGCCGTCCGCTATTATCTGCTGCGGGAGGTGCCGTTCGGCGCGGACGGAGCGTTTACGCCGGAAAATTTCGTCGAGCGGATCAATTACGATCTGGCGAACGATCTCGGCAATCTGTTGAACCGAACGGTGGCGATGATCGACAAGTATTTCGGCGGCGAAGTGCCGCCGTTCGGGCTGGGCGTCACGGAATTCGACGAGGACCTGGAGCGGACGGCGCTGGCCACTGTCGACAAGGTGGAGGCGGCGCTGGAAAATATGGAGTTTTCGGTCGCGCTGGCCGCCGTCTGGACGCTGGTCGGACGGACGAACAAGTACATCGACGAGACGAAGCCATGGACGCTGGCGAAGGAAGAGGCGGATCGGGCGGCGCTCGGCTCTGTCATGGGGCATCTGGCGGAAAGTTTGCGCTTCGTGTCGATTCTGATCCAGCCGTTCCTGACGCATTCGCCGCGCCGGATATGGGCGCAGCTGGGCGTGGCGGAAGGAGAGCTGACCGGGTGGGAGAGCCTGCGGACGTTCGGAGGGAAGCTGGCCGGCACGAAGATCAGCAAGGGCGATCCGATTTTCCCGCGTCTGGAGCTGGCCGAAGAGGTTGCCTGGATATCCGGCTCGATGGGCGGGGCAGCGCCTGCGGCGGGCGCCGCGGACGCGGCGAATGCCGCTGCTTCCGGCAAGCAGGCAGAGGCTGGTGCGGAGGAAGCGCCGGAGCTCGCCCCGGAAATTACGATCGACGAATTTATGAAAGTCGAGCTGCGCGTGGCGCAGGTGCTTGCCTGCGAGCCGGTTCCGAAGGCCGACAAGCTGCTTAAGCTCCAGCTCGATCTCGGCTTCGAGCGGCGCCAGGTCGTCTCCGGCATCGCCAAGTTTTATAAGCCGGAGGAGCTTGTCGGGCGCAAGGTCATCTGCGTGACGAACCTGAAGCCTGTCAAGCTGAGAGGCGAGCTGTCGCAGGGCATGATCCTCGCCGCCTCGCAGGGCGATCAATTGACGCTGGCCACCGTTCCGGACGGCATGCCCAACGGCGCGATCGTCAAATAAGACCCGGAAGCTCGTTCCCGCCGGGGGCTTCGGCAGAACGGCCGAACTGAAGTTGAAGCGAGCAGCGACATCTATCTTCCCGTCCTCGCGCGGCGGGAGATAGATGTTTTTGTCGTGGGCGCCCTAATGGGCGGATCCAAGAAAAACAAACGGTCGGCGCGGTGCGGCGAAGTCGAGGCGCGCCGTCTCGGTCGCGTCTCCGATTGCGTTGGTTGACAGAGGGCGGTCTGAAGCCTATAATCGATCTGTTAATAAAAGTGATTACGATTAAGGGAGTCTGCCATCATGAAATTAATACGATCGCGCAAGACGTTGTTGAGGATAGCGTTGGCCGCGACTATAGCTGCGCTGGCCGGATGCGGCCAAAACGGTTCGAATACGCAGGAAGAGGGCAAGGTGAACGTCGTGACGAGCTTCTACCCGCTCTACTTCTTCGCCAAGGAGATCGGCGGCGAGCACGCGAACGTTGTCAATCTGATCGCTGCGGGAGTCGAGCCGCACGAATGGACGCCGAAAAGCCGGGACCTCGACGCCGCCTCCAACGCCCAGCTGTTTCTCTACAACGGGGCCGGACTGGAGGGCTGGGTCGACAATTTCCTGAACGGGCTCGGCTCGGGAAGCCAGGTGCTGACCGTGGAGGCGAGCAAGGGCATCGAACTGATACAAGGCAATCCGGAGCATGGCCATGATCACGGAGATCATTCGGATGAGAATGCAGACGAGCACGCGGATGAGCATGCAGACGAGCACGCGGATGAACATGCAGACGAGCATGCGGACGAGAACGGCGAGGAAGGCGGCCACAGCCACTCCGGCCTGGACGTCGATCCGCATACCTGGACCAGCCCCCGGTCGGCGCTGGTGATGGCGGCTAACATTCGGGACGCGTTCGTGAAGGTGGATCCCGCCAACGAGTCCGCATACGAAAGCCGATATTCCGAATTGGAGAAAAAGCTTAAAGAACTGGACGATCAATTCACGCAAGGGCTGGCCGGCTACGAGCGCCGCGACATCGTCGTCTCCCATCAGGCGTTCGGCTACCTGTGCCGGGATTACCATCTGAATCAGATCGCGATTATGGGCCTGTCCCCGGAAGCGGAGCCGAGAGCGCAGGATCTGCTGGAGATCGCCAAGTTCGTGAAGGAGAACGGCATTCCGTATATTTTCTTCGAGGAGCTGGTGTCCGAGCAGCTCGCCGAAACGCTGGCTCGAGAGGCGAAGGTGGATACGCTCGTCCTGAATCCGATTGAAGGGCTGACCCCGGAGCAGGAGAAGGCGGGAGAGAATTATTTCACGCTCATGGAGCGCAATCTCGAGAACTTGCAGAAGGCGCTCCAGTAAACTAACATAAAGAGATTGGGAGCATCATCATTCGTGAAGGGAGGGTGTTCGAATGGACGCCGCGGCAAGCATAAACGAGACGAGCTGCCATCAGGAGATCGTAAGGCTGAACGGCGTGTCTTTCTCGTACGACAACCAGCCGATCTTGCAGGATGTGAGCTTTCGCATCATGGAACGGGATTTCGTCGGACTGATCGGCTCCAACGGCGCGGGCAAAACGACGCTGCTGCGGATGATCGTCGGCTTGACCCGTCCTCAGAAAGGGACGATCTCGCTGTTCGGAACGCCGGCCTCCCGATTCAAGGAGTGGAACCTGATCGGCTACGTGCCGCAGAGAAGCCACTTCAACCCGCTGTTTCCGGCTACGGTGAGAGAGGTCGTCCAGTCCGGAATGTTCGGCAGGAAGAAGCTGTTCCGCCGCATGTCGAAGGAGGATGTCGTCCGCTGCGAGGACGCGCTCCGGGCGCTGAAGATCGAGGATCTCGCCGACAAACGGATCGGAGCGCTGTCCGGCGGTCAGCAGCAGCGGGTGTTTCTGGCGCGCGCGCTGATCAACAACCCGAAGCTGCTTATTCTGGACGAGCCTCTCACCGGCATCGACATCGAGACGCAGCAGAACTTTTTTCACATGATCAAGCATATGCACCAGAGGCACAACATTACGTTCCTGATGGTGTCCCACGACATGGACATGGTGCGCTCGTACTTGGGCGAGGAGCCCAAGGAGCGAAGCGGGAAGCTCAGCTTCTATATTCGGCATTCGCACGACCTGGAGGACTGCCAAGGCACGGATTTGCTGCATTCGCTGCGGAAAGAAGGGTAACCGGGATTGGAACTTTTATCGGCTGAATTTTTTCAGAGAGCGTTGATCGGGGGCGCCCTGATCGCGATAACGGCTCCGCTTATGGGGCTGTTTCTCGTTCTCAGGCGGCTGGCGATGATCGGGGATACGCTCGCCCATGTGAGCATCGCGGGGGTGGCGCTCGGCTTTCTCATGAACGTCTATCCGGTCGCGATCGGCCTGCTGTTCGCGATTGCCGCTTCGTTCGCGATCGAGCTGCTGCGCCGGACTTACCGGACGTACGCGGAGCTGTCGATCGCGATTATTATGTCGGGGGGGATCGCGCTCGCCTCGCTTCTGTTCACGATGGGAAAAGGGTTTAATCTGAGCGTAACCTCCTACTTGTTCGGCAGCATCTATACGCTGACCGATACGGACATCTTCGTCATCCTCGGCGTGACGGCCATCGTGCTGTCGATGGTGCTGATTCACAAAAAGGAGCTGTTCCTGCTCACCTTCGACGAGGACGCCGCGGCGGTGAGCGGTTTGCCTCTGAAGTATTTTAATATTATGCTTAGTATATTGACCGCTCTCGTCATCAGCGCGGCGATCAAGATCGTCGGCGCCCTGCTCGTGTCGGCCCTGCTGACGATTCCGGCCGCGTGCAGTCTGGCGCTGTCCCGCAGCTTTAAGCAGGCCGTAATTCTTGTCGTCGTCATCGGAGAAGCGGCGGTGCTGGCCGGGCTGTGGATCGCCGGCGTCGCCAATCTCGCCCCGGGCGGAACGATCGTGCTGCTGCTTATCGCCGTTCTCGCGGTGTCCGTCGCATCGACGAAGCTAATTAGAACCTAGGTTCAGGAGGGATACGCAATGGCGGACTTAAACGTCGGGATCGCTTTCGCCGCTGGCTTGGCCTCATTTATTTCTCCTTGCTGCCTGCCCTTGTACCCGGCATATTTATCTTACATAACCGGCGTATCCGTCAATCAGATCAAGACGGATACGAGCCGAAGCATGCGGATGAAAACGATGAGCCATACGCTGTTCTTCATTCTCGGCTTTTCCGTCGTTTTCTTTGCTCTGGCCTACGGCGCCAACGCCTTTACCGATCTTTTCCGGGACTATCAGGATACGATCCGCAAGGTCTCGGCCATTTTTATCGTCCTGATGGGCTTGTTCCTGATGGGCATCTTCCAGCCGCAGCTGCTAATGAAGGAGCGCAAGCTGAACATGAAGTGGAAGCCGGGCGGCTATCTCGGCTCGTTCGTATTCGGCATCGGCTTCTCCGCCGGGTGGTCGCCTTGCGTCGGCCCGATTCTCGGTTCGATCCTGCTGCTTGCCGCCAGCAATCCCGGCACATGGGTCGGCCTTACGACGGCTTATTCGCTGGGCTTCGCTCTACCGTTCTTCATTCTCGCCTTTTTCCTGGGCACCGCGAGATGGATTCTGAAATATTCCAACGCGTTAATGAAGATCGGCGGCGCCATGATGATTTTGATGGGCGTGCTGCTGTTCACCGACCGAATGACGAAAATTACGATTTGGCTGCAGAGCATTACGCCGAAATGGCTGTTCGACATCATGTGAGGCTCCTCTCCGGAGCTTCAGGGGACCGTTCCGGCCGGCGCTCCGGGTCATCTTCCCGGAGCGCTTCCTTCTGCCGTGCGGAGGTCGTCCACGCGGCCACTTCGGACTTGCTCGGTTTGCGTCAAACGGTGTATGATATGGAAGGAAAGGGGGACTAGCGTTGCCTACCCCAAGTATGGAAGATTATTTGGAGAGGATATACCGCTTGATCGACGAGAAGGGCTACGCCCGCGTCTCCGACATCGCCGAAGGGCTGGAAGTGCATCCTTCTTCAGTGACAAAGATGATCCAGAAGCTGGACAAGGACAACTATTTGATTTACGAGAAATACAGGGGGCTTGTCCTGACGAACAAGGGCAAGAAGATCGGCAAGAGGCTGGTCGACCGGCATCATCTCCTGGAAACTTTCCTGACGCTCATCGGCGTTCAGGAGGATAAAATTTACGCCGACGTGGAAGGAATCGAGCACCATCTGAGCTGGGATTCCATCACGTGCATCGAATCGCTCGTCGAATATTTCAACCGCGATCCTTCCCGGGCGGAAGAGCTGGGGAAGATCAGGGCCGAGATGGACAGCGATTGATCGGCAGCGAGAATAGCGTATCCCGAGCGCGGCGCCCGCCGCCGCGCCCGGACCGAGCAGCCGCACCTGCGAACGGGGCGGCTGTTTTTCGATTGGCGCATCGCCGTCCTCCGGTGTTAGCGCCGCCGCCGGCCGCATATGGATGAATGGTGAGGCCGGCACGCTGCGGCGCGACTCGGCCGGCAGTCCGCGGGGAGGCGATGCGGTTGGAGACGATCGAGGTCAATGCGGTGTTCGAGGGCGGAGGCGTAAGGGGGATTGCGCTGGCGGGAGCGGTCCGTTCCGCCGAGAAGCGCGGCATCGTCTTCCGGCAAGTGGCGGGGACGTCGTCGGGGAGCATCGTGGCTGCGCTTCTGGCCGCCGGATACACCGCCGACGAGATGAAGTCGGCGATCGAGCAGACGCCGCTGCGCTCTCTTCTGTACAGAAGCCGATTGTTCGATCTGAAGCTCGTCGGACCGGCCTCGCGGATTTTCTGGCGCAAGGGGCTGTACTCCAGCAAGAAGCTGGAACAGTGGGTCGCCGGTCTGCTCGCGGTCAAAGGGGTTCGCACGTTCGGGGATTTGCCGGGAGGAAAGCTGCGAATTATCGCGTCGGACATTACGAACGGCCGATTGCTCGTTCTCCCCGGCGACATCGCCCAGTACGGCGTCTCTCCGGGCCGGTTTTCCGTCGCGAGGGCCGTTCGGATGAGCACAAGCATTCCCTACTTCTTCGATCCGGTCATTTTGCGCCAGCCTCACAAGCATCGCAAGCGGCAAGCGTCGCCCTCCAGGTTTTCCTATATCGTCGACGGCGGACTGCTCAGCAACTTTCCGCTATGGCTGTTCGAGAACGAGGCTTCGCCGGAAGCCGACGTCCCCGTCATCGGCTTCCAGCTGGTCGGCCGCTCCGACGCCCATCCTCGCCGGATCAGCGGCCCGATCTCGATGTTTCAAGCGATGTTCGAGACGATGCTCAGCGCGCACGACGAAAGATATATCGAGAGAAACAAGGAAATACGCACGATTAAAATTCCGACTATAGGGGTCGGCAGCACGCAGTTCCATCTTTCGCCGGAGAAAAGCGAGGCGCTGTACCGTTCGGGCCTGGAGGCGGGAGACCGCTTCTTCGGCAGCTGGGATCGCAAGCTCGGAACGCTGAAGATCACGATCGCGAGAAGATAGGGGGGAGCTCCCCCGGGGCACCGAAAAAAAGCCGCCGCAGCGGGCCGGAGCGCAAGTCTCCGGCCGCTGCGGCGGCTTTCGTTCAATGATAGCGCGGCGGCTCGTCGTCTCGGTTCTTCCGTCCTTCAATGACGGTGAACGGGGACGGCCGGCGCCGCTCCGTCTTGGAAGCGGCGCTGCGGAAATCCGGACGCGGCCGCTTAACGGGAGGCCGGCTGGGGCGGCCCGGCTTTCTCCACCTGTTCGGCGGAAATTTGTACAGCAGAAACACGATCGCCACGAGTCCCAAGGGAATCGCCCAGGATTCGACGGAACCCTGCAGGAGCGACGTAATCACACCGATCGCCATCAGCGCCAGCACGATGGCGAACCCAAACTGGATTCGGTTTCTCATGCGTCATCCTCCTCCCTTACGTCTTGTGCAGCACGAGCGGAGCAATCGTCAAGCCTGCTTGGCCAGCGCGATACGAGGATTGCCGAACTCGTTGTCGAGCTCTCTCATTCGGTTGAACGACGCGATGGACACGGCGACCTGCTCGTCGCTCGGCTCCTTCGTCGTCAGGAGCTGAAGCCATAAGCCCGGCGCTCCCAGCCATTTCAAGAAGGGAACGTCCCTCAGCGCGTTCGTCCATCTCAGCACCTCGTAAGAGACGCCGAGCACGACCGGAAGCAGCAGAATGCGCTGAAAAATACGCTCGGCCATCGAATCCCACGTGAAGAGGGAATAGATAACAACGCCGACGATTACCGTGAAAATGATAAAGCTGCTGCCGCATCTGTAGTGAAGCCGGCTGAACTTCTGAACGGCTTCGACGGTGAGCTCGGAGCCCGCTTCGTACGCGCTGATCACCTTGTGCTCCGCGCCATGGTACTGAAACAGCCTCTTGATCATCGGCGTCTGGGACATGAACCACAGATAGGCCAGCAGGAAAACGATTTTGATGACGCCTTCAAGCAGGTTGTGCATTATCTTATTCTCGAAGGCTTGACTAAAGATCAGCCCTTCGAGTAAAGCCGGCACAACCGTAAAAATTAATTTGCCTACGATAAAAGATAGTATGCCCACAACGGCGACGCCTAAAATCATCGTCAGATTCCAGCGGTCCTTTTCTTTTTCCTTCTCCTTCTGCTTCGCGGCCTCTTCCGGACCGGCTTCGTCCTCGGCGTAGGCTTCGGCGGAGTAGGTCAAATGCTGCGAGCCTTTGGCGGCCGATTCGACAATGCCGACGATGCCCCGGATAAACGGGATTTTCTTGATCTTGTTCAACGTCGGCGTCGGCTTCTTGGGCACTTCGAGAAACGTGATCTGCTGATCCTTCCGGCGGACCGCAGTCACGTGAACGTGCTTGCCGGCGAACATGACGCCTTCTATGACGGCCTGTCCTCCATAGATCGAGGGAGTTTCCTTTGACATGACGGTTCACCTGCTTTACGAATAACTCTGGGGGCAAGACAATTCAGGCCCCAAGTACTTCTATTTTACAGGATCGGGGCATAGAAAGCCACTGGGAATGGGAGCTTGACGGCGAGTAGCCCGGCTTGAGCGAGGCTATACTAACTCGGTATCCGGTCAACGAGGAGGAGATGAGACGTCATGACGTCCGGCCGCGAGCTTGAACATCGTCGGAGGGATCGGACCAGCGGGCCGGCTCCGACAAACCCGATCTTGTTCAGTCTGAAAATCGGCTTTTATGCCGGGATCATCTGGGGGCTGCTGCGCTGGCTGGCGACAGGGCTTCGCTTTACGAGCGTGGCGAACGCTTTCCTGCTCGACCCGTTCGTTCCTCGCGCCTGGCTCCATGGCTTTTACTGGCAGCTGGGGGGCTGGGCCGCTTTCGTCGCGATGTCGATATTGGCAGCGCTCGTCTATGTCGCGATTCTGGGCAGGCTGCAGGGGCCGTGGCCGGGGCTGGCGTTCGGAGCGGTCTGGTGGGCGCTCGTCTACGCTGCGGCGGGCCCTTACGTCGGAGCGCTTCCTCCGCTCAGCCGGATCGGCTGGGGCAGCATCGTCACCGACTTCTGCCTGTTCCTGCTGTGGGGGCTGTTTATCGGATATAGCATCGCGTTTGAGCTTCATAACGAAGCGGCCCGGGAGCCGGCCGAGCGCCGGTCTCCGCTGCCGTCCTCCTGACCTCCGCCGCCTCGGGCTTTCGCCGCCATTCGTCGATTTCCCGATCGTTGCGAATATGGTACAATGTCTGTTGTACTTTGGGTCAAGTCGGCCGTCTGGCCGACGCCGAGGAGCGGGAGGAGCTGGAACGGATGGCAAGCCTGTTAGTATTGAACGGCCCGAATTTGAACATGCTCGGCGTTCGCGAGCCGGGCGTCTACGGCGTCGCGACGCTGGCCGACATCGAGGAAAGGCTGAGGAAGCTGGGCGCTTCTATGGGCGTGGAGCTGAGCTTCTTCCAATCGAATCACGAAGGCGCCCTGCTCGATGAGATTCATGCCGCTTACGGCAAGCACGACGGCATTCTAATCAACCCGGGAGCGCTGACCCATACGAGCTATGCGCTGCGAGACGGATTGGCGGCCGTAGGACTTCCCGTCGTCGAGGTTCATCTCTCCAACATTCACAAGCGGGAGGCGTTCCGTCACACCTCGGTCACGGCGGCGGTGGCGCTCGGGCAGATCGCGGGATTCGGGCCGGACAGCTACGAGCTGGGGCTGCTGGCGCTATGTCGTCATCTACAGGGAGGAGTCCACAATGCCTAACTCGAGAGTGGTGCGGCTGAGAGAAGCGATCGCCGCAGCCGGAGCGTCTGCGCTTCTCGTCACGAACCGCCGCAACGTGCGTTACTTGACCGGGTTTACCGGGACGTCCGGAGCGGCGCTCATTACGGCGGATCAGGCCGCGCTCGTCACCGACTTCCGCTATACCGAGCAAGCGGCGCAGCAGGCGCAAGGCTTCCGAATCGTCAAGCATGGCGCGGACATGAACGTTACGATCGCCGAAATGCTGCGAGAGCGGAACGCGGAGCGGCTGCTGATCGAAGAGCAGGACGTTACATATGCGGCCTATCGGAAAATGGAAGACGCGTTCCGTCCGGTCGAGCTGCTGCCATCGGACGGCGTCGTCGAGAAGCTGAGAATGACGAAGGACGAGGGCGAGCTGGCGATTCTGCAGGAGGCGGCCGATCTGGCGGATCGCACCTTCGAGCATATTTTGGGCTATCTGAAGCCCGGCGCGACGGAGAGGTCGATCGCCCTGGAGATGGAGATGTTCATGCGCGCTCACGGCGCGGCCAGCTCCTCCTTCGACACGATCGTCGCGTCCGGCGAGCGCTCGGCTCTGCCGCACGGAGTTGCCAGCGACAAGGAGATCGGCAGGAACGAATTCGTCACGCTCGATTTCGGCGCGTACTACAAAGGGTACTGCTCCGACCTGACGCGCACCGTCGTCGTCGGCAAAGCTAGCGACAAGCATAAGGAAATCTACTCGATCGTGCGGGAAGCGCAGCAGCATGCGCTCGATCATCTGCGTCCGGGCATGACCGGCAAGGAAGGCGACGCCTTGACGAGAGATATCATCACACGGTATGGTTATGGGGAATATTTCGGTCACGGTACGGGACACGGAATCGGATTGGAGATTCACGAAGCGCCGCGGCTTTCGCTTACCGGCGATCTTGTGCTGGCGCCCGGCATGGTCGTCACGGTCGAGCCCGGCATCTATCTGCCCGGCTTCGGCGGGGTTCGAATCGAGGACGACGTCGTGATCACCGATCGCGGTATCCGCATTCTGACGAGCTCGCCCAAGCAGCTGATCGAGTTGGACTAATCAAGAGCAATGTCTCTACAGGAGGAGTATCGAAGTGATTTCTGTCAACGATTTTAAAACAGGCTTGACCATCGAACTGGACGGCGCCCCGTGCACCGTCATCGACTTCCAGCACGTCAAACCGGGCAAAGGCGCCGCCTTCGTGCGCTCCAAGCTCAAAAACCTGCGCAACGGCAACGTCGTCGAGAAAACGTTCCGCGCCGGCGAAACGGTCGTTCGCGCCCATGTCGAAAACCGCGCTGTGCAATATCTGTACAACTCCGGCAACGATTACACGTTTATGGACAACGAGACGTTCGATCAATTCGAGCTGTCCAAGTCGCAGCTGGAATGGGAAATCAACTTCCTGACGGAGAACATGACGGTCAACATCGCCAGCTACCAAGGCGAGATGATCGGCATCACGCTTCCGAACAGCGTCGATCTGAAAGTGGTGGAGACCGAACCGGGCATTAAAGGCAACACCGCGACCGGCGCGACGAAGAACGCCAAGCTGGAAACCGGCTTTAACGTGCAGGTTCCGCTGTTCATCAACGAGGGCGACGTATTGACGATCGATACCCGCGAAGGCAAATACGTATCCCGCGCATAAGCTGCGCGACGGTCCGAGATCCCCGATCCCGCCATCCGGCGATTCGGGGATTTTGATTTTTGTCGTCTTTTTTTGTCCTTTTTGGGCCAATGGACTTATGTTATAATATAATGCTGTATGCAGTTGTTCACTTATTAGCTAGGAAAGTTAACTGGGGGAGTGGCTACCGGTGTCATTGATAGTGATGAAATTCGGCGGAAGTTCCGTAGGCACGACGGAGCGGATGGGCCGGGTGGCGCAGCGGATCGTGGACAAAAAGCTGCAGGGCGACCGGGTCGTCGTCGTCGTGTCGGCGATGGGAGATACGACGGACGATCTGATCGATAAAGCGAACGACATTAACGCCAATCCGCCTGCGCGCGAGATGGATATGCTGCTGACGACGGGAGAGCAAATCTCCGTCGCCTTGTTGGCGATGGCGATTCATAAGCTCGGACATAGCGCCAAGTCCTACACGGGGTGGCAGGCCGGCATCGTGACCGAGCCGACCCACGGCAAAGCGAAGATCGCCGATATTTCTCCGGAGCGGATTTTCTCCTCGCTCGACGAAGGCCATATCGTGATCGTCGCCGGGTTCCAGGGAAGGACGGAGGACGGCGAGATTACGACGCTTGGCCGAGGCGGCTCGGATACGACCGCGGTCGCGCTGGCTGCGGCGCTGAAAGCCGATGTGTGCGAAATCTACACGGACGTGGACGGAATCTACTCGACCGATCCTCGCGTCGTGAAATGCGCGAGAAAGCTGGACGAGATTTCGTACGACGAGATGCTGGAGCTGGCCCATCTGGGAGCGGCCGTGCTTCATCCGCGCGCCGTCGAGTATGCGAAGCATTACAAGGTCAACCTGGTCGTACGTTCGAGCTTTACGAATAACGAAGGCACGCTCGTGAGGGAGGAAGCGCAAATGGAGCAAGGGATCGTCGTAAGAGGAATCGCATCGGAGAAAAACGTGGCCCGCATCAGCGTGATGGGCGTCGAGGACGTGCCGGGCGTGCTGGCGAAAATGTTCGGGGCGCTGGCCGACCACGGCATCGACGTGGACATTATCGTTCAAAGCGGCGTGCAGGACGGCAAAGCCGACTTCTCGTTCACGGTGTCGATGGCCGACCGGGCGAAGGCGCTCGACGTGCTGGCCGGCATCAAGGCGCAGGTGCCGTACCGCGATACGACGTACGAGGAAGGTCTGGTCAAAGTGTCGATCGTCGGAGCCGGCATGGTGTCCAATCCGGGCGTGGCCGCGCAAATGTTCGAGGCGATCTCGAGCGTCGGCGTGAGCATCAAAATGGTGAGCACTTCGGAGATCAAGGTGTCCTGCATCATCGCCGCGGAGTCGGTGCAAGAGGTCATCCGCGCGCTTCATACCGCATACGGGCTGGATACGACGGATACCGCATTCGTCGGCGGGCCGTCCGAGCGCCGTTAATCGCAGAGCTGTTAGGGTTGTTCCGAGGAGGAGCAGCCCTTTTTTTATTTCCCCGCCAGCAGCTGCACCAGCTTGACGATGACGGCGGTAATGCCGGCGGCCATGAGCGGACCGACGGGGATGCCGCGCAGCAGCACGACGCCTGCGATCGAGCCGATGACGATGCCGACGATCAGCTGCGGATCGGCCTTCAGCGTGTCGAGCCCCCTGCTGTTCAAGTAGGCGCCGATCGCGCCGCCGATCAGCGCCACCCAGCCGAGCCAGCCGGAGAAGGCTTCGAGGATGTCCTTGGGCTGAATTCGGCCGGAAGCGAAGGGTACGAGAACGGCGAGCGTCAGGAAGAGCAGTCCGAGCTCGATTCCTCTTCTTTCGATGGCGGGAAGATAGCGGTCGAGGTGAGTGAGCTTGACGATCAGCAGAATGCAGGCGGCCGTCGTAATGATCGACGAGCGGCCGATCAGCCCGATCACGATGAGCGCGACGAGCACCAATTCTCCGTATATCACCCGGGTCACGCTCCCACATAAGTCAGATGGTACACGATATGGAACAAGCCTCGCGTTTAGAACGCGAGGCTTGTTTGTCGTCGCCGATCAAGGGCGGCGTCAGATCATGTAATCGAGGTAGGGAGTCTTGTGCAGCTCGAACGTATCGGAACGGAGTCCCCGGCGCATCGTTTCGAGCGCGAGAACGTCCTGAATCGGGACGTTGCCGAGGTTGACGCCCGGGCCGATCGCCTTGAGCAGGGCGACTTGCTGCTCCTTCAGCGGAGCCTCCCACAAAATCCGATCCTGATTGGGCATCGCCTGCCGAATGCGGGCCAGATCCTCCTCCCGGCAAGCGCCGTTCTCGTCGAACAGCCCAACGCCGATGCCGGATTCCCTCGCCTCCACGGTGACCAGATCCGCCCCGCATTCGAAATCCTGTTCGGCGGTGGCGGCCAGGTCGTCGCAGTCGATTCGCGAGCCGGACTGCTTTTTGCCGTACTCCGTGAATACCTGCAGGCCGAGGCTTTTCGCTTCGCGGATCAGGTCGCTCCGCAAGCCGCGCTCCAGGTCGATCGTGCCGTCCGACACCTCAATTCCGGTAAACCGCATGGCCAGCACCTGGCGAAAAAAGCCCGGAACGACGTCGAGCTTCACCGCAGCCTCCAGCAAGGTGCCCCCCGGTATAACCGAGATTCCGTATTGCGCGGCCATGTCGATCTTCCGCTTCAGAATCGGCAGGGGATACAGCGGAGACGTGCCGAAGCCGAATTTGACGATATCGATATAATCTCCCGACAGACTTAGCAGATCTTCGAAGGCGTTCAGGCCCAAGCCTTTGTCCAGCACCATCGTGCGGCCCGTCAGGCGGGGCTTGGCGGCTCTTCGCCCGCTGGGATCGGTCAACAGAACGGGCCACTCCGACGGTAAGGTCGTATTCCGCATACTCAACTCTCCTCGTTCGCAGCAAGGTTTAATACCCGAGTAATATATGCGTTCGCCCAGAAAAGGGTGACGCTCCCGATTCTCCCAACTCTTTCAAAAATGTCTGCCGGATTGCCAACGAAAGAGACAAGTTATCGGGGAGGCCGGCATAAAGATAGTAGCGCGAAGACGACCGCGACTCGGCAAGGCAACGATAAGGAGGAATGTTCTGTGGACAAGGCGGCATTCAGCATGGCGATGCTGCGGGTGCTATCCGGCAGCGTCGAATTGATCGCCGCGATTATTATGCTTCGGCTTAACGACGTGCAGAAGGCGCTGGCGGTCAATTCGATGCTCGCGCTGGTCGGCCCGCTCATTCTGATCTCGACGACGACGATCGGCCTGGTCGGCTTGGCGGACAAGCTCTCGCCTTCCAAATTCGTCTGGATTCTCGCAGGCGTCGGCTGTTTGTTAATAGGAATCCTCAGAAAATGAGGCCTGCCGGAGCGTCGGCCAAGCAGGCATAATCCGGCGGTCCAAGCATACATATGAACAAGCAATAATCGATTACCGGCGAAGAGGGGGGTCAACTTGCCGCAACCGATCATGGAGCTGTTTCCGACTGCCTTGCGCTCGGTGCTGGAACGAATGCCCGAGCTCGCCAAGGAGTCGCTGGAAGAGATTCGCATTCGCGAGAGCCGGCCGCTGGAGGTCGGCTACGGAAACCGTTATTCGTTCGTCCGGGAGGACGGCTCGTTGACGGATCGCAGCGGGGAAGCCTATCTCCCGGGAAGGGACCCGTGCCGCGCGCTGCTGGAGCGAATTACGAACCATTCTATCTACGCAGCGGAGGAGGAGCTGCGCCGGGGGTACATGACCGTCTCCGGGGGCCATCGCATCGGCTTGGTCGGCCGCGCCGTGCTGGACGGAGGCGCCGTCTCCCATCTGAAGGATATCGCCGGCTTCAACGTCCGGATTGCGCGGGCGCGCGCCGGCTTCGGCGGGCAGGTGCTGCCCGGATTGCTGGATATGCGGGCCAGAACGATACGCCACACGCTGATCGTCTCCCCGCCCCAACAGGGCAAGACAACGCTGATCCGCGATCTGGCCCGCTGCATCAGCTCGGGGAGCTGGCATCATCCTGCCGCGCAAGGCTGGGGTAGCCGCAAAGTCGGCATCGTGGACGAGCGTTCGGAGATCGCCGCATGCGAGCGGGGGGTGCCGACCTTCGACCTGGGTCCCCGCTGCGACGTTCTGGACGCCTGTCCGAAGGCGGAAGGCATGATGATGATGCTCCGCTCGATGTCGCCGGAAGTGCTCGTCGTCGACGAGATCGGCAGGGCGGAGGACGCGGAGGCGATCCGCGAGGCGATCCATGCCGGGGTGCGCGTGCTGGCGACCGCCCATGCGGCCGATTTGGCCGACGTGCTGGCCAGGCCGGCGCTCGGCAAGCTGGCGGCGGAAGGGGTTTTCGGCGCTTACGTGTTCTTGTCCAAGTCGGGAGGCGGCGTGAAGCATCGGATCGTCCTGTCGCAGGAGGCGGAGCGCGAGGCTGTTCGCAACGGTTCGAGAACGGGCGCATCGCTGCCGAGAGACGCTCCCGTACGCGAAGCCGAACCGTCGGAGCGGGACAACGAGGGAGGGGCGCGGGGGGCGACGGCCCAGATGACGGTGAAGCCGCGTCCGATGCCGGTGATCCGATCCCCGAACGAAGGAAGGAGAGAGGGAGGCGGCCATGTTTAAGTTCATCGGCGTACTGCTCGTCCTGTTCGCAGGAACGATGATCGGGCTCGTGCAATCCGCCCGGTACTCGGCCAGGCCGCGGCAGATCCGCGAGCTGCTTCACGCGCTGCAGCGTCTGGAGACGGAGATCGGCTACGGCAGAACCCCGCTGCCCGAAGCGCTGGATCGAATCGCCGCCGCCGTTCCTAAGCCGCTGTCCGCGATGTTCGCGAGAATCTCGGGCTCGCTCTCGGGAGAGGAGGCGCGATCCGGGGAAACGGTGCGGGACTGCTGGGAGAAGGCGATCCACGAGTTCTGGCCGGCCACGGCGATGAAGCTCCCGGAGAAGGAAGCGGCGCTCAGACTCGGCGCGTCGCTCGGGGGGAGCGGCCGGGAGGATCAGCTCAAGCATCTGAGGCTCGCCTTCCATCAACTGCAGGCGGAGGAAGCGGCCGCCCGGGAGGATCAGCGCAAATACGAGAAGCTGAGCCGCAGCCTCGGCATGCTGGGGGCGGCGCTGGTCGTCATTCTGATGATTTAGACGGAGCGGGCAATTCCGGCCTGAAGCATTTCGTTGGAGAATTAGGAGGCCATAGCGATGAACATCGATATCAGCACCATCTTTCAAATCGCCGGCATCGGCATTATCGTGGCGATGATCCATACGGTGTTGAAGCAGATGGGCAAGGAAGATATGGCGCACTGGGTGACGCTGATCGGGTTCGTCGTCGTGCTGTTCATGGTCGTACGCATGCTTAACGACTTGTTTCAGGAAATCAAGACCATTTTCCTGTTCCAGTAGGTGGGATGGATGGACATACTTCAGATCGTCGGGATCGGCTTTCTGGCGACCGTGCTGATTCTAGTCATCCGCGAACAGAAGCCGATGTTCGCCTATCTGCTCGCCGCCTTCGTGGGGGTCGGGATCTTCCTCGCTTTCGTGGGAAAGATCGACGACGTCATCTCCGTGCTTGAGGAGCTTGCCGATCGGTCGGGCATTCCTTCGGTCTATCTGAAGACGATGCTGAAAATTATCGGCATCGCGTACGTCGCGGAATTCGGCGCCCAGATCGTCCGCGATGCGGGGCTGGAAAGCATCGCGACGAAAATTGAATTTGCCGGAAAAATGCTCATTCTCGTCATGGCGGTACCCATCATCAGCGTCATCGTCGAAACGGTGCTGAATCTGCTGCCGGCTTGACGGATGCCGATAGGGGAGGACAACGGGATGAGGCGAACGGGAAAGGGACTCGCGCTGTTGCTGCCGATGATGACGCTGCTCGTGTTCCTGTTCGCAGAAGCCGCGGTCGCCATGGCAAGCGCGGGGACGTCCGCGACCGGGGGGCAGCCGGCGGTCGAGGAGCCGGAACGGCTGTCCGACGATCTGGCGCGCCGACAGAGCGAGGAGCTTGAGCTGGGGCGCATTCAGCAGTACTGGAACAATCTGAAGTCGGAATACGGCGGATATTTTCCCGAGGGCAAGCTGCCGGAGCTGAAGCAGCTGATGTTTCCCGAAGGGGAAGGCATGAGCGTCGGACAGGTGCTGTCCGGCCTGGCGAAATTTTTCCTGCACGAGGTGCTTTACAGCGGGAAGCTGCTCGTGACGATCGTCCTGCTGACCGTGTTCACGATGCTGCTCGAGACGATGCAGAGCGCGTTCGAGCGGAACGCCGTCAGCAAGGTCGCCTACGGCATCGCTTATCTGGTCGTCATCATCCTGGCGGTGAACAGCTTCCGAACGGCGATCGTCTACGCGGCCGAGGCGATCGGCAACATGGTGCAGTTCATGCTGGCCATGGTGCCGCTGCTGCTGACGCTGCTGGCGGGCACCGGGGGGGTAACTTCGGTCGCCGTGCTCCACCCGCTTATCGTCTTCATGATTCATACGATCGGAACGCTTGTGCATCTGGTCGTGTTCCCGCTGCTGTTCTTCTCGGCGGTGCTTCATCTCGTGAGCGCGATGACCGAGAGGTACAAGGCGACGCAGCTTGCCAATCTGCTCCGCAATGCGGGCGTCGGGCTGCTCGGCATTCTGCTGACCGTCTTCCTCGGCGTGCTGTCGGTTCAGGGAGCGACCGGAGCGGTCGCGGACGGCGTGGCGCTCCGCACGGCGAAATTCGTTACCGGCAATTTCGTGCCGGTCGTCGGCAAGATGTTCTCCGACGCGACGGATACCGTCATGTCGGCCAGCCTGCTCGTCAAGAACGCAGTCGGGCTGGCGGGAGTCATCGTTCTGATCTTCCTGTGCGCTTTCCCCGCCTTGAAGATTCTGACGCTCGCGGTGATCTACAACCTGGCGGGGGCGGTCATGCAGCCGCTGGGCGATACGCCGATCGTTCACTGCCTGCAGACGATCGGCAAGACGCTGATCTACGTTTTCGCCGCGCTCGCCTCCGTCGGACTGATGTTTTTCCTGGCGGTGACGATCATTCTGACGGCGGGCAACGCCGCCCTGATGATTCGATGAGGAGGGAGGCGACCGCGGGATGGATATGATGGAGGGGTTGTCGGGCTGGCTCAGGCAAGTGATCGCGGTTATTCTGCTCGCATCGCTCATCGACTTGCTGCTGCCGAACCGGACGATGCAGCGCTACGTGAGGCTCGTCGCCGGACTGTTCATTCTGCTGACGGTGGCGACTCCGGTGATCCAATGGATCAAAGGAGATTTCGGCAGCAAGCTGTCGGAAGGACTGCAGGCGGTCGAGAGCACGCCGGCAGGCGCGCCAAGACAGCTGGCCATGATCGAGGCGGAAGGAGCGAAGCTGCGCGAGAGCCGGCTGGCGCAAGCGGCCGATCTGGCCGCCGCCAGGCTCGAGTCCGAGATCCGGAGCGAGGTGGAGCGGACGGGAGAACGAGCGGTTCGCCGGGTCGACGTCGATCTGGAGAAAGTGTCCGACGGCTCTCTGGCGGTCGCGAAGGTCTCGATCGAGCTGGAGCCGGACGCCGCGGCGCAAGCTGCGGAAGCCGGCGCGTCCGGCGCCGGCGGCGATCCGATCCGGGAGGTGGAAGTGGAAGCGGTGGCGGACGTCGAGATCGAAGTCGAGGTCGGGGGGGCGAAGACGCGGGGAGACGAGCCCAACCGCACCGTCATGGCCGGCGAAAACGGCGCCGACGGGGAGCTGGACCGGGCGACTCGAATGAGCGTCAAGTCGCTCGTATCGGAACGGTTCGGGCTCGCGCCGGGAATCGTCGAAGTCAAGCTGCCGGGCGAAGTCTAAGCTGCGCGGCAGACAGGTGAGGAGTGGTCTGTGACATGGCGAATTGGCTGGAGCGGCTCGAAGCCTACATTGGCGGAGGCTCGGGGGGCGCACGGAGAGTCAAGACGTTCCGCTGGCTAGTGCTGGTCGGGCTGATCGGCGCCGCCATGATGCTCGCGGCTTCCCTGATGAACATCAAGACGGTGGATCCCTCCAAGGCTCCGGACTTCTCGCCTCCGAGGGACGAGGATGTTCCGCAGCAGGAGACGTTCCTCGGAGGGGGGGACGACAAGGGCCTCACGACGTTCGCCGATATCGAAGCGGAGTTCGAGAGCCGGCTGAAAGGAATGCTGGAAAAAATCGTCGGAGTCGGCACCGTCGACATTCTCGTCACGGTCGATTCGACGGAAGAGACGGTCGTGCAGCTGAACGAGAAGCAGATGCAGACGATTACGGACGAGACAGACCGCAACGGCGCCAAACGGCACATTACGGACATTTCCAAGGACGGTCAGGTCGTGCTGTACGAGGTCTCGTCCGGCGTTCAGTCTCCGATCGTCGTGAAGAAGATCAAGCCGCGGATTCGCGGGGTGATGATCGTCGCCAAAGGCGCGGAGAACATCACGGTCAAGAAGCTGATCGCGGAGGCGGTATCCAGCGGGCTTGACGTGCCGATTCATCGCGTGTCCGTCGTCCCCCGCAAAACGTAACGTTCGCGTAACGAGTCCACAAAATATCGAAAAACCCGGGAGGAATGGAACAATGAACAACAAACGCCAAACGATCTGGCTCGTATCGATGCTTAGCCTGATGGTCATCCTGTCCGCCTATTATTTATTCAGCGAGGACGTTCCGTCCGCGAACAATGCCGCCGGCGGAACGAGCGGGATCGTCGAAGACGCCGGCAACACGCCCGTCATCGATCCGGACGGCGTCACGGTGACGCAGGTCGATCAGCTGACCGGGGATTCGGCCGACGCCGAGACGGGAGCGGCCGGATCGGACGGCGAGCTGTCGCCGGAGGATCAGGAGGTCATCCGGGGCATCGCCAACGCCGCCGGCAACGACCGGCTGGAGCAAATCGCCTACGAGCGCTTGAACAAGGTCAGCCAACGGGCGGAGGAGCTCAGCGCGATTATCGGCAATACGAAGGCGAGCCAGGAAGAGGCGACGGCCGCCGCCGAGGAGCTCGATCGTCTGGAGGACCTCGACGCCCGGATTACGAGCCTGCAGGAGAAGCTGCTTCAAGACTTCGACAACGCCGTCGTCGACGAGGTCGATTCCAAATTCAAAGTGATCGTGCTCAGCGACAAGCTCGAGAAGAAGCAGGCGATCGGCATTATCGACATGGCGACGAAAGAGCTTAACGTCGGACCCGAGCGGATCAGCGTCCAGTACGTGGATTGATCCGGAGATTGTCGCGGCAGGGAACTATAACGGAGGCAGGGCTGCCTCGGAAGCGGATCTCCGATCTGTTTTCCGGCAGCCCTCTTCGCGCTTGAGAGGGGCTTGGCGATCTGGGCCGGCGCGCCGCTGACCGGGGGCAAACCGCTGACCCTTTCCATTTCTAACGTTTATGGTATAATAATCCCGTTGTGGGCTCGAATAAGATTAGCTTACGAAGATACGTTCTTCAGACGGGGAAATTCCCGAATCAAGGAGTGACCAAGATGTTTAAGCTGAGCGAAATCAAAGAATTGATCAAATTGGTAGACCAAACGACCGTACAAGAATTGGAAATCGAAAACGAGGGCATGCGTCTGTCGATCCGCAAACCGGGCCGGACCGAAGTCGTCAACGTGCAAGCGCCTTCCTACCCTCCTACATATCTTCCTCAGACTCCGGTGGCGCAGACGGCTCCGGCTGCGGCGCACCCCGCGCCAGCCGAGGAGGCCAAAGCGGCCCCGGCGGCCGACACCTCCAATCTGCATCGGATCGTCTCGCCGATGGTCGGCACGTTCTATCGTTCGCCGTCGCCGGAAGCTCCGCCTTTCGTGAACATCGGCGACAAGGTCTCCGAGAAGACGGTCGTGTGCATTCTGGAAGCGATGAAGCTGATGAATCCTCTGGAAGCGGAAGTCAAAGGAGAAATCGTGGACATTCTCGTGGAGAACGGACAGCTTGTCGAGTTCGGCCAACCGCTATTCCTAGTAAAGCCGGAATAATCCCGAGGAGGACTTCGCTTTGAAATTTAACAAAATATTGGTTGCCAATCGCGGCGAGATCGCGGTGAGGATCATTCGCGCGTGCCGGGAGCTGGGCATTACGGCGGTCGCGGTTTATTCCGAAGCCGATCGGGAGTCTCTGCACGTGAGACTGGCCGACGAGGCGTATTGCATCGGCCCGACCGCGACCAAGGACAGCTACCTGAATTTGACGAATATTATGAGCGTGGCCACGTTGACAGAGTGCGACGCCATTCATCCGGGCTACGGATTTCTTTCGGAAAACGCCGATTTCGCGGAGATCTGCGAGTCGTGCAATATTACGTTCATCGGGCCTTCCTCCGAGGCGATCAGCCGCATGGGGGACAAGTCCGTCGCCAAGCAGACGATGAAGGACGCCGACGTTCCCGTCATTCCCGGCTCCGACGGCCTGCTGGAAGATCTGGACGACGCTATTCGCGTCGCCCGCGAGATCGGGTACCCGGTCATCATCAAGGCGACCGCCGGAGGCGGCGGGCGCGGCATCCGCATCGCGGAGAACGAGGAGACGCTGATTCGGGAAATCACGACCGCGCAGCAGGAGGCGGAAAAGGCGTTCGGCAACGCCGGCGTCTATCTGGAGAAGTATTTGACGGGGATGAAGCACGTCGAGATCCAGATTATCGCCGACAAGCACGGCAATGTGGCGCACCTCGGCGAGCGGGACTGCTCGGTGCAGCGCCGCCGCCAGAAGCTCGTCGAGGAAGCTCCGTGCGCGATTATGACGCCGGAGCTGCGCGAGCGCATGGGCCAGGCGTCCGTCCGCGCGGCGCGCGCCGTGAATTATTCCGGGGCCGGGACGATCGAATATTTGCTCGGACCGGACGGCAGCTTCTACTTTATGGAGATGAATACCCGCATCCAGGTCGAGCATCCCGTGACGGAGATGATTACCGGCATCGACTTGATCAAGGAAATGATCTCGATCGCCGAAGGTCATCCGCTCTCCTTCAAGCAGGAGGACGTGCGGCTCGACGGATGGTCGATCGAATGCCGGATTAACGCGGAGGACCCGGAACGCAACTTCATGCCATCCGCGGGCCGCGTCGGTTTCTATCTCCCGCCGGGAGGACCGGGCGTACGGGTGGACAGCGCGGTTTATCCGCAATACGTCATATCGCCGCATTACGATTCGATGGTCGCCAAGCTGATCGTCTGGGCGCCGACGCGCGAGGAAGCGATCGCGAGAACCCGACGCGCGCTGAGCGAATTCATCGTCGAGGGCGTGAAGACGACGATTCCGTTCCATCTGAAGCTGATGAATCACCCGCTCTTCAACAAAGGCACCTTCGACATCAAGTTCCTGGAGGAGCACGATCTGAATCTCGAACCTTGACCTGAGGATGTTGTCCTTCCGCTCTCGCGGAACAAAAAATCGGGCCAAGCGTTTGTCATAATAATCCGGGAATGCTATATTTATAAGTAGTGAAGGCGGACGCTCGGACTTACGCGAATAGGTCCGGGATATGGAGGTGGAACTGCGAAATGGAAATGATAGCCCCGGATTACGAAAAGACCGATCTCGGCACGATCGAGATCGCGCCGGAGGTCATCGAGGTGATCGCCGGATTGGCCACCGTAGAAGTGGACGGCGTCGCCGGCATGAGCGGGGGCCTGTCGTCCGGCATAGCTGAATTGCTCGGACGCAAAAACCTGTCCAAAGGCGTCAGGGTGGAGGTCGGGCAGCGCGAAGCTGCCGTAGACGTCTCGATCATCGTGCACTACGGCCGCAAAATTCCGGAAATTTCAAGCGAAATTCAACGGAACGTCAAGCGCTCGATCGAATCGATGACGGGATTGAACGTCGTGGAGGTCAACGTACATATTCATGACGTTCACTTCAAGACGAGCGAGAAACCAGAAGAAGAAGAAGCCCATGCACGTGTCCGATAACGGCTAGCCGCTCCTGTTGGTCAGCGGCGACGGGCAGCAGCTCCGATCTGCGGAAGACGGCCCTCTGACGAGAGTACCTGCGGGACAACTCTCGCAGAGGCCTTTTCGCGATCACGGAGCGCATCATTGTATCCGGGAACAGGGAGGGCTCATTCGTTGACTAAAGTGCTGGACAGGCTGCTTCTGTTATTGTACAGTTTGGCGATCGGCGTCGCTTCGATCGTGGCGATCGTAGCGGCTAGCGGGGGATTTTCCGAGGCGTGGCTCCGGGAGGTCGTATCCGATTTTACCGGCGGCGTACGGGCGGTACAGTGGACGGTGATCGCGGTGTCGATCCTGCTTCTGATCGTCAGTCTCCGCTTCCTGATCGTATCGGTTCGCAGAGACGGACATACCGCTCCGTCAATCAATCAACGGACGGAGCATGGAGATATTCGCATCTCGGTGGAGACGGTCGAGAATCTGGCGCTGAAGGCCGCGTCGCGGACGCGGGGCGTCAAGGATTTGCGCGCGCGCGTCAGAGTGTCCGAAGCGGGACTGGGCATTATGATTCGGGCTTTCGTGGACGGCGAAGGGTCGATCCCGGCATTGTCCGAGGAGATGCAGCGCACGGTCGCCCAGCAGGTGGAAGAGGCGACAGGGATTCCCATTGCCGAGGTATCGGTCTTTATCGCGAACGTGACGCAGGCGCCTGCTACCTTTAAGAGCCGCGTGGAATAGGAGGGTGGACCGCCTATGTGGAAAGCTTGGTTGGAAACCTACGGCGGCAGAATCGCAGGAATAGCGGCGGGTCTCTTGTTCGGCGTCATCTACTTGATCAGCGGATTTTGGGATATGCTGTTTTGCGCATTGCTCATTGGCATCGGTTATTGGATTGGCAAACAGAAGGATGAACGGCGGGGTCCGATCTTTCCGATCGAGAGATTGACGGAATGGATGTCCGACCGTTGGCCCTGGTCGCGATAATCCCTGCGAATGCATGGGATTTTTTGCACATTTACGGAAAAAATGTGAAGGCAGGGCGAACAGGGCTTCAACGACACGAAACATTCGGGAGGACTCATGAAGCGCAGACTGGCAAGGGAAATCGCGGTACAGAGCCTGTACCTGATCGAAATGAACGGAGTAACCGGGCTGGAAGCCGTGAACACGGTAATGGACGAAGCCCGTCAGGACAACGAAATCGGGACCGATGTGACGGAGCTCGGCAGCATCGACGCCTTTACGAGAGAGCTCGTTCAAGGCGTTCAGGACAAGCTGCAGGTGATCGATCAGCATCTGGCTGTCTATTTGACCGGATGGCAGGTGGACAGGCTTTCGCGGGTCGACCGGCAGATTTTGCGCCTCGCCGCTTACGAGATGCTGTACCGGGAGGACGTTCCTCCTAAAGTCGTCATCAACGAAGCGATCGAGCTGGCCAAGCATTTCGGCCGAGAAGAGAACGGCAAGTTCGTCAACGGGGTTCTCGGTCGGATGATGAAAGAGAGAGAAGCTAACAAATCCGAGGAGAGTGACCGGAAGTGAGCGCACAATTGATCGAAGGCAAAAAAATATCCGATTCGATCCGCGAGGAGATCAAGGCGGAGGCGGAGCGGCTGAAGGGAGAGGGCGTAACTCCGGGCCTCGTCGTCATCCTCGTCGGCGAGGATCCGGCTTCGCAAGTGTATGTCCGCAATAAGGCGAAAGCTTGCGAGCAGCTCGGGTATTATTCCGAGGTCGTCCGGCTGCCTGCCGAGACGACCCAGCAGGAGCTTCTGAGCTTAATCGCCCGCTACAACGAAGAGGCCAAGGTTCACGGCATTCTGGTGCAGCTTCCGCTGCCGAAGCATATCGAGGAGAAGGCGATCATCGACGCGATCGCGGTGGAGAAGGATGTGGACGGCTTTCATCCGGAGAGCGTCGGCAACCTGATGATCGGGGACGACACGCTGCTGCCCTGTACGCCCGCCGGCGTAATCGAGCTGCTCAAGCGGACGGGCAACGATCCGGCCGGCAAGCATGCCGTCGTTATCGGCCGCAGCAACATCGTCGGCAAGCCGGTCGCGATGCTGCTGCTTCGCGAGAACGCCACGGTGACGATCTGTCACTCGCGGACGCCGAATTTGCCGGAGATTTCCAGTCAGGCGGACATTCTGGTCGCAGCTGTCGGCGTGCCGAAGCTGGTGAAGAAGGAATGGATCAAGCCGGGCGCTGTCGTCATTGACGTCGGCGTCAACCGGCTTCCCGACGGCAAGCTGTGCGGCGACGTCGACTTCGACGACGCATTGCAGCGGGCGGGATGGATTACGCCGGTGCCGGGCGGCGTCGGACCGATGACGATTACGATGCTGATGGCCAACACGCTGAGGGCAGCCAAGCGCTCCCTCGCATAGGGGGCTTGCGGATGAGAGAACCGGCGCAAGCGTACACGATACGCGAGATTACCCGACGGATCAAGAGCAAGCTGGAAGGCGATTCCGGCCTGCAGGACGTCTGGCTGAGGGGCGAGATATCGAATTTCACGCTGCATTCCAGCGGTCATATGTATTTTACGCTGAAGGACGACGGAGCTCGCTTAAAATGCATTATGTTCGCGTCCTACAACCAGCGGCTGCCCTTTGCTCCCAAGAACGGCACGAAGGTGCTGGCTCGGGGAGGCATATCGGTCTACGAGCGGGACGGCCAATATCAGTTTTATGTCACTGCGATGCAGCCGGACGGCATCGGCAGCCTGTATCTCGCCTTCGAGCAGCTTAAGCGCAAGCTCGAGGAGGAAGGGCTGTTCCATCCGGAGAAGAAGCGGCCGCTGCCCCGATATCCGCGCACAGTCGGCGTTATTACTTCGCCTACGGGAGCTGCGGTCCGGGACATTCTGATTACGCTGGAACGGCGCAACCCCGGCGTGCATGTGCTGCTGTACCCGGTATCCGTCCAGGGAACCGGTGCGGCGCCTTCCATCGTCAGAGCCATTCAGGCGATGAACGAGCTGGGAGAGGCGGATCTGCTGATCGTCGGACGCGGAGGGGGATCGCTGGAGGAGCTGTGGGCGTTTAACGAGGAAGCGGTCGCCCGGGCCATCCGGGCTTCCGGCATCCCGGTCATCTCCGCGGTCGGCCACGAGACGGATTATACGATTTCGGACTTCGCCGCGGACGTGCGCGCCGCGACGCCAACCGCCGCCGCCGAGATCGCGGTTCGGCATATCGGTGAGCTGAGGCAGGAGCTGTCTCATCAGGAGCGGCGGATGGCCGGAGCGCTCCGAAGCCGGCTCGCTGCGGCCCGGGAGCGGTGGCAGCACGCGGCGCGGTCGCCTTATTTTACCCAGCCCCGGCGCAGCTTACTCGCCCAGGCGGAGAGGCTGGATCGGCTGAAGGAAGCGCTGCGTTACCGGATGAGGGCTGTGCAGAGCCGGGCGCAGGAGAGATGGACGCGGCTCGAGGGAAGTCTGCAGGCGGTCCGTCCGCGGCAGCAGGCCGTCCAGGCTCGCCAGAGGCTGACGGCTGCCTCGAAGGGGCTGGAGCTGGCCATGAACGCGATCGTTCGCGACAGAGCGGGCCGTTACGGCTCTGCGCTCAGGCAGCTGGATGCGCTCAGCCCGCTTAAGGTCATGGTTCGCGGCTACAGTCTGGCTTACGACGAGCAGGAGAAGAAGCTGATTCGGTCGATTCGCGAGGTACAACCGGGCGACCTCCTTCATCTTCGTCTATCCGACGGAAAATTGGATTGTCAAATATGGGGAATACACGGAGAGGAGCAAACGAATGGCTGACAACGGCGCAGAGAAAGCGGCAGCCGCGGAGAGCGGCGCTGCGGACATGTCGTTCGAGCTGGCCATGGAGAAGCTCGAGACGATCGTAGCCAAGCTGGAGAGCGGAGACGTGCCGTTGGAGACGGCGATCGAGCTGT
Organism: Cohnella hongkongensis; assembly: GCF_042654645.1. Classification (NCBI taxonomy): domain Bacteria; kingdom Bacillati; phylum Bacillota; class Bacilli; order Caryophanales; family Paenibacillaceae; genus Cohnella; species Cohnella hongkongensis. The sequence goes on along the minus strand of NZ_JBHSEP010000008.1, from coordinate 137,033 downwards.
TCCAGGAAGGAATGACGCTGTCCCGCCTGTGCGGGCAGAAGCTCGAGCAGGTCGAGCGCCGGATCGAAATGCTGGTGGAAGGCGATGCCGGCTGGCAGCGCAAGCCGTTCTCCGCAGGCAAGGAAGAGTAAGCTGCGGGCACGATTCGACTACAGACGCGTTGAAGAGCAGAGGGGTTATGACGTGAAGACTTCAGTGGAATTGCACACTTATTTGCAGGAGCAGCGGGAAAGGGTGGAAGCCGCGCTGCGGAGCGTCTTTCCGGCGAACTGGCCCGTCCCGGGCCGGCTGCGCGAAGCGATGGAGTATTCCTTGCTGGCCGGAGGCAAGCGGCTCCGGCCGATTCTGGCGCTGGCCGCCGCTGAAGCGGTGTCGGGCATGGAGGAGACGTCCGGCAAGGCGATGGCTTTCGCATGCGCGGTCGAGATGATTCATACCTATTCGCTCATTCATGACGATCTGCCCGCTATGGACAACGACGACTATCGTCGGGGCAGACCGACGAATCATAAAGTGTTCGGCGAGGCTATGGCGATTCTTGCCGGGGACGGCCTGCTTACGCACGCTTTTCACGTCGTCTCCCAGGCATCGGAAGCCGGCGTGCCCGCGGAGCGGGTGCTCGCCGTCGTCCGGGAGCTGTCCCGCTATGCGGGGCTGTCGGGCATGGTCGGCGGACAGGTGTCGGATATGCTCGGCGAGCAGGGGATAACGTCGCTTGATCAGCTCGAGCATATCCATCTGCACAAGACGAGCGACCTGATCGCCTTCTCGCTGCGTTCCGGCGGACATGCGGCGGAGGCCAACGAGCGCCAGCTGGAAGCGCTTGGCCGCTTCGGCCGCAATGTCGGCCTGGCGTTCCAGATCCAGGACGACATTCTCGACTTGACGGGGTCGGAGGAGAAGCTGGGCAAGCCGGTGAAGAGCGACGAGCGTCAGCAGAAGGTGACGTATCCGTACTTGCTCGGGCTGGACGAGAGCCGCAGACGCGTCTCCGAGCTGACGAGCGAGGCGGCCGACGCTCTGCTTCAAGCGGGACTGGCCAAGCCGGACCGGCTGCTGGAGATCGCGGGTTATTTGCTGAACCGGGACCACTGAATATGCGGATGCGAAAGCTCCGACCGGGAAGAACGCCAGGCGAGGCGCGATCTTCCGGTCGGGGCTTTTGGCTTTGTATGGCGGCTTGCGCCGCCAACGAGGAATTTGGGCATTGAATCGGGGTTATGGTATAATAGGTCTAATTATGGATGTGGGGAAAGCGGGGAACATGACTTGCTGCTCGAGCAAATCGACAGTCCGGATGACTTGAAAAAACTAGCGATACCCGAGCTTCCTCAGCTGGCGGAAGAAATTCGGCATTTTCTCATTCGGAAGCTGAGCGCGACCGGCGGGCATCTGGCGCCGAATCTCGGCGTCGTGGAGCTTACGCTGGCGCTTCATTATCACTACAACAGTCCATTGGACAAATTCGTATTCGACGTCGGTCATCAGGCTTACGTGCACAAGATGCTGACCGGACGTCAAGACCGGTTCGACACGTTGCGCCAGAAGGGCGGACTTTGCGGCTTCGTGAAGCGCAATGAAAGCGAGCACGACGTATGGGAGGCCGGACACAGCAGCACGTCCTTGTCCGCAGCGATGGGGATGGCTTTGGCGCGCGACTTGAAGGGCGCCTCCAACCGTGTCATCGCGATTATTGGCGACGGAGCGCTGACCGGCGGAATGGCGCTGGAGGCTTTGAACCATATCGGCCACGAGAAACGCAAGCTCATGGTCGTGCTGAACGATAACGAGATGTCCATCGCTCCTAACGTGGGAGCGATCCATAATTATTTGGGCAAGGTCAGAACGGAGAAAATATACCGCAAAACGAAGGACGAGCTGGACTGGCTGCTGCGCAAGGTGCCGGCGATCGGGGGCAAGCTGGCCCGCACAGCGGATCGCGTCAAGGACAGCCTGAAATATTTGATTGCGCCGGAAGGCGTGCTGTTCGAGGAATTCGGCTTGAAGTACTTCGGTCCCGTGGACGGACACGACGTCGGCAAGCTGCTGGAAGCGTTCAAGCAGGCGGATCAGGTCGACGGCCCCGTGCTGGTTCACGTGCTGACGACGAAGGGAAAGGGCTACTCTCCGGCCGAAGCCGATTCCCATAAGTGGCACGGTGTCTCGGGAGCGTACAAAATCGAGTCCGGACAGGTCGTGAAGCCGGTCGGCCCTCCGATGTACACGGAGGTGTTCGGACATACGCTGATCGAGCTCGCGGAGCAGGATGCGCGCATCGTCGCCATTACGCCCGCGATGCCGGGCGGCTCCGGGCTGCTGAAGTTCGCCGAGAGGTTTCCGGACCGGATGTACGACGTCGGGATTGCCGAGCAGCATGCCGGCACGATGTCCGCGGCGCTGGCGATGGAGGGAATGAAGCCGGTATTCGCCGTCTATTCGACATTTTTGCAGCGCGCCTACGACCAGGTCGTACACGATATTTGCCGGCAGAACCTGAACGTAATATTCGCCATCGATAGAGCCGGCTTTGTCGGCGCGGACGGCGAGACCCACCAGGGTGTATACGACATCGCGTTCTTGCGGCATATTCCGAACATCGTCATTATGATGCCCAAGGACGAGAACGAGCTGAGAAATATGCTGCGCACCGCCGTCGACTATGACGACGGTCCGATTGCCGTCCGATACCCGCGCATCGAAGGCGTCGGCGTTCCTTACGACGAGCGAATGACTCCGATCGAGATCGGAACGTGGGAAACGGTGCGAGAAGGCGATTATGCGGCGGTGCTGGCGATCGGGCCGATGGTGCAGGTAGCCGAGGAGGCCGCCGACTTGCTCAAGCGCGAAGGGATAAATGTTCGCGTCGTGAACGCCCGGTTCGTCAAGCCGCTGGACAGCCAAATGCTGCTGTCGCTGGCTAAGGAACGGCTCCCGATCATGGTCGTCGAAGAGGGCGCCGTACAGGGCGGCCTGGGCAGCGCGATTCTGGAATTCTACGCGCTTCAGGGCGTTCAGCCCGCAGCCGTCCATCTCGCCGGCATTCCGGACGTGTTCGTGGAGCATGCGACGGTGAAGGAGCAGCGCGAGGAAGTCGGGCTGACGGCGGAACATATCGCGAAGCGGCTGTCTTCGCTCGCGGTGCGCAAGCGGCAAAGGGCAACCTGATGGAGAAGGCGCAGGCAACTAAGGAGCGGCTCGATCTTCTGCTTGTCGAGCAGGGGTATTTCGAAAGCCGGGAAAAAGCGAAAGCCGCCATAATGGCAGGTCTCGTGCTGATCGGGACGGAGCGGGTCGACAAGGCGGGAACGAAGGTGCCGCGGAATGCGGCGATTACCGTCAAAGGCTCCGTACATCCCTACGTCAGCCGCGGCGGCTTAAAGCTCGAGAAGGCGATTCGCCATTTCGGGCTGAGCCTGCAGGGAGCGGTCATGCTCGACATCGGCGCCTCAACGGGCGGATTTACCGACTGCGCCCTGCAGAACGGAGCGGCCCGCGTCTACGCGGTCGACGTCGGGTACAACCAGCTGGACTGGTCCCTCCGCCAGGACGAGCGGGTTCAAGTGCTCGAGCGGACGAATTTCCGTCATATGACTGCAGATCAGCTCGACGGCCCGCTGCCGGGCTTCGCGACGATCGACGTCTCGTTCATCTCGCTGAAGCTGATTCTGCCGGTGCTGACCGGTCTGCTGCAGAGCGGCGGACATGCGATCGCCCTGATCAAGCCGCAGTTCGAAGCCGGGCGGGAGCATGTCGGCAAGTCGGGGGTCATCCGGGATCCGGCCGTTCACGCTCAAGTGCTGAAGGACGTGCTGGGGACGGCTCGAGAGCTGGGCTATGCGCTGCAAGGCTTAACGTATTCTCCGATCACCGGAGGAGAAGGAAACATCGAGTTTCTGGCTTATTGGCGGCTTGATCCGGCTGCCGGATCCGTTCCGCCGGATGCCGAGGGCGCGGGCGGACGCGACGAGCGCATCTCGAGCACGGTGGAGGAGGCCCACCGCGTTTTTCGCCGCAGCTCTTCATAATTCAAGTCATAAGCCATTGCCCGGACGACCCGGAGCTGCCGAAGAACGGCCTGAGGAATCGATCCGGGCCTCCGCGCATCTCCGGGTTTTCGCTTCAAGAGAGGAAAATTGGCGGTCGATCACGAAAAGGTAACAGCAAACGGGGCACCAGGTCCAGACAGCGCAGCTCACCGTAACGGAACGTTCGGGAGGCGGTTATGGGTAGCGTCGGAGATTGGGTCATTATGCTGATTGCGGCGGCGATCATGGTTTGGTGGGTCATCAGAAGGTTGGATCGCTGGCTTCACGAGCCTCCGGATGCGCGTCTTCGCAAGCTGGCGGCCGCAGGCGGAGTCGAGGAGGACGAGCATGTCGCTTTGTTGAGAGAGCATGGATTCCAGGCGCTGTCGGGCAAGCACCGCATTTCGCTGGGCGTGTCTGTCGATAACGGGCCGGTTATGCCGACGCGTCTGTATTTCGATTATTTGGCCGTTAAAGACCATCAATACTACTTGGTGAAGCTCGAACGGGCAAGGCAGCCGCTGGAGTGGACGCCGAGCGCATTGCGCGAGCGGCTGCTCGTCTACGCGCTGCTGTTCCCGGACTGCTACGGCATCGTGATCGTGCCGGCCCAGGAACGTCAAATCAAAATCGTTCGATTCAAAGTGGAGGCTGGCGAGAAATGAAAGGACAACGTCAACGCAAAATCCGCGAGCTGATCGGCTCGAGGGAAGTCGAGACGCAAGAGGAGCTCGTCGAAGCGCTAGGCTTGGAAGGAATGCAGGTGACCCAGGCGACGGTCTCGCGCGACATCAAGGAAATGCAGTTGATTAAAGTTCCGCTCGAAGACGGGCGTTACAAATATTCGATGCCTCAAGACCAGCGCTACAATCCCGCGCAGAAGCTGAAACGGGCGCTGCTCGACCATTATTTGGGGGCGGAAGCGGCCGATAACCTCGTCGTCCTGAAGTGCTTGCCGGGAACGGCGGGTACGATTGCGGCGCTGATCGACGGGATGGATTGGCCTGAAATTATCGGAACGATCGGCGGAGACGATACGACGCTGATCATCAGCCGAACGAAGAGCGACGGAGAAGCCTTGCTAAAGCGAATCAACGAGATGATGCAGTGACGAAACCAGTCGAGTCCAAGGGGGCTTATTATGCTGCGGGAATTAACGATTCATAATTTGGCTGTCATCGAGAACGTGTCTGTCGCCTTTCACGACGGGTTCCATGTTCTAACCGGGGAGACGGGCGCGGGAAAATCGATCGTCATAGACGCGCTGACTTTGGCCGCTGGCGGACGCGGCTCCGCCGAGATGATCCGCCACGGCTGCGACAAGGCGGATATCGAAGCGGTGTTCGATCTGGCGCCCGGGCATCCGGTGTGGGAGACGCTGAGCCGCTTGGGCATCGAGGCGGACCGGGAAGAGACGCTGTTGATTCGACGGGAGCTGCTTGCGCACGGCAAGTCGACGGCGAGAATTAACGGCCAGAGCGTCACGCTGACGATGCTGAAGGAGGTGGGCGAGCATCTCGTCAACATTCACGGTCAGCACGAGCACCAGTCGCTTCTGAAGACGGAGAAGCATCTAGAATGGCTCGATCTGTTCGCCGGAGAGGACATCCGCGGGGAGAAGACGGCTTATCGTCAGCTTTATCAGCAGTATGTAAGCGTCGGACGGGAGCGGCGCGAACTGGAGGAGAAGTCCAGGCAAGGCATACAGATGCTCGACCTGTACCGGTTCCAGCTGGAGGAGATCGCTGCGGCGCGGTTAAAGCCGGGCGAGGATGAATCCTTGACCGACGAGAGGCGCAAACTAGCCCATGCGGAGAAGCTGGCCGAAGCGGCGACGGAGGCTTACGACCTGCTGTACGGCGCGAAAGGGTTGTCGGCGCTGTCTCGGTCCTTGAGCCGTCTGCAGGACATTGTCAAGTTCGACCCCGAGGCGCTCCAGCCGATGATCGATCAACTGCAGAACGCCTACTACACCGCCGAGGACAGCGCTTATCAGCTTCGGGATTACAAGGAAAACATCGAATTTAATCCCGAGCGGCTCGCGGAGATCGAGCAGAGGCTCGACGTTCTGCACGGGTTAAAGCGCAAGTACGGCGAGACGATCGAGGATATTTTGAGCTATCGCGATAAAATTCAGGCCGAAGCGGAGCAGCTCGACCATCGCGAGGAGAGGCTCGAGAAGCTGTCTGAAGAGGAAGCCCGCCTCCGCAGCGAGCTGCAGGAACGGGCCGAGAAGCTGTCGGCGATTCGCAGAAGCGCGGCCAGAGTGCTGGCCGATCAGATCGAGCAGGAATTGGCCGAGCTGCAGATGGAGCGGTCCGTGTTCGAGGTCAAGCTCGGAACGACGGAGTTGACGGCTGCAGGCTTGGACACCGCCGAATTCGTGCTGTCGACGAATCCGGGCGAACCGCCGAAGCCGCTGGCGAAAATTGCGTCAGGAGGCGAAATGTCGCGCGTCATGCTGGCGCTGAAAGCGATATTCGCTCGCATCGACGAAATTCCGGTGCTCGTATTCGACGAAGTGGACACTGGCGTCAGCGGAAGAGCGGCGCAAGCGATCGCGGAGAAGCTGAGCTTGCTGTCTCGCCATTGTCAGGTGTTCGCCATTACCCATCTGCCTCAAGTGGCCTGTATGGCCGATCACCAATACGAGATCCGCAAGCAGGTAAACGAACAGTCCCGGACGCGCACGTCGGTCGCCGAGCTATCGCCGGAGCAGCGGGTCGAAGAGCTGGCGCGGATGCTCGGCGGAGTGGAAGTGACGGAAAAAACCCGGCATCACGCACAAGAAATGCTTAGTCTGGCGGAGATCCGAAAAAACGCGTAACGACGCGAAAAATCGATCGGGTAGGAAGCTTTTTGAGAACATAAAAGGGGCATGCCACGGTTACCTTATAGGTACGTTATCGGCGACATACAGAGAGCCGATTCAGACTGTAAGGGAGCGTGAGATCTTGTACCAGCAACACTCCAGAAGACGCCGCCGCATCGGTCTTGTAGTCGTTCTAATGCTGATCATCGCCGTCTGCTCGACCCCGTTTCAGCATTTCGCGGAGTTTCCGAATCGGGTCAGACTTTTTCAAGGACAGCCGGTTTCGCTGCATTACGCCATGCCCGTGCATGCCCAAGTCAGCCTGAATCCGCAAGTGGCCGCAGTTAACGGCAGCGAAGACGCATCGGTCCAAGTCGATCTCAGGCAGCCTTTATCCATTCAACCCAAATCGAGCGGCGTTACCCATCTGAAAATGAAGCTGTTCGGCAAAATCCCGTTCAAGACGGTTCGGCTTCAGGTCATTCCGGATTTGCGCGTTGTGCCTGGCGGTCAGACGATCGGCGTCAAGGTCAAATCCGCAGGCATCATGATCGTCGGCCATCATCTGGTCCATACGAAGAGCAGCTCGAAGGTGTCGCCGGGTGAAGAGGCTAAGCTAAGGCTCGGTGACCTGATCGTCGAGATTAACGGACAGCTCTGCGACGACATTTCCAAAATCGCCGCCTATTCGGAGGAAGCCGGACGCAGCGGAGAGCCACTGAAGCTGTTGGTGCAAAGAGGGAAGGAAAGATTCAGAACGACGATTACCCCCGCATACGACGAAGAGGATAAAGCGTGGCGGCTCGGTCTGTACATTCGGGACTCGGCGGCCGGCGTCGGAACGTTAACGTTCTACGCCCCGGATCAGGGCGTCTACGGCGCGCTCGGTCACGTCATTACCGATATGGATACGCAGACGCCGATCGTCGTCGGCAGCGGAGAAATTTTGCAGTCGAGCGTCTCCTCGATCAACAAAAGCCAAAACGGCGAGCCCGGCGAGAAAAGAGCGCATTTTCTGAAGGAAGGCCGCACATTGGGCAGTGTGGAGCGCAATACGCGCTTCGGTATTTTCGGCAAGATGAAGCAGCTTCCCGAGCACTCGTACCATCCGGAGCCGATCTCGGTCGCCTTTGCCGAGGAAGTAAAGGAAGGTCCGGCGCAGATTCTGACGGTGGTGGAGAAGCAGAAGGTCGAGAAGTTCGATATTCAGATCGTTCATGTGTCCAAGCAGTCGTCGCCGGCTACGAAAGGAATGGTCATCAAAATTACCGACCCGAAGCTGCTGGAAAGAACGGGAGGCATCGTGCAGGGCATGAGCGGCAGCCCGATTATCCAGAATGGCAAGCTGGTCGGAGCGGTCACCCACGTATTCGTCAACGATCCGTCTTCCGGGTACGGCTGCTTTATCGAATGGATGCTGCAGGACGCGGGCATTATGCTCGATCCCGAACAAACGATTTCTAAGGCGGTCTGACGCCTTAGATTTTGTTTGTTTGATCTAAAATCCGAACGATTGTCGAAAATGTACGAAACGAATCATCATTTGACGCGTTTTGACACAAATTATTAATTATATTCGATTTTCAATAATAAATAAAGAAAAATTTTTTAATCCAGAAGGAATACGCCGAGGGGATGTCGAAATTGGATTAACAGAGAAACGGTGAGCGTTTTTCGTCAATTTATTCTCGCATAGAGGAAAGGGAGGACCAGACATTGCCACGTATTGAAGTGTTCTTAGCAGACGACAACCGAGAATTTACAAACTTGTTATCGGAGTACATCCAAGAGCAGGATGATATGACGGTCATCGGTGTGGCGTACAACGGAGAAGAGGTCATCCGTCAGCTGGAAGAAACACGAATCGTACCGGATGTCATGATCCTTGATATTATTATGCCGCATCTGGACGGACTAGGCGTCCTGGAAAAGCTGCGGGATATGAATTTGTCCCCGATGCCCAAAATCATCATGCTCACAGCTTTCGGACAAGAGAACATTACGCAGCGTGCGGTGCAACTTGGCGCTTCTTACTACATACTCAAACCGTTCGATATGGATGTTCTGGCGAACCGGATCCGTCAGCTGGCCGGCAACGCAGCCGCTTCGTCGATCACGACGTCTTCCGTCCCCAGCGGAAGCGCAAGCCGCTCCAACGTCGTCCAGATCGGCAAGCCGAAAAATCTCGACGCCAACATCACGAGCATCATTCACGAAATCGGCGTTCCCGCGCACATTAAAGGGTATCAATATTTGCGGGAAGCGATCACGATGGTGTACAACAACATCGAAATTCTCGGCGCCATCACGAAGACGCTGTATCCGGCTATCGCCGAGAAGTTCAAGACGACGCCGAGCCGGGTTGAACGCGCCATCCGCCATGCGATTGAAGTCGCCTGGACGCGCGGCAACATCGACAGCATCAGCCACCTGTTCGGCTACACGATCAACATCGCGAAGTCGAAGCCGACCAATAGCGAATTCATCGCGATGGTCGCGGACAAGCTGCGGATCGAGCATAAGGTGAGCTGAACGTAGGCGCCGTAAGGAAAGGTCATTCAAACGCAGAGGAGCCGTGCGGCTAACACGACTCCCCGCAACAGCCGCTTTTTACGGGTGGTAGGCTCAATAGGCAATCCGGCGCAAATAAACCGATTCCTTGGTGAGGGCGGTTTATTTGCGTTTAAAGGACAGTATCGTAACGATCAGCGAACCGAACGTTAGCATAAGTATTAGTGCTTCAAATACTGTCACGGGCAGAGCGGCGATTGTGTCGCTCTTTTTGTTTTCCACGCGCGCTTTTTTTATGCCCGCAATAAGGGATTTACTCTGTGACTCTACTCTCGAGAACGGTCTCTGGCTGCCTTTTTTACGGAAGAGGAGTTTTCTTTATCTTAATTTAAAGTAGAAATATGAAAATTTATGTAGTAATTTGTCGAAGAATGTCGTACAACTGTGATTGTAGGCAGGTTTTTTTATGATCCGTTACGGCAAAGGGGTGGATAGGGAATCGCGGTTTCGTTTAAGGGGAGGCGCATTCTTTTTTTGGGATGAGGATGAGGAAGGGCAAAGCATCTCAACCGTTAAAGGAAAGGGGGCGACAGGATGAATCCGACTGCTCGGGAGCAGTATATCGAATTTGGCATCGGCGAGGAGTTTTACGCCATTCGCATTTCCGACATTCACGAAATTATTAAAATGCAGGAGATTACAGAAATCCCTCATTGCCGGGACTACGTGCAAGGTGTCATCAACCTGCGAGGGAAGATTATTCCGGTGATCAGTTTGCGGAGTCTGTTCGGACTGGCTCCCCAATCCGTCACGAAATCGACCCGAATTATCGTCGTTGCGCATTTCGAAGAGTCTGTCGGCATCATCGTGGACAAGGTGAGCAAGGTGGCCACTTTCGCCGATATTCAAGATCCTCCGGATCGGGTCGGCGGTTTGGACGGAGGCTACTTCACCGGAATCGGCATCGCGGATTCCCGACTGGTCGGCATTCTCAAGCTGGACGAAGTGCTCCTGAGAGAATAAGTGGAGGAGCGAATGTCTGACATGCTGGAGGACAAAGAGCTTGATTCGGCAAAGAGCAAGGGACAGAGCGTGCGCGTCAACGTAGACAAGCTTGAGCAGATGATGAATAGGGTCGGAGAGCTCGTCATCGATCAGACCCGCATCCGGCAGTTGGAGGCGGATATTCGGCGACAGGAAGGGGCAAGCGACGCCATCGAGGAGTTGAGACACCTCGCCGGCCGCTTGACGAGAGTGATCGGCGATCTCCAGAATACCGTCATGAGAATTCGTATGATTCCGCTGGACCAGTTGTTCAGCCGATTCCCTCGAATGGTGAGGGACTTGGCCCGCGCTTCGGGCAAGGAGGTCGAACTGATCGTCGAGGGAGGCGAGACGGAACTGGACCGTACGCTGCTCGAAGAGATCGGAGATCCGTTCTTCCGCTTGATTCGTCACGCGATTGAGAAGGGGATCGAGATTCCGGAGAAGCGTCTGGCTGCCGGGAAGCCGGCCAAGGGCGCGCTTCGCATTCGCGCGGGTTATGAGGACAATCAGGTGGTCGTCATCGTTGAGGATGACGGCGCGGGCCTCGATCCGGACCGATTAAAGCGGATGGCGGTCGAGCAAGGACTCCTTGCCGAGGAAGGCGCGGCAGGTCTTGGCGAGCACGAAGCGCTGGAGCTGATCTTCCATCCGGGCCTGACCACGGCTTCGCTGAGCGGCGACGAAGCGCCGGGCGGAAGCCAGGGGTTGGACAGCGTCAGGGCCGGGATCGAAAGGATCAACGGGAAGGTCCAGGTCGACTCGAGGCGCGGAGTTGGAACCAAATTCAGCGTGAGGCTGCCGATTACGCTCACGATTATTCAGGGGCTGCTGGTGGAGGTCGCCGACCGGCCTTATGTCGTTCCGATGAATCAGGTATCGGAAATTGTGCGCATCCAGGCCGAATCCGTCGTCACGGTCCAAGGCCTGCCGGTCATCACGCTGCGCAATAAGGTCGTTCCGCTCGTATGGCTGCACGACTATTTGGGCTTTGCCCGCGATTCCTTGCGCGGCCGGCAGATGTCGGTTTTAGTCGTCGGACATGCGGCGGAACGGGTAGCTGTCGTCGTGGACAGGTTAAACGGCAATCAGGATGTCGTCGTCAAAACGCTGGGCGCGTTCATCGGTCAGCCGGAAGGCGTAGCCGGGGCGACTCTACTCGGCAACGGGAAAGTGGCCTTTATTCTCGATCTGGAGGATGTTGTCGCACAGCTCGGTTTCTACCGGTAATTCCGATTGTATTAAAGACCATTCAACTTATGAGGTGACCGTCATGAAATGGTTCTACAACCTGAAGACAAGCGTCAAACTGATATCGGCCTTTCTCGTGATCGCGGCTATCATGGCTTTCATCGGCTTTTACGGCTTAAACAATCTGGGCAAAATCAACAATCGGCTGAACGATATGTACAGCAACCAACTCGTTGCCGTTAAATCTCTCGTGGAGGCGCAAGCTAATCTGAACGAGATGAGAAATAGCCTTCGAAAGCTGTATATGGTGGATAGGGCAGACCAGATCGATCAGGCTAAGGCGACGGTCAATAGCGCTATGGAGGCGGTCAAGAGCAGCATAGAGACGTTTCGTCAAACCGAGCTGACCACGAATTCGCAGGAGGCGCTTCGGCCGTATGATGCAGCCTGGCAAGATTACGTTAATCTGTTCATGCAGACCGTGGAGCTTAAGGATGCGAATCGTCTGGAGGATATGGAGATTCTAATCGACGGCGACTTAACGGTCGAATCGCTCGAGCTTCAGGCCACATTGAAAAAACTGATCGATATCAACATCAAGGAAGCGGAGCAAGCGCGTTCCAACGGGCAAGAGGTTTACTCTTCGTCAAGTACGGTCACAATCATTATCGTGGTCGCCGCCACGATTCTCAGCATTCTATTCGGTTACGCCATATCGCAAGTAATCGCCAGACCGCTCCGGAAGGTCGTTAACCTGGTCACGCAGGTGGCGGACGGCGATCTGCGCAACACGATCAACTTGCAGACCAAGGATGAGATCGGAGCTTTGAGCGGGTCGATCGATCAGATGGTGATCAACCTTCGCGGAATTGCAACGAACATCACCAATCACTCTCACAGTCTGTCTGCCGCCGCTCAGCAAATCTCCGCAAGCACGGAGGAAATTGCCAGCAGCAGCTCCAATCAGGCAAGCTCGGCGCAGATGATCAGCGAGCTGTTCAACGAGCTGTCGATCGCCATTCATTCCGTCGCCCAAAATACGGATCAGGCGTCCGATCTGTCGGAGAAGACGATGAGAGTCGCCAGCGAAGGAAATGAAATTATCCGCTCCTCGATGGAGAGCATGAATGAAGTCAGCGGTAAAATGTCTCGCCTGGAGGACGACTCCCAGCGCATCGGGGAAATCATCGAAGTGATAGAGGACATCGCCGATCAGACGAATCTGTTGGCCCTTAATGCGGCGATCGAAGCGGCTCGGGCAGGAGAGCAAGGGAGAGGCTTCGCGGTCGTGGCCGACGAGGTGCGCAAGCTGGCGGAGCGAAGCGCGGAAGCGACCAAACAGATCACCGGAATTATTCGCGTGATGCAGGAGAATACGCAGAAGAGCGTCCAAGCGGTCGAGGAAAGCGTGAATTACTCCAAGAGAACGGGAGAATCGTTCATGCAGATCGCCAGCATGGTCAACGAAGCCGGGCAGAAGGTGTCCGAGATCGCGGCTGCGAGCGAAGAACAAGCGGCGCAATCGTCCACCGTGCTAACTTCCGTCGAGAGCATCTCGGCCGCTACGGAAGAAGCGGCGGCGGCAAGCCAAGAGACGGCGGCGACCGCTCAATCGCTCACTCATCTGGCGAGCGACCTGCAGGCGTCGGTATCGATTTTCAAAATAGACTAAGGCGGAACGCAAGGACTGTCCTGAAGGGTTATCATTTCCCTTCGGACAGTCCTGCGATGCTTTTAAGGCTGCAGCATTTTCACGATTTCGTCCATCTGCTGACTGATGGCGAGCATGAGGAAGTAGGGGAGAAGTCCCTGAGCGGTAATCCGCTGAGGGCACAAGCTCAAACACATGACGCTTGCGGTTGAAATAGACATTGGCTCTGCCCTCGGTGTAGAGCAGCAGGGCGCACTCGGTTTTGACCGTAACGGGGCAACTGAGAACGGACGCTCCGAAGGAGCGGGATGCAGGGCTAATCGCTCAGCCGAATGACGACCGAGTCGCCGCTGGACGGAACGATCCGCATCCCCAGTTCCGTCGCTTCCGCTTGCCCGTCTTCGACGGAAGCGACTGCGGAAATTCCCCGCAAGACGAGACTCCAGCCTTTCGCTTTTCCCTCCGACTCAAGCTTGATTTCATTTCCCCGGCGGCTGGCCGAGACGGAAAAACGGATTTTACCTTCTGTATCCGGAACTAATGCCGATGCTGTCGATCTGTCCTGCAGCGCAAACAAGTGCAGAGTTACTCCGTCCGTATAATCGTAGTCCGGACGCGTATCCTCGCTGCCGACCGGAATGAGGCGGTTCTCTCGGACGTACAAGGGGAGGCTGAAATAATCGTAGCGTTCGTTTCTCCAGCCTCCTCCCTGTACCTGCTCGCCGCTCAAGAAATGAGTCCACGTCCCCCGGGGCAAGTAGTAGAAGGATTGACCTTCCGAATTAAAGATCGGCGCGACCAGCAGCGAATCTCCGAGCATATATTGGCGATCGAGATAGTCGCAGGCCGGATCGTCGCCGAATTCGAGCACCATCGCCCTCATCAGCGGAAGACCGGCTTCGGAAGTCGAAGCCGCCTGTCCGAACAAATACGGCATCAGTCGAAGCTTCAGCTTGGTGAAGAAGCGAAGGACGTCGACGGCTTCTTCGTCATAGAGCCAAGGAACGCGATAGGACGTGCTTCCGTGAAGCCGGCTATGGCTGGATAACAAGCCGAATTGCACCCATCGCTTATACAAATCCGGAGATGAGCTTTGCTCGAAGCCGCCGATGTCGTGGCTCCAGAAGCCGAAGCCGGACAGGCCGAGCGACAACCCTCCGCGCAAGCTCTCGGCCATCGATTCGTAAGTCGCCTCGCAATCTCCGCCCCAGTGGACGGGGAAGCGCTGCCCGCCCGCCGTAGCCGAGCGGGCGAACAGGACGGCCTCCCCTTTGCCGCGCTTCTCCTCGAGCAGCTCGAAGACGGTCTGATTGTAGAGCTGGGTATAATAGTTGTGCATCTGCATCGGATCGGAGCCGTCGGAATAGACGACATCGGTCGGGATGCGCTCGCCGAAGTCGGTCTTGAAGCTGTCCACGCCCATGTCGAGCAGAGCGGCGAGCTTGTCTTGGAACCATCGGCGGGCTGCCGGGTTCGTAAAATCGACGATGCCCATGCCATACTGCCATAGATCCCACTGCCATACGCTGCCGTCGGGACGCTTCAGCAAATAGCCGCCAGCCATGCCTTCGTCGAACAAGGCGGAGCGCTGAGCGATATAGGGGTTAATCCAGACGCAGATATTCAAACCGCGGGCTTTCAGCCGACTGAGCATGCCCGCCGGGTCCGGGAAGACGCGTTCGTCCCACTCGAAGCTGCACCATTCGTATTCCTTCATCCAGAAGCAGTCGAAATGAAAGACGGCAAGCGGCAAATCCCTGGCCGCCATCCCTTCGACGAAGCCCGTCACAGTCTTCTCGTCGTAATCGGTCGTAAACGACGTCGTCAGCCACAGGCCGTAGGACCAGGCGGGGGGAAGCGCCGGTTTGCCCGTGAGCGAGGTATAGTTGCCGAGCACAGCTTTGAGGGTATCCCCGCCGATCAGGTAATATTCCAGCTGTTCGCCCTGGACGCTGAATTGCGCCTTCGATACCGCCTCCGAACCGATCTCGAAAGAGACGAGCTCCGGATGATTGACGAAGACGCCGTATCCCCGGTTGGTGACGTAGAAAGGAACGTTCTTATAAGCCTGCTCGGAAGCCGTTCCTCCATCCTCGTTCCAGATTTCCACGACTTGGCCGTTTTTCACAAAGGGCGTGAATCTTTCCCCCAGCCCGTACACCGTCTCTCCTACAGCCAGGGAAAGCTGCTCCCGGAAATAGTGGACGCCGTCCTCGGCCTGAACGTAGGCGGTGGAACGGGTTCCGCTGCCCGTCAGCTTCTTGCTTCGATAAGCGTAAGTAATCTGAACCGGGTGCCGCTTCGTAACGGTAACGGTCGTGTCCCCGCTTGTCAGACTGACGAAGCGGTCGTTGTTCTCGATGCGGACGTCGGCGTTGCCCGTATGCAGCAGGTCGAAGGAAGAAGGCCCCTGACGGAGCTTCCCTTTATGATGATAGAACTTCGCCCGAATGACGTCGGCCATCGGAGAGGAGAACTCCATCGTCATCAGCGGCTCGTTCAGCGTGTTGCCGCGGTTTTCGAGCTTGCGGTGGGTGGCGTAAACGGTAATCGATCGGGCCCCGACGCGCACGTCGTGAACTTCATAAGGACTAAGCAGCCGATAGCCTTTTCTTGTCATCCAGTAGCCGTCCGTAAATTTCATTCGATCATCTCCTTGTTCAAGCTCGCAAGGTATAGAGTTCAATAACATTTTAATGATATTATAGTTAGTAATCTTGCAATATTATGCTTAAAACTAACAATATTATGATATGGGGTGCGAAAATGGATCTGAAGCTGCTGAAGGAAGACCGCCGGCACGGAACGCCCCCTTTTCCGTTTGCGACTTACGCGATGGATCGTCAGGCCGACGGAACGGTGTTGGACAACCACTGGCATGAAGAATCCGAGTTTTTGTGGGTGGTGAGCGGACAGGCCGTTTTCCAGATCGGCCTTGCCACCTTCGAGCTTCATGAGGGAGAGGCTATGTTCGTCCCCGGAGGAGAGGTGCACGGGGGATTCTCGGAGACGAATGGCCCGTGCAGCTACCGCGCCGCCGTCTTTCACCTGGACTGGTTGGCCGAAGGCGGCGACGACATCGCGGCACGCTTCATCCGGCCGCTGAGCAAAGGGGAGGCGTCGATTCCTATGTATTACGACAGGTCAACCGGCTGGGGGAGACGGGTGCTGGCCCGGTTAAACCGGATGTACCGGACGTTCGAGTCGGGAACCGAGACGAGAGAGCTGCGCATCAAGGCCGGTCTGTATGCTCTGTTCGCCGATCTGATCGATGCCGGCCAGTGGAGGCGCGCCGTGCCGGGCAGCACGGTTAACTCGCAGACGGTGGAGCGCTTGAAAGCCGCCGTCACCTATATGGAGGCGCACTTCTCCCAGCCGCTGTCCGTTCCCGCACTGGCGGAAATGGCGGGCATGAGCGCCGGCCACTTTAGCCGAATGTTCAAAATCGTCATGCGCAAGACGCCGATGGACTATCTTAACCATTATCGGATCCGGCACGCCGCCTACCTGCTGCAAAATACGGATTGGTCCGTTGCAGAAGTGGCTCTGGAGACGGGACTGCCCCATTTCAGCTACTTCAGCAAAAAATTCAGTGCGGTTTACGGACGAACGCCGTCCCAATTTCGCAAAAAATTTAGGAGTCTTTAAGGTTTATTTCTGAAATTCTGGTATAGTGAATGAATGGCTGTCCATAAAACGAGGGGGAATTGCAAAGATGGCTGAACATAACGAAAAGGATGTTCAAAATAAGGAAGATCAAGTGACGAATGAAGCGATCGAGAAGGAGCTGGAGGAGGCAAACGCGCCGCACTCGCCGATCGAGCTCGACAAGACGGCCGGCGCTGCTGCAGCCGGGAGTGCAGCAGCGCCGCGAGGCTCCTCCGCGGCGGCGATCGTTCCTTGGGCGATCGCGGTTATTGCGGTTGCCGCGCTCGTGTTCGTGTTGATCCGGAATCCTTCGGGCGCAGAGAGCAATGAAGCGCTGGGGGAGATGGAAGGCTATACGATCAAGAAGACCGACGTCTACGAAGAGGTGAAGAGCAAGCTGGGCGCAGATCAGATGGCGGCTCTGGTCGACGAGATCGCTCAGTCCAAGATCATCGAATTGGAGTCTGAGAAAGCCGGCATTGCCGTAAGCGAAGCGGACGTTCAGCGCGAGCTCGACAATTTCAAGAAGATGTACGGCTTTGAGACGGACGAAGATATGTCGATGGCGCTCATGCAGGCCGGAATCACGCTGGAGGATCTTAAGGAGACGCAGATCCTTCCAAATCTGAAGATTAAGCTTCTGTTCGAGAACAAGCACCCGGTGACGGAGGACGAGCTGAAGGCTTATTTCGAAGAGAACAAGGATTCGACTTTCGCCACGACTCCGAAAGAGGTTCAGGCTTCTCACATCCTGGTGGAAACGCAGGAAGAAGCCGAGGCGGTATTGGCCGAGCTGAACAACGGCGGAGATTTCGCCGAGCTGGCCAAGGAGAAGTCGATGGATCCGGGCTCCAAGGAACAGGGCGGAGATCTCGGGTTTTTCGGCCGCGGCGTCATGAATCAACGCTTCGAGACCGCGGCTTTCGCTCTGGCCAAGGGCGAGACGAGCGATGTCGTCGAGGCGGACAACGGGTTCCATATCATTAAGGTGACCGACATTAAGGAAGCGGTCGTTCCCGAGTACGATACGGTGAAGGACGATGTCCGTCAGGCGTTCTACGACGAGAAGTTGGGGATGGAAGCCGCAGCCTGGCTCGACACCCTGAAGTCGGACCGAAACTACAAAAATTTGATCGAAAAGGCAGATGAGGCGCCGGCCGCATCGGCGCCGGCCTCTCCGGAAGCTTCGCCGTCGGCGGAATAAGCGAATCTGCACTTGAGACAGCAGCCCTTCCTTCGCAGGGGGGCGCTGTCTTTTTTAGTGTTTCAAACTTAAAAATTACCTTAAGCCTTTCTTAAGAAGTGTAAAACCTGAGGCGAACATAGGACAGGAAGCGAACGGATGCGGTATAGTGGGAAAGATAAGGGCGATGATGCATCGCGAAGTGAGAAACGAAGGAGCCGTCCGAACGATGTCCAAATCCATCCTTATTGTTGACGACGACCACGAAATTGCCAATCTGATCGATATTTATTTGCGCAACGAAGGCTTCGACACCGAACAGGCGCATGACGGGGAAGAGGCTTTGAGCAAGCTGAAAAACCGGGACTTCCATCTGCTCGTGCTGGATATTATGATGCCCAGAATGGACGGGATGGAAGTGTGCAGGCGCGTTCGCGAGACGGCGTCCATCCCGATTTTGATGGTGAGCGCCAAGGCTGAAGATATGGACAAAATTCTCGGACTGATGACGGGGGCCGACGACTACCTCGTCAAACCGTTTAATCCGCTGGAACTGGTCGTACGGGTGAAGACGCTGCTGCGGAGAGCCTATCAGTACGGGGCTCAGTCCGCTGCCCCGGCAGCGGAGAACGACGGCGTGATTAAAATCAACGAGCTGACGATCAACAGATCGACACATTCCGCCGAAGTGGACGGACGAGCGATTCACCTGACGTCGACGGAGTTCGGCATTTTGTATTTGCTGGCGAGCAATCCCGGTCGCGTATTCTCGGCCGAAGATATTTTTCAGCAGGTATGGAAGGAAAAATATTTCGAGTCGAACAATACCGTTATGGTTCATATCAGCAAATTAAGGGACAAGCTCGAACAGGAGATGGGACGCAAGCTGATCACGACCGTGTGGGGGGTTGGCTACAAAATTGAGATCTAGCATCGCGGCGCGCATGGCTTGGAGGCTGGTCTGGCAAATTGGCGTCAGCGCGATTCTCGCCGTCGTGACCGGCTATATGTCGATCATCATTTTGGAGAGAATGACGCGCGACAACTATAGCCAGCGTTCGTTTATCCGCAGCTTGTATTACACCTTCGGCGAAACTCCGCTTATTTTTTTCGGCTGCTTTGTTCTGTTTATCGTATACATGGTGCTCTTCAACTGGAGACGCTTCAGCTATTACGACAAGCTGAGCCGTTCCGTGGAACATATCGCGCTGAAAGGGAATTTTGAGGATCAAGTTCCCGTCAAGATGAACAATGAAGTGTCCTTGCTGGCCCACAACGTGAATTTGCTCGTCATGGAGCTGAAGCGATCGTTGGACGAGGAGCGGAAGGCGGAGCAGACGAAAAACGAGCTGATCACGAACGTCTCGCATGATCTCCGCACACCGCTTACTTCAATTATCGGGTATTTGGGGTTGATCGAGCAGGACCGTTACCGGGACGAGGTGGAGCTTCGCCACTACGTTCAGGTCGCCTATGCCAAATCGGAGCGTTTAAACGTGCTGATTCAGGATTTGTTCGAATATACCCGGATGAGGCACGACGTGATTCCGTTAAGACGGCAAACGTTTAATCTTGTCGAAATGATGAATCAACTGCTCGTTCATTATCGGTTGTCGCTGGAGACGGCCAAGATGACCGGCAAATTGATTACAAGCGTTGGCGAGCTGCAGATTGAGGGCGATCCCGACAAGCTGGTGCGCGTATTCGAGAATTTATTGTCCAATGCGATTAACTACGGAGCGACCGGAGGCAAGGTAGACATCTACCTTAACAAGCTGAACGAGGCGGTCGTCATCGAGATCGTCAATTATGGGGAAGCGATCCCGGCTGCGGATTTGCCGCATTTGTTCGATCGGTTCTATCGTGTGGACAAGTCGCGAACCGAGAATAAGGGGGGCTCGGGGCTGGGATTGGCCATTGCCAAAGGGCTCGTGGACAAGCACGGCGGCACGATAACGGTAACGAGCGACGGCGACAGCACCAACTTCCGGGTAAGACTTCCGTTAAAGCAGCCTCCGGCAGCCGAACAAATTTAAGAGAATCTTATGATTTGTTTTTCAATTATTTAAAAAGTTTCCTATACAATGAACAAGGTGAGGTGATTCGGCGGACGCCCAAGGCCCGACCCGGACAGAGATGAAAAAATGCGGCTGGATGAGGCAAAAGGAGAACGAAGGATGAAGGACTACGGTCATCGAGTGGAAGCGTTGAGAGCGGTCGAAGCGCTTTGTTATTCGCTTTGCATCCATATTCTGGTTGAAGAATCGCTTGCTTGGAACGCAGCCCGAATGACCTTAATCGATTTGTTCGAGGACGAGCAGTATTGGCAGTCGGATTCGGAAGAGCAGAAGCGTCTTGTCCGCAAAAAAGCGATAGCAAGAGCGCTTGAGCAGGCGGCCAAGAAAGCGGCAAGCTGACGAGAGGAATTGTATCTATAGATGACGAAGGCATAGGCTCTGTCGCCCATAGGGGATAGAGCCTGTGTATGCATGGCGGTCGCATTCCGTTATTGTTCGGAGCCGGTGTCCCGCGATTGGCTTTCGCTGCTTTGCGGCGGTCTTGGAGGGCGCGGCACTTTCGTGCGAAAACGCGGAGACAAGTAATTGTGCTTCCGATCTCGGAAGAAAATCCAACCCCCAATAAAACCGATGCCAATCAGGAAAAGTATCGCTCCGCCGATAAACTTTCCCCATGTGAAGTCCGGGGAAACGACGTTAATATCGCCAATCTTCGCGAAGTAGTCGTAGACGGCATCCTTCATAAGCAAGAAGCCGTAGGCGGCTGCAATACCGGGAATCACCAGCAAAAGAATGGCGATTAGCCGCTGAATGAGCAGTTTCATAGGACGATGAAGCCCTCCTTCCCATCTCCTAATCATACCGGGTTTCTAGGGGTTTGTCCATGAATTCCGGTATCCCCTGTATCCCCTTCGGTCAGGAGCTTGGGAAAGCAGGTTGACACATTTCTCGCTTTGTCGGTATCCCATTCGCTCAGGAAAGGGGGAGGGGGGGGTGATCCGCTCCGCGGGCTCCCCTCTCCTACTCACACCCTATCCGACTCACTCCCTCTCCTGCTCGCCCCTCACTCGATCCCCTTTTTTTCCCAAGTAATAGAAATCCCATTGGCTCAGGAGAAGATCATGCCTGAAGCAGATATCGCAAATGAAGCTCGTTGGTGATGGGACAGTCAAGACGAGACGGAATAGCCGCCGCGTACGACTTGAGAAAGTGCGGTGGTCAGCCCGACTGAAGGGACTGAGCTCTCGGGGCGCGCGGCAATCTGTTGGAACGTAACCCCCTAGCTGATTTGGTCAGTTCGGGGTATGTCAAGGTCGGAGAAGCGATACAATCGGCGAGCAACTGAACGTAGAGCGAAGATTGGCTGCGATTATAGTAGTAACAAAATTGATAGAGATACGCTTGGAGATGTTTGGGCCCGACACCGAGAAACAGGCGTCCGATCCACCAGGTTACCGTATAGCCCATCGAGGCCAACTTTTTGTGAGCGTCACGCCCGTAACGTCTGGTCACAATCGTGTTTTTGGCGTCAGTCGGATTCACATGATCGCGAATAAACGGAGCGGTATCCGGGCGAGCGTATTTGTCTTTGAGAGGCGCTTTCGATTGAAGTCGGATCACAATCGGGCCAAGCGCGCCGTTGTCGGACTCCGTAGCCCCGACAAGTAAAGGCTGCTCTTGCTTGTGCCAGTCGAAGGAAGGAGTCAGACGCTTGCAGTAGATCGTATCCGAAACCCGAACGATTCCCGACAGCAGTCTGTTCGACTCCTTTCCGGTCATTGCATGTCGAATTTTATGACAAATAAGCCAAGCGGTCTTATAGGTAACCCCGATGGCCTCGGAGAGCTGGCGAGCATTCACGCGGAGCGGTCGGGCATGGAGAAATATAGCCTGGAACCAACGGTGAAGAGGCGTGCGACTGCCTTCCATAATGGTGCCGGCGATTAACGATGTTTGAGCATGACAGGATTGGCATTCATACAGAGGGATCCGACGCGTCGAAATGAGATAATAGTTAGGGTGACCGCAGCGCGGGCAGCGAAAGCCGTCGGGCCACTTCAACCGGAACAAATAAGGGAAGCAATCCGCCTCTTCCTGAAACATAGCGCAAAACTTCCGGAATTTCTCCGCAGCTTCCTTCAGACACATACGAATCCCCCTTTTCGCATCAGAACATCCGTTCTTATTTTTATTATACCAAACATTTGTTCTCATTTAAATAGGTTTATTCTGAAAAAATTTTAGAAAAAATAGTGAAGGTTTCGTGAGGCTCACGACGGATTCCCGCAACGGTAGGCTGCCTGTGTCACCACTCCTATAGCCCGGCAGCTGCCTGCAAAAATATACCCTTCTGAAGCAACGGGATACCGGCAAAGGGGACCAGAAGAGGGTATGTCAGGCGGGCGACCTGAGGGAAGGGGATACCGGCAAAGGGGCTGAAAAAGCGCTACAGCGGCGAGAAGAGAACCTGACCCAAGGGGATACCTGCAAAGGGACACGAAGCCGCCTTTGTTCCGTCCGCGAAAAAAAGGTACAATGATAGACAGGAGCTACATACGGAATACGGAGGGGAAACTATGCCAATCGAAGTCGATGTCGCCGTTCTGGGCGGAGGGCCGGGAGGCTATACGGCTGCGGTGAAGGCGGCGCAAGCCGGGCTTAGCGTCGTCGTGATCGAGAAGGACAAGCTTGGAGGAACTTGCCTGCACAGGGGGTGCATTCCAAGCAAGTCTCTGCTTAGAAGCGCGGAAGTATACGCGACGATAGGGGATGCCGCATCTTACGGCATTCAATTGCCGGAAGGCGATGCATCGATAGATTGGAATGCGGTGATGGGCCGTAAGGACAGCATTGTAGAGCAGCTGCATAAGGGACTGAACGCTTTGATGAAGCAGCATCGCATAGAGGTCGTAAAAGGGAACGGCCGCATTATCGGCCCCTCGATTTTCTCGCCTAAAAGCGGAGCGATCGCCGTTGAGCTGGAAAGCGGGGATGCGGAAACGGTCGTGCCCAAGAACGTCATTATCGCGACAGGGTCCCGCCCGCGCAAGCTGGACGGGCTGCGTTATGACGGCGAACGTATTGCGACAAGCGACGAGGCGCTCGTCTGGAAAAGCCGTCCTTCCTCCATCGTGATCGTAGGCGGGGGAGTGATCGGCGTGGAATGGGCGTCGATGCTCAGCGACTTCGGAACGAAGGTGACGCTCGTCGAGGCTGCGGGAAGGCTTCTGCCGACCGAGGATCGGGACATCGGCGCGGAAATAGAGAAGGCGCTGTCCAGAAGAGGGGTGGTCGTCCACACCGGCGTTGCTCTCCGGACGGACGACTGCCGCTTGACGGCGAACGGAGTTGAGCTGACAGCGACGGACGCCAACGGCAAGGAGCTGGCTCTGTCGGCGGAGAGAATGCTCGTATCCGTCGGCCGAATCGGCAACGTCGAATCGCTCGGGCTGGAGAACACCGACGTTAAGGCGGAGCAGGGCTTTATTCAAGTCAATTCCGCGACGCTGCAGACGGGGGAACCCCATATTTACGCGATCGGGGACTGCATCGGAGGCGTGCAGCTTGCGCATGCGGCTATGCACGAAGCGGCGACAGCGATCGAGCATCTGACCGGAAGCAAGCCGTCACGGGCGGCGGACCGGGACATTCCCCGCTGCATCTACTCCCGTCCGGAGGCGGCAGCCGTCGGCTGGACGGAAGAGAACGCCAGGGCGGAAGGCTATCAAGTTAAAACCGCTAAGCTGCCTTTGCGGATTTTAGGCAAAGCGCTCGTATACGGGGAAAGCGAAGGCTTTGCCAAAGTAATCGCCGACTCGGCGACGGGAGATCTGCTGGGCGTTCACCTGGTCGGCGCGCATGCGACGGAGCTGATCGCCGAAGCGTCGCTCGCCAAGCTGCTGGACGCGATTCCGTGGGAGGTGGGTCGAACGATCCATCCTCATCCGACGCTGTCCGAAGCGCTGCAGGAAACGATGCTAGCGCTGGAGGGAGCCGCCGGACACGGCTGACCTCTCGCCTAATAGATGGCTCAACCCGGAGGATTCCGAATCCTTCCGGCGCCGGAGAACGATCCCGCTGGGGGAATTTGTTCGGCGCGACGGGTTGGGCGTTTCTTTTTGCCTGCAAGGGGAGTATAATAGAAATTAACTCCAAGTATTAAGACCAGGTTATAAAACTAAACCAAAATCAGGAGGACGCGCCCATGATGCAAACCGGTTCCGTCCAGCGAACGCTTCGTCATGCCGAGCTTGGCCTTACGGACGAACGCGCAATCGACATGTACAAGACGATGATGCTTGCCCGGCGTTTTGACGAGCGCGGGCAGTTGCTGCAGCGCGCAGGCAAAATCAACTTTCATATCTCCGGCATTAACCAGGAGGCTTCCCAGGTGGCGATGGGTTTCGCGATGGACCGGGAACGCGATTGGTTTCTCCCTTATTACCGCGACTACGGGTTCGTGCTTTCGATCGGCATGACGGTTAAGGAACTGATGCTGTCGCTGTTCGCCAAAGCGGAGGATCCGAACAGCGGCGGCCGTCAGCTGCCGGGACACTTCGGCTGCAAAAGGTTAAGGATCGTGACGGGATCGAGTCCGGTTACGACCCAGGTGCCGCATGCCGTCGGATTTGCGCTGGCGGCCAAGATGCGGGGGGAGGCTTCCGTCTCAATCGTCACTTTCGGGGAAGGCTCCAGCAACCAGGGCGATTTCCATGAAGGGTGCAACTTCGCGGGGGTGCATCAGCTTCCGGTGATTTTCGTGTGCGAAAACAACCAATATGCGATCTCTACGCCGATTGCCAAGCAAACTCGGGGACGCATCAGCGATCGTGCGCTGGGTTACGGGTTTCCGGGCGTTCAAGTCGACGGGAGCAATCCGCTGGAGGTATATCGCGTCTTCAAGGAAGCGCGAGAGCGCGCCATCGCGGGCGAGGGACCGACGCTGATCGAGATTTTGACTTACCGGGTTACAGGACACTCGAATACGGACAACGATATGACGTACCGGACGAAGGACGAAGTGGAGCTTCACAGGGGCAAGGACGGATTGCCTGCGTTCCGGCAGTATTTGGACGAAGCGGGCTTGTGGTCGGAGGAGAAGGAAGCGGCGTTCCAGGCAGAAGTCCGCGCGATCGTCGACGAGGCGACCGAATATGCGGAGAGGGCTCCGTTCCAGTCGACGGAGGACACTTTCCGTTACGTATACGCTGAGGAGAACGGGGAGGGCTGACGATGCCGGTAATGGAATATATCGAAGCGATCAGGCTGGCGATGAAGGAAGAGATGGAGCGGGACAGCGACGTATTCATAATGGGAGAAGACGTCGGGCTGAAAGGGGGAGTGTTCGGTACGACGAAGGGGCTGCAGCAGCAGTTCGGAGAGCTTCGCGCGCTGGACGCTCCTCTGGCGGAGTCGGCGATCGCCGGAGTAGCGATCGGCGCGGCGATGGCCGGGATGAAGCCCGTAGCCGAAATGCAGTACTCGGATTTCATGTTCCCCGCAACCAACCAGATCATCAGCGAAGCGGCCAAAATCCGCTATCGCTCCAATAACGATTGGGACTGCCCCGTCGTCATTCGGGCTCCGATCGGCGCGGGCGTATTCGGGGGGCTCTATCATTCGCAGTGTCCGGAGTCGGTCTTCTTCGGAACGCCGGGACTTAAGATTGTGGCTCCGGCCACGGCATATGATGCGAAAGGGCTGCTGAAGGCGGCTATTCGAGATCCGGATCCGGTGCTCTTCTTCGAGAACAAGAAGTGCTACCGGCTCATCACCGATGAAGTGCCGGACGGAGATTACGTCGTCCCGATCGGGAAAGCGAAAGTGATGCGGGAAGGAAGCGACTTGACGGTCATCGGATATAGCATGCCGCTCCACTTCGCGATGCAGGCGGCCGAGGAGCTGTCTCGGGAGAACGGGATCGAGGCTCATATTCTCGACTTGCGGACGATTCAGCCGTTGGATCGCGAAGCCATTCTCGAGGCCGCTTCCCGGACGGGCAAAGTGCTGATCGTCCACGAAGACAACAAAACGGGAGGCGTCGGAGCGGAAGTCGGCGCGATAATCGCCGAAGAGCTGCTCTACGATCTGGACGCTCCGATCCGCCGCTTGTGCGGTCCGGACGTGCCGGCTACGACGTATCATTCGCCGGGCGAGAAGCATTTTATGCTGAATAAGGAAAAGCTGAAGGCCGCCATGCTCGAACTTGCGCGCTACTAAGCCGACCACCGGATTAGGAGAGGGGAACTGCATCTCATGGCAAAGAAAATAGTGGAAATTACGATGCCGAAACTCGCGGAATCTCTGGTGTCGGCAACCGTCGATCGATGGTTGAAGCAGCCGGGAGACCTGATGGATAAATACGAGCCGATCTGCGAGCTCATTACCGATAAAGTGAATGCGGAGCTTCCGTCCACGGTGAAAGGAAAGCTCGTCAAGCATCTGATCGGGGCGGGAGAGACGGTCGAGGTAGGCGCCGCGATCTGCCTCGTGGAGGTGGAAGCGGAAACCGAAACGGAAGCTGAAGCCGAGAACGCGGCGTCCGCCGGAGGGCCGGCTTTAGACGGATCGGCATCGCCGAGCCGCCATTCGGGGGCGACGCGCCCTGCTCCGGCGGTTCCGCCAGCGGCCGGCTTCGACGCCGACGCTCCGATGCGCCACCGCTACTCCCCGGCCGTTCAGAGATTGGCCGCGGAGCACGGCATCGATCTGGCCCATGTCCGCGGAACCGGAGAAGGCGGACGAATTACCCGCAAGGACGTGCTGGAAGCGGCAGCGTCCGGGAACGCCGTTCCGGCCGGTTCGGGACAGGCTCCGGCCTCCGCTCCTGCGGCGATGCCGATCGAGCCGATGGATCCGAAGGTTCCGGTGCGCTCGTCCGGCATTCACTTGTCCCAGTCTCCGCGCATTCCCTCCATCGAGGTGGAAGGACAGGAGCTGCCGGGCCGCGGCGAATATTTTATCGACGTGACGCCTGTCCGCAATACGATCGCGACGCGGATGCGGCAAAGCGTCAGCGAAATTCCGCACGGCTGGATGATGATCGAGGTCGACGTAAGCAATCTCGTCCTGCTTCGCAACCGGCTGAAGGACGATTTCCGCAAGCGCGAGGGCATCAACCTGACCTATATGCCGTTCATGATCAAGGCCGTCGTCAACGCAATTAAGGACTATCCGATTATGAACTCGGTATGGGCGGTGGACAAGATTATCGTCAAGCGAGACATCAATATCTCGCTGTCCGTCGGGACGGAGGATTCGGTCGTCACCCCCGTCATCCGCCACGCGGACCAGAAAAATGTATCGGGGCTTGCTCACGAGATCGACGATCTTGCCCGGCGTACGCGCGAAAAGAAGCTGAAGCTGGACGATATGCAGGGCGGCACGTTTACGGTGAACAATACGGGATCGTTCGGCTCGATTCTGACCCAGCCGATCATCAATTACCCCCAGGCCGCGATCATTACCTTCGAGTCGATCGTCAAGCGCCCCGTCGTCATCAACGACATGATCGGCGTTCGTTCGATGGTGAATCTGTGCTTGTCGCTCGATCACCGGATTTTGGACGGCGTCATCTGCGGGCGTTTCCTGCAGCGGGTGAAGGAAAATCTGGAGAGCTACGATTTGGAAACGAAGGTCTATTAACGCGGAACGGCCCGGCTCATTGCGCTTCAGCGCGGTGCGCCGGGTTTTCTTGATCGGTGAGATCGGCTACAATAAGGGAGGAGTTAGGTAGGAGGTTGGTTTCAGCTTATGAAGGAACTGAATATGGAGTGGCTGTCCAGGCTGAACTACGGAGATGCCTGGGAGCTGCAGAAAAAGCTCGTCAAGGAAATCGACCGCCAGGAGCGGAGCGAATCGTTATTGCTGCTCGAGCATTCTCCCACCTACACGATCGGCACGGATCGTCATCCCGAGCATCTGCTGTACGGCAAGGAAGAGCTTGCCCGGCGGGGAATCGAGGTGTACGAGATCGATCGCGGGGGAGACATTACCTATCACGGCCCGGGACAGTTGGTCGGCTACCCCCTGCTTTATTTGGATGCGGCGGGACTCGACCTGCATCAATACCTAAGAAATCTGGAGGAAGCGATCATCAGGCTGCTGGCGGAGTTCGGCATTCCAGGCGAGAGGAAGCCGGAGTATACCGGCGTATGGGTTGGCGATCGGAAGATCGCCGCGATCGGGGTCAAATTCAACAAAGCCCGGACGCGGAGAGGCTTCGTCACGAGCCATGGTTTTGCGTTTAACGTGAAGAAGCACGTAGAAGAAGACGGCTTCCAGGGCATCGTGCCATGCGGAATCGCGGAATACGGCGTTACGTCCTTGGAGAGCCTGACCGGCGAGGAATATTCGGTGGAGGAAATCGGATCGAGAATCGTTCCCTTCTTCGCCGAAGTGTTCGGCTTTTCTTCCGTTACTGCAGCAGGGACACGCCCATTAACAAAGTCGTAACGACCATAGCGAACAACGTGACGTAGATGACGATTTTGAACCAGCGTCTATTCATCTCAAGCATCCTTTCTTATCGCTTATTTCTACCCTTATTGTAACGAATACGACCTCAGGAGGAAAGATCATGGTTCAGAAAGACAGACTCGTGGCCGAGTTTATGGAATTGGTGCAGATCGACAGCGAGACAAGACACGAAGCCGAGATCAGCAAAGTATTGAAGGCGAAGTTCGAGGCGCTGGGCTTGGAGGTGTCGGAGGACGACGTGGCCGGGAAAATCGGCCATGGCGCGGGCAATTTGTTTGCCTGGCTTCCGCCTTCCACCGGGCAGGAGTCCGTTCCGGCCATTCTGTTCACTTCCCATATGGACACCGTTTCTCCGGGCAAAGGAGTCCAGCCCCGCCTGGACGACGACGGCTATATTCGCAGCGACGGGACGACGATTCTGGGGGCGGACGACAAGGCGGGATTGGCGGCGATGTTCGAGGCGCTGCGAGTGATCCGCGAGCAGAAGCTTGCACACGGGGGCGTTCAGTTCGTCATCACGACTGGCGAAGAGTCGGGCTTGGTCGGTTCCCGGGCAATGGACGGCTCCCGCCTGCGGGCCAAGTTCGGTTATGCGCTTGATTCCAACGGCGAGATCGGAGCGATCGCCGTCTCCGCGCCGACGAATTCTCGTCAGTACATTACGATTCGGGGAAAAGCGGCTCATGCGGGCGTAAATCCGGAGGACGGCATCAGCGCGATTCAGGTGGCGTCCAAGGCGGTGTCGCGGATGAAGCTCGGGAGAATCGACAGCGAGACAACGGCGAACATCGGCCGCTTCGAAGGCGGGGGCGAAGTGAATATCGTCGTGGATACGATTAAGATTTACGCGGAAGCCCGCAGCCAGGTGCAGGAGAAAATGGACGCTCAGGTTCGGTCGATGCGCGAAGCGGTCGCAAGCGCGGCAAGCGAGTGCGGGGCGGAGTTCGACTTCGAATCGGTGACGATCTATCCGGCGTATTCTCATGACGACAGCACGGAAGTCGTTCAAGTCGCCAAGGCGGCGATCGAGGCGATCGGGCTGACGCCGCGCACCTTCTCCTCCGGCGGCGGCAGCGATGCGAACATGTTTAACGGCAACGGCGTGCCGACCGTTAATCTGGCCGTCGGTTACGAGCATATCCACACGACGAAGGAGCAGATCAAGGCCGGCGATCTCGTGAAGGCGTCCGAGCTTGTGCTGGCGATCGTAAATGAAACGCTGAAACGTTAAACGAAGCAACGCGGCCAAGGGCGGCGCCTCGGCTTGTCGGCTAAGGACGCCGCTCTTGCTATGCCTTGGCCCGCTTGCGCAGCAGCGGGACCGCTCTTTTGCTTAATTCCGGCAGGGAGACGCGCGTCCGCCCGCGAGCAGAGAGGCAAGCGGCGTGCGGCCTCCGCGCAGCTTCTGCTCCCGGCGAAGCGCGCAGCGGATTTCCCAAGCTTTCCCGACGAGCTGCAAGCGGTCAGGGGCCACATATTTTTTCAGCACGGCATGTCCTCCTCGTATCGGCTGCGTCTCCCGTCGAAGGGGACGAGCCTCCTTATACGTTGAAGGTATGCTCGCAAGAACGAGAATAGGACTGGGGGATTCCTCATGAACGAAAAAAAAGAAGCGTCATTCCATCCGTTCTACGAAAGAACGGTGGAAAGCAAGCCGATTTTCGAAGGGAGGATGATCTCCCTGCAGGTGGATACGGTTACGCTGCCGAACGGGGAGACGGCCACGAGGGAGATCGTCCGTCATCCGGGAGCGGTAGCGGTATTGGCGCTGTTGGACGGCAGAATGCTCGTCGTGGAGCAATTCCGCAAGCCGCTTGAAAAGGTCCAGGTCGAGATTCCGGCCGGCAAGCTGGATCCGGGGGAACAGCCGGAGGCGGCGGCGATCCGAGAGCTGGAGGAGGAGACGGGGTACCGGGCGAGAAGCATCCGCCATCTCCATTCGTTCTCCACCTCTCCGGGCTTCGCGGAGGAGGTGCTGCATCTGTACGTGACCGAAGATCTGGAGCCGGGAGAAGCGCATCTGGACGAGGAAGAGTTTCTAACCTGCGAAGCGGTCACGCTGGAGCAAGCGCTGGCTTATATTGCGGAAGGGCGAATTTGCGACGCCAAGACGCTGCTCGCCGTCTACGCCTGGCGCCTGCGCGAGTTGACGGGGTCGTTCTGAAGATGGTCGACAAGCGTGCGAACGTGCCGGTCGGACGGCTGGCCCCTTATTTCGCGGATCTTCATGTGCATATCGGCCGAACCCGGGACGGACAGCCGGTCAAAATTAGCGGAAGCCGCAATCTGACTTTTCGCCGGATCGCCGAGGAAGCGTCCGAGCGTAAAGGCATCGAGCTGATCGGAGTCATCGATTGTCATTCTCCGGCCGTCCAGAAGGAGATTCTCGAATGTCTACATGCCGGAGAGATGGAGGAGACGCCCGGCGGGGGGATCAGATACCGGAATACGACGCTGCTGCTGGGCGCGGAGATGGAAGTTCGGGAAGAGGGAGGCGGCCCGTTCCATCTGCTCGGCTATCTGCCCACCCTGCAGGCGATGCAGGAGTGGACCGAATGGATGATGCCCCGCGTCGCCAACATCCGGCTGAGCTCGCAGCGAATCCGCGTCTCGGCCCGGGAGCTGCAGGCCGAGCTGATCGCCAGGGGCGGGCTGCTTATTCCGGCCCATGTGTTCACGCCTCACAGAGGATTGCTGGGCTGCTCGGCGGACCGCCTGGCAGACCGGCTCGATCCCGGCGGCATCGCGGCGGTGGAGCTCGGACTGAGCGCGGATTCCGATATGGCCGGACGGCTCTCGGAGCTCGACCGCTATCCGTTCCTGACCAATTCCGACGCTCATTCTCCCGGCATGATCGGCCGGGAGTGCAATGAGCTGTCGCTGATGACCCCTTCTTTTGCCGAATTCGCGAAAGCGCTCAAAGGCGAGGACGGGCGCCGCATATTGGCCAACTACGGGCTGCACCCCGAGCTCGGCAAGTATCACGAAACCTCGTGCGCCGCCTGCCGCCGCACCGTTCCCGAAACGGAAGGCGAGATCGCCGCCTGCCCTTATTGCGGGAGCGCGCGGCTGACCCGCGGCGTATCGGGACGTATCGCCCAGCTGGCGGACCGCGAGCGCCCCGCGCATCCGAAGGGCAGGCCGCCCTATCGTCCGCAGGTGCCGCTGTCGTTCTTCCCCGGCATCGGGCAGGCCAAGCGCGAAAGGCTGTTCGCCGAGGTCGGGACGGAGATGGACGTGCTTCATCGCATAGCTCCCGAGGCAATCTCGGCGGTTACCGGCGAGAAAATCGCGGAGCTGATCGTTCGGGCGCGAGAAGGCCAGCTTGCGTTCACGTCCGGGAGCGGCGGCAGCTACGGACGCATCCGGCAATCATAATCGGGACTTGT
The DNA here is from genome assembly GCF_042654645.1 of Cohnella hongkongensis. Taxonomy (NCBI): domain Bacteria; kingdom Bacillati; phylum Bacillota; class Bacilli; order Caryophanales; family Paenibacillaceae; genus Cohnella; species Cohnella hongkongensis. The sequence goes on along the minus strand of NZ_JBHSEP010000008.1, from coordinate 105,083 downwards.
CCGTCATACAATTAGGCACATGATCTGCCTGGAAGATGGACAAGGGGGTGGCCGCCGTGAACTTCCGTTTATGGAATTTGTCGGCTCGCGACAATTTGAATTTATACGTGTTTTTGGGCGTGCTCGTTCTGGTCGGGGCGATCTTCGGGGCGATGGTCGTTCATTCGTTCACGCTGGATCAGCAGCAGGAGCTTGCCGACGCGATCGGCGTATACTTGACCCAAGCCGGCAGTCAGGGCGAGGGATCGGCCGTCTCGCCGGCTTTGGCGTTCCGGGAGAGCTTCTTCTTTTACGGGAAATGGCTGCTGCTGATCTGGTTTCTCGGCTTGTCGGTGATCGGATTGCCCTTCGTCTTCGTTCTGGATTTTCTGAAAGGCGTCCTGATCGGATTTGCGGCGGCCGTCCTGGCCCAGCAGTTCGCCTGGAAGGGCGTGCTGTTTTTCCTGCTGGCTACGGGACCGAGGAACGCCTTGGTCGTACCCGCTCTTATGATCGCCAGCCTGTCGGCGGCGAAATTCGCTTATTTCGTCGTTCGCGAGCGGCTGTTCCGACGGAAGGGCCAGCTGCTGCCGCCTTTTCTGGCGCATACGGCCGTAGCGGCGGCGATGCTGCTCGTGCTCTGCGTCGCTTCGCTGTACGAAGCGTTCCTTTCGCCGAATTTGCTGGACCGGATCGCGCCTTCCGTCTCTGCTCAAGAAGTTTCCACCTTATCTTCTAAATTTTGATATGAGGTTTGACTAATTGAATAGGCTCATCCTATAATGAAGGGAAGTGCATCAGCGACCGGAGGGGAAACCATGGAAGCCCGCATTGAAAAAATTAAACAACAGTTGCAGTCCCAGGGCTACAAGCTGACTCCGCAGCGAGAGGCGACGGTACGGGTGCTGCTCGAGAACGAAGAGGATCATCTCAGCGCGGAGGACGTCTTTATGCTCGTTAAGGATAAAGCGCCCGAGATCGGTCTGGCAACCGTCTATCGCACGCTGGAGCTGCTGAGCGAAATGCACGTCGTGGAAAAAATGAACTTCGGCGACGGAGTGGCGCGCTACGATCTGCGCACGGAAAGCAACAAGCACCATCACCATCATCTGATTTGCGTCAAATGCGGATCCATGTCGGAAATTATGGAAGACTGGCTCGGACCGCTGGAGGAACGGCTGGAGAAGGAATATCGTTTCAGCGTGCTGGATCACCGTTTGGATTTTCAAGGCGTCTGCGCCAAGTGCCAAGCGAAAGAATCCGGCGACAATTAAACGAGCGACCGCAAAAGGCAGCTCCCGCATACGTCGGGGAGCCGCCTTTTTTCGATATCGGGACACTTGTTCCTGCGTCAAAGCAGCTTTCGAATGTGGGCCTCTATTCGTTCCGGAGCGACGGCGGGAGAGAAGCGCTTGACGACTTGGCCGTTGCGGTCGACAAGAAATTTGGTGAAGTTCCATTTGATGCTTCTAAGTCCAAGGAAGCCGGGAGCCGCTTTCGTGAGATGACGGTACAGCGGGTGAATTCCGTCTCCTTTAACATCAATCTTGGCGTACAAGGGAAATGTAACTCCATGGTTCAGTTGACAGTGCTCGGCCAGCGCGTCGCCCTCGAGTGGCTCCTGATTGGCGAACTGGTTGCTCGGGAAGGCGAGGACGGCCAGCCCTTGGTCGGCATAGGCTTCATGCAGCTTCTGCAGGCCGCCGAATTGCGGGGCGAACCCGCACTTGCTCGCCGTATTCACGATCAGCATCACCTTTCCTTTGTACTCGGACAGCGTAGTTTCCGCTCCTCTGGCGGTCGCGACGGGGATGTCGTATACGGACATATCGAGAGCCTCCTTGAAATAGAAATTTCACTCGCTAATACATCATTCTAAATTGAATTGTATACAATATAATGAAGAAGTCAACTCTTTGACAGAAAAAAACGCAAATGCTATAGTTAGATCGATTAAATTGCATACAATCGTTTCCGGCGATCCGGCGGCGGAAAGGAGAAGGGAATGGACAACGACTCGTCGCTTCAATTGGACAACCAGCTGTGCTTTGCCATCTATGCCTGCGCCAGAGAAATGACGAAGCTGTATCATCCGCTTCTGAGGAAGCTCGGGCTTACTTATACGCAGTACATTGCGCTTCTCGTCTTGTGGGAGGAAGGAAGGGTGACCGTCAAACGGTTAGGCCAGCGGCTGTATCTCGATTCCGGAACGCTGACGCCGCTTCTTAAGAAGCTGGAGCAAATGGGCCTCATAACCCGGACAAGAGATCCGCAGGACGAGCGCAGCGTAATCGCGGAATTGACCGATGCGGGAGTCCGGCTTAAGGAAAAAGCGCGGGAAATTCCGGAGCAGCTATTCTGCCGGGCGGGCGTCTCCCCCGGAGAAGCGAACAGGCTGCGCGAACAGATCACCGGTTTGCTTCGCAAGGCGCAAGGCGCGGCATTGCCGCCATCACCGATAGGAGGAGTTCATGATGAGCATTTATGATTATTCGACGCGGACGGCCGGAGGCGAAGCCGTCTCGCTGCGGCAGTACGAGAACCGGGTATTGCTTATCGTCAACACGGCCAGCGAATGCGGCTTTACCCCTCAGTACGCCGGACTGCAAAGCTTGTACGAAGCGTACAAGGACAGGGGGGTTGTCGTGCTCGGTTTCCCGTGCAACCAGTTCGGAGGTCAGGAGCCCGGCACCTCGAGCGAGGTCGAAGCGTTCTGCAGTCTCCAATACGGAGTCACCTTCCCGGTGATGGAGAAGCTGGAGGTTACAGGTCCGAATGCCGATCCGCTCTTCGCCTACTTGACCTCGGCAACGGGCGGAGAGATTCGATGGAATTTTACGAAGTTTCTCGTCGATCGCAGCGGCATGCCGGTCAAGCATTACGAGTCGGCGGTGCAGCCGCAGGACATCGGGCCGGATATCGAGAAGCTGTTGATCTAACGACGAGAGGCATGCATCCCGCCCGCTGCAGCCGGGGGACGGATGCATGCCTTTTTTTCTAGCTCCCGAACGCTTCGTCCGCCCACTCGCGCACGGCGACCGACGGGACGATGGCGTATTCGTCCTCCAGCATTTTGCAGAGCTGCTCGTACTTGAGCTTGGCCATTCCCGACTCGCCGTTATCCACATAGAACTTCATCATCAGGAAATAAACCTCTTCGGAAAAAGGAAATCTAAGCTGCATCATCTCGTACGTTTCGAGCGTTTCCTTGCGACAGCCCGCGGTTTTCCACATTTCGCTCAAGGCGTAGGCGTGCTTGTACCACAGATCGCGCAGCCGCTTGCGCTCCCCCTCCGCCCAGACGTAATCGGTTTCCGACAAATAATCGCCTTCATAGCTTTCCAGCCAGGCGAGATGCTCCGCTGCTGTCTCTGGAGACAGATCGGGCAGCAGCAGCCGGCCATTCTCCCACTCCTGCACGTCGTAGCGATTGTTGCCCAAGTCCAGATAATAGTCGCTTCCGCTGTTTGTAAGCCGTATGGTCAGGCCGGCCGCCTCGATGGATTTGCGGATCTGGTATACGGTTGTGTACAACTGGGTAAACGCCTTTTTGTATTCCGTATCCGGCCAGAGCAGATCCAGCAATATATCTTTGCGGACGGGCTGATTGCGCTTGTACACCATGTAGGCGAACAGCTCCTGAGCCCGCGCGGTTCGCCAAGAGAACGGCTCGGACTTGCCGTATTCGATGTTCAGCCGCCTGAAGCAGCTGATCTTGGCCACGGGCGATTCGTTCGTGCGAGGACGGGACGGAACGCGCTGCTTCAGTCTTTGAATCGTCTGTGCGAGTCTGGCCGTATTAATCGGCTTGAGCACATAGTCCAGTGCGGCAAGCTCGAACGCCTTGATCGCATACTCGTGGTAGGCCGTAATAAACACGATTTCGATTTCTTCGTTGATTTTATGGATTTTCTCGGCGGCTTCCAGTCCGGAAATCTCGGGCATATCAATGTCGAGGAAGGCGACATCGGGGCGAAGCTCCTCGATCTGCTGCAGAGCTTCCGCCGCATTCTGGAATTTCCCCGCAATCTCGATGCCGCCAATTTTATTCAACTGCCGCTCCAGGTCCTTCAGAGCCAGTCCTTCATCATCTACAAGAATAGCTTTCATAGGGCATACCTAATCTCCTTGACTTGGAATACGACGACAGTTAACCGTCAGCTATAGATTGTATATTCCAGCAACTATTTATATATATCGGCAATTCAGGACTGGAAAATAAGTCGATCAGCGAGTTGCCGGCTCGATTTGCAGCAGCCCGTGTCCGACCGCCCGTTTGCCTCCGGGAATCCGCAGAGTTGCCGCTTTTAATCTGCGGGCGACCTCCGCCGCGCTCAGGCTCGGGCGAACGCTTCTGAGCAGTGCGGCACCTCCGGTCACGTGAGGAGCCGACATCGACGTTCCGGACTCCCTGCGATAGGTTCCGTTGAGCCAGGTGGACAGGATACTGACTCCCGGCGCGGCGATATCGATGCCCGCTCCCCGACTGGAGAAGCTGGCCGCGCGGTTTCCCCGCGTCGTTGCCGCCACCGCGATCGCCTCCGGGTAGCGCGCTGGCGCATCGATCCGGGGGAGGGAGGAACCGCTGTTGCCGGCGGATGCGACGATGACCGCGCCTCTGCGCTTTGCTCGCCGTATCGCGTTTCTGAGCAGGGCGCTATCTCCGGCCAGGCCGAAGCTCATGTTCATAATCCGGATGTCTCGCGCCAGACACCATTCGATGCCTTCCACAATGTCGGAGATGTAGCCGGAGCCGTTCTCGTCCAGCACCTTAACGGCGTACAGTTCGACTTTGGGAGCGACGCCGGCGATTTTTCTTCGTCCGGTCGCGGCGGCAATGCCGGCGACGTGCGTGCCGTGACCGTTGTCGTCGGCGAACGATTTGCCCGTGATCGTATTCACGCCGCCCGCGATGGAGAGGTCGGGGTGACGGGCAATGCCGGTATCGAGAATGGCAACCTTAACCGAGGAGCCGAAGCCGGCGACCGGCCAGGCGGGCGGGGCCTTCACTCGATTGACATTCCAGGGGATGCGACTTTTGGCGATGGCCGCAGCGTAGGGCAGGCGAGGAAGGGCCAGGCCGTGGGCTTTAACTTTGCGATCCCGTTCGACAAGCGCGATGCGCGGATGACTGCTCAGCCGTTTCCAATCGGCTCCTTGATCGCACCGGCAGCAGATCATGCGCATCGAATCGACTTTCTTCAGCGGCCGGATGCCTGCCGCAGAAAGCTGCTTGACGCAGTCGCGATAGTCCTGCGCCCGGCGGAATACGATGTTTCTTCGCTCCGTGCGGGAAGTCGGCTTGCGCTTCAATGCCAGGCCGAGCTGCTTTGCCAATGGATTCATAGGATCCCCTCCTGGGTGGATCGTAACCGTGCTTGAGACCGTATTCTGTAGTAGGGTATGGAAGTTTCCCGTACGAGGTGCATGGAGGCGGAGCCGCACATATTTTCGTTCGACGGGGAGACTGTAAGGGAAGGAAAGGCGAGATTGACGCAGGGAGGAACATCGTATGATTGTCGGGCTGCCCAAGGAGATTAAGAAGCAGGAATATCGCGTGGCGCTTACGCCCGCCGGCTGCGAGATGCTGGTCAGACAGGGCCACGAGGTCGTCGCGCAGCAAGGCGCCGGAGAAGGGAGCGGCTTCGCCGACGACGAGTATGCGGCCGCAGGCGCTCGGCTGGCCGCAAGCGCGGCGGAAGTATGGGCGGCCGCCGAGCTGATCGTCAAGGTCAAGGAACCGCTGCCGGAGGAGTTCGCGTATTTCCGGGAAGACCAAATTCTGTTCGCCTATTTGCATCTGGCCGCCGCTCCGGAGCTGGCCCGGGCGCTGGCGGACCGGCGCGTGACCGCGATTGCGTACGAGACGATACAGGCTCCCAACGGAAGCCTCCCGCTGCTGACGCCGATGAGCGAGGTCGCCGGCCGGATGTCGGTTCAGGAGGGCGCCAAATACTTGGAGGCGTTCCAGGGCGGAAGAGGCGTTCTGCTTGGCGGCGTCCCGGGCGTGCCTCCGGCGGAGGTCATCATTATCGGCGGAGGGATCGTCGGGACGAATGCGGCGAAGATGGCGCTCGGTCTCGGAGCCGAGGTCGTCGTGCTGGAGAAGAGCGCGGATCGGATGCGCTATTTGGACGACGTTTTTCAGGGACGATTGCGCACGCTTACGAGCAACCCTTACAATATCGCCAATGCGGTTCGCCGGGCCGATCTTCTGATCGGAGCCGTGCTCGTCCCCGGCGCGCGGGCTCCCCGGCTCGTGACCGAGGAGATGGTGAAGACGATGAAGAAGGGCGCGGTCATCGTCGACGTGGCCGTCGATCAAGGCGGATCGATCGCCACGATCGACCGGGCGACGACGCATGAGGCTCCGATCTACGAGAAGTTCGGCGTCATTCACTATGCGGTCGCCAATATGCCCGGAGCCGTGCCTCGCACGTCGACGCTCGCGCTGACGAACGTGACGATCGATTACGTGATGCAGCTGGCGTTCAGCGGATTCGAGAATACGGTGAAAAACAATTTGACGCTTGCGCCGGGCGTCAACGCCTATCGCGGCGCGATCACTCATCCCCAGGTGGCCGAGGCCGTAGGCCTGCCTTATACGAGCTTGGAAAGCTTGTGGCCGCAGGCATGAACGGCGCCTCTTCTTCATACCGTGGAGTATGGGCGGGACAAGAAGGGGAGATGAGCGATGAAGGATCCGTTAAACAGATGGTGGGAGCGGCTGCAGGTGACGCTCCTTTTTCTCGCGCTCACGATCGTCGCGCACGGCTTCTTCGGATGGTTCCATGCTTGGCTCCGTCCGGAGGACCCGTACAGAGTGCCGGAAGGAAGAGCGTTTAAAGTGTTCAAAACGGGAGAGGGGAACGACCCGAACGTCTCGCCGGGAGACCGTCTGCGCTTGTTTTATTGGATGGGGGAGTAGCGTTCGGGAGGAAATGGGCCGCTTCGCGTTGAAGTAAATGGAGTCCGGCAACTGCGGACGAGGCAGGGCAAGGGAAAGGAATTCATCATGGAATTGAGGAACCGGTTAAGCGAATATCTCGTAGATCTGAAGGAGCGGAGGCGGGTCTCCAGCGGGACGGAGCGGAGCTACCTTGCCGATCTGACCGATTTTCTGAGTTTTCTGGAACGGCACGGCGTGGACAGCGCGGAAGCGTTGAAAGCCCGGCATCTGACCGCATACATCAACGCGATGCGGGCGCAGGGCCGATCGTCCTCGACGATCGCCCGGCGGATCGTGGCGCTTCGTTCGTTCTGCAAGTATCTCGTCCTTCAGCGAGCTGTGGAGACGGACCCGACCCTTCATCTGGAAGCGCCCAGAGCGGAGAAGAAGCCGCCCAAGACGATTCGAGCGGGAGAGATGGACAAGCTGCTGGAGCTTCCCGACGTCGGCCAGCCGACCGGGATCCGCGACAGAGCGATGCTGGAGCTGCTGTATGCCACCGGCTTGAGGGTGTCGGAATTGGCGGCGCTGGATGTCGATCACGTTAGACTGGACATGGGATTTTTGCTATGCTTAGGAACGGGCGGCAGGGAAAGAATGGTGCCGGTGGGCGCCGGAGGAAACCGATGGGTTTCCAAATACGTACAAGAAGTGAGACCGATCCTGCTCCGCAAGAGTCATCCGGATGGCGCCTTGTTTCTGAATCAGCATGGAGCGCGCCTTACCCGACAGGGAATTTGGAAGGTGCTAAAAAAATACGCCGGCCAACTGGGAATGGATGCGACGCCGCATACGTTTCGGCATTCGTTTGCTTCCCATTTGCTGGAGAACGGCGCCGATCTGAGAGCGGTCCAGGAGATGCTGGGGGTTGCCAGCGCGGCTTCGCTGCAGCCTTATTTGACTTCTGTGAAGCCGAGAATTACCGATGTGTACGAACGCAATCACCCCCGCGCCGGGGCGAAGCCCGGCACCTAAAGAGACATCGCTTTCGAAGAGAGGGATTGACAAGATGAGATATGAACGGATTTCGGTGGTTGTGCTGGACAGCGTGGGCATTGGAGAGCTGCCGGACGCCAAGCAATACGGAGACGAGGGGGCGCATACGCTCGGTCATGTTGTAGAGAAGACGCCGGGGCTGGCGCTGCCCCATCTGCGCAAGCTGGGTCTGGCCAATATTGCGCCGCTGGGGGACTGGCAGCCTGAATCCGCGCCGAACGGCTACTTCGGCAAAATGGCGGAAGTGTCGGTAGGCAAGGATACGATGACCGGACATTGGGAGTTGGCGGGACTGCGCATCGATAAGCCCTTCCGGACGTTTCCCGACGGATTTCCGGCGGCTCTGATCCAGCAATTCGAAGACGAGACGGGTAGGCCGGTCATCGGCAACAAGCCGGCTTCCGGCACGGAAATTCTCGATGAACTGGGCCCGGAGCAGATGAGAAGCGGCGCCTGGATCGTCTATACCTCCGCGGACAGCGTATTCCAATTGGCTGCGCATGAGGACGTCATTCCGTTGGAGGAGCTGTACAACGCTTGCCGGGTCGCCCGCAGACTGACGACGAAGGACGAGTTCTCGGTCGGAAGAGTGATCGCCAGACCGTACGTGGGTAAGCCGGGCGCGTTCCAGCGGACGCCGAACCGACACGACTACGCCGTGAAGCCGCCTCATCCGACGGTGCTGAACGCATTGAAGGACGGAGGGGTCGAGGTCGTATCCGTCGGAAAAATCAATGACATATTCAGCGGCGAGGGCATTACGAGAGCAGAATCGACAAAGAGCAACGCGCACGGCATTGAAGTAACGATCAAGGAGCTAAGCCGGAACTTCCGCGGCCTTCTCTTTACCAATCTGGTCGACTTCGATTCCCTCTACGGCCATCGGCGCGATCCGGAAGGCTACGGGAGAGCGCTGGAGGAGTTCGATCGCGCGCTTCCCGAGCTGATGGGCGCCATGAAGGAAACCGACCTGCTGCTGATAACGGCCGATCACGGCAATGACCCCGTTCACGCCGGAACCGACCATACGCGCGAATATGTGCCGCTGCTGGCTTGGAGCCCGAGTCATACGGGGAGCGGCCTGCTGGCGGACCGGGCGACCTTCGCCGACGTCGCAGCTACGGTTGCAGACAATTTCGGGATCGAATTCAAGACGCACGGCACAAGCTTTCTCGAATTGCTGAAATAATCGAAGGAACAGAGGAGAGATTCATCTCATGCAGGCCATTACGAAAACGATGATCGAAGAGGCCGCGTCGTTTATCCGCAGGACGACCGACGTGCGCCCAGAGATCGGCTTGATTCTCGGCTCCGGCTTGGGCGTTCTTGGCGAAGAGCTGGAGGATGCGGTAACGATTCCGTACGAGGATATTCCCCATTTTCCGGTCTCGACGGTGGAGGGCCACGCCGGGGAACTGCTGATCGGCCAACTGCAGGGGCGCAATGTTATGCTGATGCGCGGCAGATTTCATATGTACGAAGGCTACGAGCCGGAGCGTACGGCGCTGCCCGTGCGGGTCATGAAGGCGCTCGGAGTGGACAAGCTGCTCGTCACGAATGCGGCTGGAGGCATCAATCTGGACTTCGCGGCGGGGAATCTGATGCTCATCTCCGACCATATCAATCTGACGGGCAGAAATCCGCTGATCGGTCCGAACGACAACGCGCTCGGCGTCCGGTTCCCCGATATGTCCGAAGCGTACAGCAGAAGACTTCGCGGCATCGCGAAGGAAACCGCCAAAGAGCTCGGCTTCGAGCTTAAAGAGGGAGTATACGTCGGCCTGCTCGGGCCGAACTACGAAACGCCGGCCGAAATCCGCATGCTGCGGACGCTTGGCGCCGATGCGGTGGGCATGTCCACCGTATCCGAGGTCATTGTCGCCCGGCACTCGGGAATCGAGGTTCTCGGCATTTCGTGCATCAGCAACGCGGCGGCGGGCATTCTGGATCAGCCGCTCTCCCACGAAGAGGTGGTGGAGACGACGGAGCGGGTGAAGGAGCAGTTTTTATCGCTCGTACTGTCGGTTCTTCCGAAAATGTAAACACGGCAAACGAAAAAGGAGCTCGCCTTCGGGTGCGGCTCCTTCGTTATGTGAAGGGATTATTTGAGAATATGCCTCTTGAGTACGTGGATATCGTGATCGTGCTGGGTCGACTTGTCTATGAGATAGAGGATGGAGTCGTTGAAGCGGGTCTGCTCGGTTCCTACTCTCTCCAAACGCTCGTCCACTCTAATTAATACTTGTTTTATCCCATCGATCTCCTGCTTAACCTCGCCAATTTCCTGCTTAACTTCACCAATTTCCTGCTTAACATCACCAATTTCCTGCTTAACATCACCAATTTCCTGCTTAACACCGCCAACTTCCTGCTTAACTCCGCCAATTTCCTGTTTCATCCCGTTCAATTCTTGCCGCATGTCATGTTGTTCGCTTAAAACCTTCCCCACCATGCCGATTAGCTGCCCCATCATATCCTCCAGCCTGGCCAGACGCTCTTCGGACATTGGCAGCCCCCTCTCGCGATTGATTTACTAAATGTTAGCAAACATGTGTTCGGATGTCAAGATTCGAGAACTTTTTCAGAAGTTGTTCAGGCGACCTTGCTAATATTCAGCTATGTGCTTTTTTGCATGCGGGAAACCCGGGTTAACAGAATCGACATGAACAGCAGAGGTCCGAATGCAGCTGCAACACTCCATTTGAGAAAGGAAGGATTTTGTGAGAGTCAGCAGGGTCAGAGTGAGCAAGAACAGAGCTCGACAAGCCAAGCAGAAGCTGGCAATATTCGTCGCGCTCGCCTTGGTGCTTCAGTTGGCGACGCAGTTGTTTGTGGCGCCATCGTCGCATGCGGCCGAGGGAACGCTTAGCAGCAAAATGGTCATTCAGAAGGTTTCGCTTTACGATGCGAAGCCTGATTTCTCAAGCGGTGTAATTCAGTACGTTGGGAACAGTTTGGCTATTCCGAACAGACCTGATCTGGACAACTTCGCTGCAGTCATCTATGAATGGAATCTGCCAGCCGGGACTTACAGCGAAAATGAAACCTATATATTCGATCTCCCTCCGCAGCTTGATGCTGCAATGATATCGCCTAAGACGGGTACGCTAAGCGGCGATTTCGGAACTTATCAGGTCGATTCGAATGGCAAGGTAACGTTAACTTTTAATGAGGAAATCGTTGACCTTACGCAAGATACTACGGTTTACTTCGCTGCTTGGACAATGTTCAAGGCGAGCGAGTTCGAAGATGGTTTGAAGCAGAATATCGACTTCAGTTCGGTTGGTCACGCGCCTATCGGGGTTCACTTCGCAAGCGAAATTCCGGACAAAATTACAAAGACGGGTAAGGACAACAAGAATGGTCGCAACTCGGACAAGATCGAATGGGTAGTAGAATTCAATCAGGCGGAAAATGAAATCTTGAACGCCAAGCTCGAAGATACGCTTCCGGCTGGTGTGACTTTGGACGCCGACAGCGTGCTCGTGTGTGAACTGGAGCAGAACCTTTCCAACAAGAATTTTGAAGAAGAAACATGTGCTCCGATTGACCCGAATAAGATTGCTTCGACAGCAGAGGGGTTCGATTTGGATCTCGGTACCGTCATCAAGGCGACCAGAATAATGTACACTACGACAGTCACTCCGGTAACTGATGGTCAGTTTAAAGGCGAGTACACAAACCACGTGGAGTTGACTGGTGACTCCTCTTCCTTGCCGCAACAGACCCAGAGCAATAAAGTTACGGTTCAATTCAACAAGCCTTTGGAAAAGGAAGCTGTCAGCTACAATGATTCGACGCAGACGATCAAATGGAAAATCAAGTACAACTACAACCAGCAAACGATAGCGGCTGGATCCGGAATACTTGACGATGTATTTGATACGAGTAAATATGAATTGGTTGCCGGCTCACTTAATGTCAGCCAAGTTACACTTAACTCGTCAGGCTTGTATCAAAGCAGTGTTCCGTACGCTTCTGGCAATTATAAGTTCGACGATACTCAGCCCAACGGATTCAAGCTTACGTTTAAGAATGCAATCAGCGATGCTTTCGACATTGAATACGAGACAAAACTGAAAGATGCTCTTCGGATTTACGAGGGTGCAACGGTAACAAACAGTGTATACTCCGGTGGTCAAAATGCTTCTGCCACACAGAATGTTCGCCAGGTTATTTTAGAAAAGAGCGTGGTAAAAGCAGATTTCGACAAGAAAGAAATTACGTGGAAGCTTGTTGTTAACCGTGACAAGAAAACGATGACGAATCTCATCATCAAGGATAATTACGCTGAGCGCAACATGACTTTGTTGGATTCTGACCCTTCGAAAATTGTTGTAACTGGACTGAATGCAGGAGATTATACAATTATTCCTGATCCTGATTATGATAAGGGTTTCCAAATTACCGTGCCGGGACAGATCAATGAAGAAATTTCATTCACGTATACGACAAAGTTTGAACCGACGAAGCCTTTACACTCCGACGGAAAATATAAAAACGTGGCTAGGTTGGATTGGGATGAAAACGTAAGAAAACCTGATCTTATGGTTGAAGATGCTGAAGTCATTCCTCAAAGCTACACGTTAGAGAACGGTCATAAGAGGGGCGATTATAACGCCAAAGAAAAAGAAATTACATGGACGATTTATCTGAACTACAATTTGCACACAATCAACAAAGCAGTTGTTACAGATAATTATTCAGCAAATCAAACTTTTGTTCCTGGCTCGTTGGAAGTAAAACATCTGACGTTGAAACCTGGTAACAATGTGATTGAGGAAGGAGCAACTGTTCCGGTTGAGGAGAAAGACCCCGATTTTGTGCTGAATGGGTCAGGCTTTACGCTGAAACTGGGCCCTATTAATTCTGCTTATCAGATTAAGTACAAAACAAAGTTGGGAGAGTCTTCTCCTATCGAAGGCACATATTCAAATGATGCTAAGCTATTCGATGAGGATACACCGGGCACTAATCTATTTGGTAAGAAAGCCTTTGTAACACCAGCGCACGAAGGGGAATACGTCAGCAAAACAGGCAAGCAGGTTGGTACCTCCGATGTTGCCGAATGGACAGTGGTCATCAATCCGAGCCAATCTTATATTGGAGCCAATTCGACGTTAACGGATACCTTGGTAGGAGATCAGATACTACTTGCGAACTCGTTTGAGTTGTACAAGACGAAGATCGAAGCGAATAATGACGGTGATATAAGTGGAATAGAAGGAACTAAGTTGGATCTAGAAGATAAGGCATTGTATGATCTTGTTGTTACAGACAACACATATTCTCTAACATTTAGGGAACCGCTGACGACCGCCTACACTTTGCGTTACAAGTCATATATTACAGCGGACAATGGCCAAGAAATCGGCAATAAAGCCGAATTTGAAGGACAGTCTTCGTCTGCGGTTACGGACAGCGAGATTAAGAAAATCGTTGTTTCCCTAGGAGGAGCGATCGCCGGAGCTTCCACTGGAAAGCAGAAGCTTAAAATTGTCAAGTCGGACGATGAAGGTAACCCGCTTGCCGATGCTCAATTCGAGCTGTGGAACTCCGCTAAAACGGTGCTTCTGGAGACGCTGGTAACGGGTTCGGACGGAACCGCCGAAACGGTTAAAGATTATCGATACAATGATACCAATGGATTGCCATATCTAATTGTAGAGACTGCAGCGCCGAACGGGCATGTTCGGGATTCGCAATTCGCAACCGGTAAAATCGTTAACTTTAAGGGAAATGCTGTTCCGATCGAAATTGAAAACAAGAAAATTCGTCAGGGCTTCCAGCTAATCAAGGTCGATTCCGCGAATACCTCGATTAAATTGGAAGGCGCCGAGTTTAAACTGCTTGATTCGAATGGCAATCAGGTTGGAGATCTGTTGACGACGGATGGCAATGGACAAATTGCTGCGAGGGATTTGGCCCCAGGCACCTACAAGCTGGAGGAAGTGAAGGCTCCGTTGTTCTATTCGTTGGATCCGACGCCGATCCAGTTGGACATTGCGGCCAATCAGACTGAGATTGTCGAACTCGAAGCAAAGAATTCGAAAGGCACGGGCGGCGAGCTTGTGGTCATTAAGGTAAATGCTAAGACGGAAGAAAAATTGAAAGATATTAAGTTTCAACTGAAAGATGCCAATGGCACTGTTGTGGGTGAAGATCGAACGGACGTCAATGGCGTAATTAGGTTTACAGGCTTGGATTATGGAAACTATACGTTGGAGGAAATGGAAGCTGAAGGTTTCGTAATCGAACAAGCCGAGACCGCGATTGTGATTACACAGCCAACGACGATAATCACGATAGAGAACAAGGCGAACGATCGTTCCGTCCGATTGACGAAGTACAATGCGAGCAAAACTCTGGTTCTCGGCGGAGCCGTCTTCGAACTGCAAGAACAGACGACGGCAATGGATCTGGAAGGTAACCCGATCTTCAAGCCAGTTTCCGGCATCGACGCATCCAAGCTGACGACTGATTCGAACGGTCAACTTTTCCTTGAAGATTTGCCGGCGAACAAGTATCGGCTGATCGAGGTGAAAGCTCCTAACGACTATCGTCTGAACGCGGATCCGGTCGAATTCGAGATTACGACGAATCAGACGTCGACGGTTCTGGTAGAAAAAACAAACGAGAGAATTCCGAGCTCGGGCGGCGGAGGTTGGACGCCTCCTCCGGAGACGCCGAAGCCAACGGAGGAGCCTGAGCCTACGGAATCTCCAGAACCTACGGAGTCTCCGAAGCCTACTGAATCTCCAGAGCCTTCCGAAACGCCGGGACCGACGGATCCGACAGATCCGACAGATCCGGAGGAACCGAAGCAGCCGGAAACGAAGATTGAAGAGAAAACGACGAACGACAAGCCGGTGGAAGGAAAAACGGAAGTTCCGGAAGGCGGCAAGGTGAGAGTCGGCGAAGAGCCGGAGCACGGTACGGTCCGCATTACGCCGGACGGCAAATGGGAATACACGCCTGACAAAGACTACAAAGGCAAAGATTCCTTCACCATCGTCATTACCGATTCGGATGGCAACGAACAAGAAATTCTCGTCGAGATCGACGTGGAAGACGTTCCACGCGGCGGGGTATCTGACGAGGAACAAGCTCCGGGCAGCACCAAGACTTTGCCGAAAACCGGCGAGAACAGTTCGCTGCCGCTTCAGCTGGCCGGTGTGGCGCTTATCGCTGCAGGAGCGTTCCTCATGAATCGCAATCGTATTTTCCGTATGAAGAAAAACTAGAGAGATAGAGAAATAGAGAGAAAAAATCAAAGTCGAATTAGAGAAAATAGCGAAAAACCTGCCGATTGACTGGCAGGTTTTTCCTTGCAAATTCGACGAAAATTCGCTATAATTTAATTACAAAAGCAAGCTCGATAACGGCAAACCTGTCGAAAGACAGCGACGCAAAGCTAGAGGGTCTTCCCTTCCGCAGGAAGGATGACAGCCAGCTACCGAAGGACTCGGCTTTTTTTGTTTTATTCGGACAAGCTTCACGATAATGGCAAACCTGTCGAAAGGCAGTGGCGCAAAGCTAGAGGGTCTTCCCTTCCGCAAGAAGGATGACAGCCAGCTACCGAAAGGAGTTTATCCATGTTCAGATATGCTCGACTGCTCTTGTCGGCGCTTGTTCTCTTCGCCGCAATTCCGGCTGTCGCCTATGGAAGCGCGGGAGCGAACAAGGCGACTCTGGACACGTCCCAATTGGACAAGGGGACGATCGGCATTCGGTTGGCGTACAAGCCTTCCGTGAACACGAAAGCGAAAATATCGAAGGGAAGCGCAAGCTATATCTATACGCTGACCCCAGAGGCGAAAGGACAGACGACTTGGCTGCCGCTGCAGATGGGGAACGGGCAATACGAGGTTGCCGTGCTGGAGAACGTATCCGGTACGAAGTACCGCGTCCTTTCCTCGGAGAAGATCGACGTCGCCGTTGCGAGAACGACCGATGTTTATCTGAATTCCACTCAAAATATCGGTTGGAAGGACGCGGAGGAGGCGCTTGCCAAAGCGAAGGAATTGACTCGCAACGCAACCACCGACGAAGAGAAGGCCAAAGCGGTCTACGAATATATCGTTCAAAATGTGAGCTACGATAAGGAACTGGCGCGCAAGGTCACTGCGGACTACTTGCCGGATATAGACGAGACGCTGGCATCGGGACAAGCGATCTGTTACGGGTATGCGACTTTGTACGCGGCAATGCTGCGCAGCGCGGGCATCCCGACCAAGCTGGCGATGGGAACTTCGACGCATGTGGCGGAATACCATGCATGGAACGAAGTCTATCTGAACGGCAAGTGGGTCGTCGTGGACACGACAGTGGACGCAGGCCTTGGCAAAAACAAGAAAAACGCAGCGTTCGCCAAAAAGGGAAGCGACTATACGGCAATCAAATATTATTAGATTTTCAGAAGAAACAGGCCGGAATCGTCATCGATTCCGGCCTGTTTTGCATTGTTGCGGGCGTTCTCAAGCATCCTCTTCGATAAGCTCGGCGTGGACGATGAGCCGATGCGTAGGATTAACGAGCGGGTCGCACGTAATCAAGGTCAGAATCGCTTTGTTTCCGTCCGCGTTCAGTACGGAGAGATCGGTCGGAACGACGACTTTGATGTCCGTCACGCGGTAGGCGATGCTCCTGTCCCTCAGCCGAATATCGATTCGATCTCCGATCTCCATCTCGTCAAGCCGGTTAAACATTCGCCCCTTCGTTCTTGCGCGGTGGGCGGCGACCGCCGCATTGCCGACCTCGCCGAGCGGGGCCGTCTCCGTCATATGAGCGGCGCCGACTTTCATATTTTTCTGCGTCGCTCCCGCCAGAATCGGCAGCTTCAGATCGATTTTGTCAATCTGAATGATGGCGATCGTCTTGTCGTCCATAGGCACCGATTCTTCATCGGGCGCATTGGACTCGACGGGTCCTTCGATTCCTCGATCGAGCACTTCGGAAAGCTGAACGAATTCCTGCTGCAAGGCGTATGAGCGCGTCGGATCGACGGTAGACAACGACCTTTCCATTTCGCTTAGCAGCCGCTTCTGCTCCCGGTCATCGACATATTCGCGGACGAAGGGGAAGGCGACCAGAATAAGCCCGGCGGCGATCAAAGCGTAGGCTATTTTTTTCATTCACGTCCTCCTGGCGTTGCAAGTGCTTTATCGTTAAGCTTGCGCGTTCTAACAGGGAGATGCCCCCGACTATAAAATCATAAATGATCCGGCTGAACAAAAACTGTACAGCGTATCCGAATCAGTTAACTCTCGGCGGAGAACGGGCTGACCGGATGGAATATATTTCTTCCCCGAAGGACAGACTAAGGGGAAGAAATCATAGGCCGACAAACGGCCTTCAGGAGGGGGAGCCACTTTTGGCTTGTAAAGAGACACGAACACCGTCCAACAAACGGCCTTACGCCTGGCTGCTTGCCGGGCTCTTGACGGCTGCCTTGATCGCGCCGCCCGCGGCTGCGGCCAAGGAGCCGTCGGTCCAGCCGCCGGCCACGGATCTGGCCGCCAGCGCCAAATCCGCGATTCTGATGGATGCGGACAGCGGCACGGTCATCTACGAGAAAAACAGCACGTTAGCTCTGCCCC
Organism: Cohnella hongkongensis; assembly: GCF_042654645.1. Classification (NCBI taxonomy): domain Bacteria; kingdom Bacillati; phylum Bacillota; class Bacilli; order Caryophanales; family Paenibacillaceae; genus Cohnella; species Cohnella hongkongensis. Next base: position 87,560 of record NZ_JBHSEP010000008.1, on the reverse strand, counting down.
CTGCCAGCATCACGAAGATTATGACGATGCTGCTCGTTATGGAAGCGATCGACGAAGGAAGGCTGAAGCTGACGGACAAGGTGACGACGAGCGAGTACGCCGCCTCGATGGGCGGATCGCAAATCTTCCTGGAGCCCGGAGAAGAGATGACCGTGGAGGAGATGCTGAAGGGGGTCGCTCTCGCTTCCGGCAACGACGCCTCCGTGGCGCTCGCCGAGAAGCTGGGCGGGAGCGAGCAGCAGTTCGTGGCGATGATGAACGAGAAGGCCGCCGAGCTCGGAATGAAAAATACGAAGTTCGTCAACTGCAACGGTCTGCCGGCAGAGGGCCATGTTTCTTCGGCGCGGGATATCGCGTTAATGTCGCGGGAACTGCTCAAATACGACGCCATTACGAAATATACGGGGTTGTACCAGGATTACTTGCGCAAAGGCAGTCCTAAACCGTTCTGGCTTGTGAACACGAACAAGCTTGTCCGTTTCTACAGCGGGGCGGACGGGCTGAAGACGGGGTATACGAGCGAGGCGAAGTTCTGTCTGTCCGCGACGGCCAGGCGCGACAATCTGCGTCTGATCGCCGTCGTGATGGGCGAGCCGAACACGAAGACGCGCAATGCGGAAGTGTCGCATCTGTTCGACTATGCGTTCGCCCAGTACACGAACGTTCCGATCTACAAAAAAGGCGATCCGATCGGCACGCTGTCGGTGGAGAAAGGCAAGATCGCGAAAGTTCCGCTGACGGCGAAGCATTCGTACAGCGTTCTGCTGAAGAAGGGCGACGCCGGGCAGGGCATACGGCACGAGCTTGTGCTCGAGCCGAACGTGAAGGCGCCGGTCGAGATCGGACAGCGGGTCGGCAGGCTGGTCGTCTACCGGGGCGGCGACGTAGTAACCGAGTTTCCGGTGGAATCGCCGGTTGCGGTCGAGCGCGCGGGCTGGTGGGCGCTGCTGCGAAGAACGACAGGACATCTGTTCTTCTCGGATTCGGATTGAACCCGGAGGAAGGCGGCACGACGTAGAGAGCGTCGCCGCCTCTTTCGCGCGCTCTGTCGAATCGGGAGGGCTGGCTTCTAGTTTTGTCGTCGGGCAGGAATGGGAGAGCGCTTCGTAGAATTGGTGACGAGGCAAGCAGGTTATGGGGAAGGGGAAATGAACATGAGCTTACAGGTCGAGCTGGAGCAGCAGCGCAACATCTTGATCGTTCGCTTGAGAGGGGAACTGGATCATCACACCGCGGATGTCGTCCGCTTCAAGATGGAGGATGCCATCCTTCGCGGACGGTGCGATCACGTCGTTCTTAGCCTGAAGAATCTGCAATTTATGGACAGCTCGGGACTCGGCGTCATTCTCGGTCGCTACAAGCTGATCAAGAGCCGCGGAGGCAAGATGGTCGTGTGCGACATTCAGCCGAGCGTCAACCGGTTGTTCGAGCTGTCGGGGCTGTTCAAAATTTTAACGTTCTACGATACGGAGCGTTCGGCGGTCGCCGGTCTGGAGGTCGTCTCATGAGCGGGCATAACCATATGAAGCTTTCGTTCGCCAGCCGTTCCGAGAACGAGTCGTTCGCCAGAGTCGCCGTCGCCGCTTTCGTCTCCCAGCTCGATCCGACGCTCGAGCAGCTGGACGAGATTAAGACGGTCGTATCGGAGGCGGTCACCAATGCGATTATTCACGGCTACGAAGGAAGAACGGACGGCATCGTCACGGTAGAGGCGGAGATCGACGGAGACACGGTCTCGCTGTCGGTCGCCGACGAGGGCAAGGGCATCGAGGATCTGGATCTGGCCAGACAGCCGCTCTACACGTCCCGTCCCGAGCTTGAGCGTTCGGGCATGGGCTTTACGATCATGGAAAACTTTATGGACGAATTCGATGTCGTCAGCTCGGAAGCGGGCGGCACGTCTCTCCGGATGAAAAAGCGGATCGAGTCGAAAAAGGCGTTGTTTAACTAAAACCGTGCGGCAGGGGTTGGAGGCATGGAAGCGGAATGGAAACGATCGTCCCCGCCGGCATACTTGGATGACAGCGAGGTTAAGCGCCTCATTGCGCTGAGTCAATCCGGAGATACGACCGCGCGGGATACGCTCGTCAATAGCAATATTCGTTTGGTGTGGTCCGTCGTTCAGCGGTTCGCCAATCGCGGCTACGACAGCGACGACCTGTTTCAGATCGGCTGCATCGGGCTTCTGAAATCGGTGGACAAGTTCGATCTGTCCTACGACGTGAAATTCTCGACCTATGCCGTCCCGATGATTATCGGGGAAATTCAGAGATTTCTAAGGGACGACGGGACGCTTAAGGTAAGCCGATCGTTGAAGGAAATGGCCAATCGCGTCCGCAAGGTGAAGGACGAGCTGTCGAAGAGATACGGACGGGCTCCGACGATCGGGGAAGTGGCCGAGGAGCTTGGCGTAACGCCGGAGGAAATCGTATTCGCCCAGGAAGCGAACAAGCCGCCGACGTCCATTCACGAGACAGTGTTCGAGAACGACGGAGATCCGATTACGCTGATGGACCAGATCGCCGACGAGTCCCAGGAGCGCTGGTTCGACAAGCTGGCGTTGACGGAGGCGATTCAGGGGCTGAGCGAACGGGAGAGGCTGATCATCTACTTGCGGTACTTTCGCGATCAGACTCAGTCCGAAGTGGCCGGAAGGCTGGGCATCTCTCAAGTTCAAGTGAGTCGGCTGGAGAAAAAAATATTGCAGAACATTAAAGATCAGATCGCCCAATAGGCCCCCTATAGAGCCGATCGATCGAGAAGAGGCGCGCGCCGGCATCCGTCGCGCGCCTCTTCTTTTTTCCGGAAATGCGGTTAAGCGGAGCTTTTCCATTCCATACTAAGCGAAATGCCGACCGGGAGGGGGTTGCGATGGGTCGTTCCGAAGAGGAGTCCAGTGTCGTCTATGTCCGCATGCGCAGAAGAGCCGTCGTTCGTCCGGGGGCCGTCGTCCGGCTGGGCGACGTCGCAAGGCTCGTGGCGGAGCCGGCGCAGCAGAGCCGACTGGAGAAGCTTCCTCTGCACAAGGTGAGCTCCGGAGACGGCAATCTGCTGCTGATCGACATGCTTCAGGTCGTCCAGGCGATACGGAAAGCGGAGCCGGGCATGGTCATCGAGACGTTCGGGGAGCCTCACGTGCTGCTGGAGATTTCGCCGGGAGGGAGCGTCAAGCCGCGCAGAGTCGTGCTGACGCTCGCTTGGCTGCTGCTGTTCTTCGGATCGGGGATGGCGATGATGAACTTCCATGCCGACGTGAACATGCCGGCCGTACAGCGCAGAGTGACCGAATTGATTACCGGGAAGGAGGGCGCCCATCCCTGGCTGTTCCAGATTCCCTATTCGATCGGAGTCGGAATGGGCATGCTGCTGTTCTTTAACCGGCTCCTGCGCAAGCGGCTGAACGACGAGCCCAATCCGCTGGAGGTGGAGATGTTCATGTATCAGGAAAACGTAAACCACTATGTCATTACCGAGGAGTATCGCAAAAAGCACGAGGAGAGGGCGGGAAACGAAGGTGGCTGACGGCCTCCGGAGCTTGCTGCTCGGCGCCGTAAGCCTGGCTGGAGGCTTCACCGTCGGGAGCGCCTTCGTCGCGCTGCTGATCGTGCTGGACCTGATCCCCAGGCTGGTGCAGCTGACAAGGGCATACCGCCGTTCCGCCGTATTCGAATCCGCCATCCTGATCGGTTCGCTGTACTGGATCTGCGCGGACCTGTTCGACTGGACCTTCCGTCTGTCAGCCCGATTCCTGCTCGTCCCGGCAGCCTTTCAGGGCCTGTTCGTCGGCATGTTCGCGGCCGCGCTGACGGAGGTGCTGAACGTGATTCCCATCGTCGCCAAGAGACTTAAGCTTAAACCCTACTTACTTCCGCTGCTGATGGCCATTGTGCTGGGCAAGGTGACGGGTTCCCTCGTCGACTGGCTATGGCTTCAGCCGTAAGGAGCGTGAACGTGATGGAAACGACCGAACACGGCAGCATGGAGTTGGAGCCTGCAAGCCGGCCCAGAGATTTGTCGGAACATCTGGACGAAGAGAGAGAAAGCGGGGAGCGCCGCGCGCGAGACCGCTCGGATGGAGGCGGGAGGAGGCCGGAGGGACGTTCGAAGGAGAGGAAGGAGCTGATCAAGCCGTCCGCTTCGGAGACGGCCCGCAAGTCGCAGCAGGACATTCCCGACGATCTGGAGCGGTGGAAGGAGCTGCTGACCGCCGCGATCGGGCTGGATAAGAGCTTCGAGGTTCAAGTGCGGGAGATGACGTTCGGCGGCCGGAAGGCGGCAATGCTGTTTCTCAGCGTGTTCGCCAAGGACGCTTCGTTAACCGAAATCATTAAAAGACTGACCTATCTGGACCCTGACAGTCTGATCGACTCCGACGCTTTGCAGTCTTTTCTGGAATGCTACGTCCCTGCGGTGCAGATTAAGAAGACGACTTCGTTTCCGCAGATGATCGACGAGGTGCTGATCGGCAATACCGCTTTGTACGTCGACGGGCAGCCCGCCGCTCTGATGATCGATGCGAAATCTTTTCCGGCGAGAAACCCGGAGCAGCCGTCGCTGGAAAAGGTGGTGAGAGGAAGCCAGGACGGCTTTACCGAGACGCTGCTGACGAACGTTGCGCTCGTCCGGCGCCGGCTGCGCGATCCGAACCTGCGCTTCGAGATAATGAAGGTCGGCCGCCGTACGCAGACCGATGTCTGCGTCGGGTACATCGACGACATCGCGAACGCGGAGCTGGTAGAGTCGATTCGGGACAAAATCCGGGCGATCGATATCGACGGCCTTCCGCTGGCCGACAAGCAGCTGGAGGAAATGACGGTGAGCAACGGCTGGAGTCCGTTTCCCACCGTTAGATATACGGAGCGCCCCGACGTCGTCGCGGCGCAGCTGCTGGACGGCAGCGTCACCATTCTCGTCGACACGTCTCCGAGCGCCATTTTGCTGCCGACGACCTATTTTGACCTGGTCCAGCACGCCGAGGAGAACCGCCAAAATCCGTTTATGGGCTCCTATATGAGATGGGTAAGGTATGTAGGCATTCTCGCTTCCCTCGTTCTGATGCCGCTGTGGTTTCTGTACAACGAGAACCCCGCCCTGCGTCCCGCCTGGCTCTGGTTTGTCGGAACCGACCAGTCGGGAGACATTCCGCTTATTCTGCAGTTTGTCGTCGCCGAGATCGGCGTCGACCTGCTCCGGCTCGCGGCCGTGCATACGCCGGCGCCGCTCGTGACGGCCATGACGCTGCTGTCGGCCATTCTGATCGGAGAAATCGCGGTCAAGACCGGGCTGTTCATTAACGAAGTGATCCTGTACATGTCCGTGTCGGCGATCGGCATGTTCGCGACGCCGAGCTACGAGCTGGGACTGGCGAACCGGGTCGTCCGACTGGGCTTGCTGATCGCCGTCTTCTTCTTCCAGGAGATCGGATTCGTCGTGCTGTCGACGGCCGTCCTGCTGTTCCTGACGTTTAAGAGGTCGTTCAATTCTCCGTACCTGTGGCCGTTCCTGCCCTTTAACGCCGCCGCGTTCCGCAGCATTCTGTTCCGAATGCCGCTCTCCGCGAACAAGAAGCGGCTGTCGATCTTCCGGACGAAGAAAAACCGCAAGCAGCCGGTCTGACGATCGCGCCGACCGAAGGGAAGGGAACGCCGCCTCCCGTTTTGCCTCCGATCTTGAAGGTTAATGCAAATGTTGTGGCAAATCCTCCATATCCCCTTGCCCCGTTTTCCGTTATACTGTTTGTTAAAGTGCAAACAACCGGGGGAGTCGAATGAGCGCGAGCCCGGAATATTCGCCAAAGGGGAAAATGGTTATGTTCTTGCATGGTACGAGCACCATAAATAGCAAAGGTCATCTTGAGATCGGAGGCTGCGACGTTACGGATTTGGCGAAGCAGTTCGGCACTCCGCTTTATATCGTGGACGAGGAGCTGGTACGCCGGCGCGCCCGCGAATTTATGGAGGCGTTCCGCTCGACAGGGCTTCGCCACCAGGTCGCTTACGCCTCCAAGGCGTTTTGCGTGATGGCGATGTGCCGCGTGGCGGAGGAAGAGGGCATGAGTCTGGACGTCGTCTCCGACGGCGAGCTGTACACGGCGCTGCAGGCGGGCTTCCCGGCCGAGCGCATTCATTTCCACGGCAACAACAAGACGCCCGAAGAAATTCTGATGGCGCTGGAGGCGAACATCGGCTGCTTCGTCGTCGACAATTTTAACGAGCTTCATCTGCTGAACGCCTTGGCCGGAGAGCAGGGCAAGCGCGTGAACGTGCTGCTGCGCATTACGCCGGGAGTCGAGGCCCATACGCACGACTATATTTCGACGGGTCAGCAGGATTCCAAATTCGGCTTCGACCTGGGCAACGGCACGGCGTTCCGGGCGATCGAAACGGCGATCTCCTTGCCGAATCTTCAAGTTCTCGGCGTTCACTCCCATATCGGATCGCAGATTTTCGAGGTCGAAGGCTTCCGGATGGCGGTCGAGAAAGTGTCGGCCTTCGCGGTCGAGATCCGCGACAGGCTGAACCATACGTTCACGGTTCTGAACCTCGGCGGAGGCTTCGGCATCCGCTATGTCGAGGGAGACCAGCCGCTGCCGCTCGGCACCTACGTGCAGGCGATCGCCGACGCGGTCCGCACGACCTGCGAGAAGGCGAGCTTCCCGCTTCCGGAAGTCTGGATCGAGCCCGGCCGCAGCATCGTCGGTGACGCAGGTACGACGCTCTACACGGTCGGGACAAGCAAAGACATTCCCGGCGTGCGCAAATATATCGCAGTGGACGGCGGCATGACCGACAACCCGCGGCCGGCTCTGTACGAATCCAAGTACGAGGCGATTCTCGCCAACCGCGCGAACGACACGGCAGAGGAAGTCGTCTCCGTCGCCGGCAAGTGCTGCGAGAGCGGCGACATGCTGATCTGGGATTTGAATCTGCCTGCGGTCCGGTCCGGCGATCTGCTTGCCGTGTTCTGCACCGGAGCCTATAACTACGCCATGGCGAGCAACTACAATCGCATTCGCCGGCCGGCGGTCGTCTTCGTTAAGGACGGTCAGGCGGATCTGGTCGTAGCCCGCGAGTCGTACGAGAATATCGTCGGCAACGACGTCATTCCTCGTCGCCTGCAGAAGCCGGCCGTCGCCAAGTAAGCCTCGCGCTTCCGCACCGCGTTCCGAATCCGGGGCGCGGTGTCTGCGTGAATAAAAGGATAATCCTTGCTTTTTTTCGGATCTAGTGGTACTATTCCAATCAACGTTGGTGGATCCACCGCCAACTCAAGTTGCTTATCCTTCGGGGCGGGGCGCAATTCCCCACCGACGGTGATCGGCAGCGTCTCGGCCATCGATCGCATCGAAGCCGATTGCGCCGCCGTCAGTCCGTGACCCGTCATCGCTTCTACCGGTCGAACCGGCGGCAGCTTTGCGGTGGACCCGGTGAAATTCCGGGACCGACAGTAACAGTCTGGATGGGAGAAGGAAGCACAGCGGCCGAGCCGTGTCCATGGAAAGCGTCGCAACTGCGGGATGACGGACATTCCGGCGTTTGCCGGGCTTAGTTGTTCTTTTTTTCACAAAACAGTGAGAAAATCTGCGCCTGCGACGGGCTGTTTCAGTATGCTTGCCTGCGCTTTGACGAAGCTGCTGTTTCCCCATGCTTTTCGGGACATGACCTGAAGGCCTGTTTATCGCTGTGCATTTACCGCCCCCGGGATGACTATCGCCCGGGGGCTTTTTGTCTGTTCGACGGCAGGAGAGGAGGAGACGGATGGAAATTCTGAATGACGAATACTATATGCGGCTCGCCTTGAATATGGCCGGCGGAGCTTCCGGACAAACCGGCGTGAACCCGGTCGTCGGCTGCGTCCTTGTGAAAGACGGCCGGATCGTCGGCATGGGAGCGCACTTGAAGCGCGGCGAAGGCCACGCGGAGGTGCACGCGCTTGACATGGCCGGCGAGCGGGCGCGCGGGGCGACCGCCTACGTGACGCTTGAACCGTGCAGCCATTACGGCCAGACGCCGCCCTGCTGCGAGCGGCTCATCCGGGAGGGCGTGTCCCGCGTCGTCGTCGCTGCGGTCGATCCGAACCCGCTCGTCGCCGGCCGGGGCATCGCCAGACTGAGGGAAGCGGGCGTCGAGGTGTCGACCGGCTTGCTGGAGCCGGAGGCCGTCCGGCTGAACGAGGCGTTCAACAAGTATATCCGCACCGGCCTGCCGTTCGTTACGCTGAAGACGGCGCTCAGCCTCGACGGGCGGATCGCTACGCGCACCGGCCACAGCCGCTGGATCACCGGTTCGGAAGCCCGGGAAGCGGTGCATACGCTGCGTCACCGCCATAGCGGCATTATGGTCGGTCTGCAGACGGTGCTGGCTGACGATCCGGAGCTGACGACCCGGCTGAGCGTACCGGCGCTGCACCCGGCCCGCATCGTCGTCGATTCGCGGCTGAGCCTTCCCGAGACGGCAAGAGTGCTGAACGACGCGGCCCCGACCATCGTTCTGACGACGCTCCGGGCGGACGAGAGCAAGGCCGAGCGCCTCAGAAGGCTAGGCGCAGAGGTGCTGCGCTGCGGAGACGGCGAGCGCGTCGATCTCCCGGCGGCGATGCGGGCTCTCGGTCAGAAGGGCATCGGCTCCGTGCTGCTCGAGGGCGGAGGCGTGCTGAACGGCGCGATGCTGGAAGCGGATCTCGTCGATAAAATGATGCTGTTCTACGCCCCGATTATCGTCGGCGGGGAAGGAGCGCCGGCCGCCTTCTCGCATGCCGGCCCGAGCGAGATGTCTGCGGCGCTGCGTCTCACCTGCGTATCGACGCAAAGCTACGGCGACGACTGGTGCGTGACCGGCTATCCCGAACGGCGGCCTGAAGACCCGCCGGGAGCGGCGGAGTCGCCGGTCCGCGCCGGCAAGGAGGAAGGCTAATGTTTACGGGACTTATTGAAGAAATGGGCATTCTGCGCTCGGTGCAGCGCCAAGGGGAAGCGATGATCCTCGGCATCTCGGCGTCCAAGGTGCTGGAGGACGTCAAGCGGGGAGACAGCATCGCGGTGAACGGCGTATGCCTGACCGTGGTCGAGTTCGACCGCGGCGGCTTCGCGGTGGACGTCATGCCGGAAACGTACCGCCATACGAATCTGCGCGAGCTGAAGCCGGGAGCTCCATTGAATCTGGAGCGGGCGATGCAGGCCGGCGGTCGCTTCGGCGGCCATCTGGTGCAGGGACATGTGGACGGCACGGGAACGATCCGGACTCGAACGAACGAGGCCAACGCCGTCGTGTTTGCCGTCGAGCCCGACGATCCCGCCCTTCTCCGTTATGTCATTCCGCAAGGCTCGATTACGCTGGACGGCATCAGCTTGACGGTCGTCTCGGCGGATCGCGGCAGCGGCCTAATCACGGTATCGATTATTCCCCACACCTTGCGCGAAACGGTGCTGCAGCACAAGCAGCCCGGCGCCAGCTTGAATATCGAATGCGACATTCTCGGCAAATACGTCGAGCACCTGCTCGGCTTGCGCGATCAGGCGCCATCCGCCCGCCGAGCGGGCGGGCTGACCGAATCGATCTTAAGAGACAACGGATTTATGTGAAGGGGGCCATCACGATGGAACAGCAGCTATTCGACCGAATCGAGGACGCGATCGAAGATTTGAAGCAGGGCAAAGTCGTCGTCGTCGTCGACGACGAAGACAGGGAGAACGAAGGAGATCTGATCGCACTGGCCGACAAGGCGACGCCGGAGGTCATCAACTTCATGATCAAGGAAGCCAGAGGACTGCTCTGCGTTCCGATTACGCAGGAGAGGGCCGAGGCGCTTGACTTGCCGCCGATGGTCAATCACAATACGGATTATCACGGCACGGCGTTTACCGTATCGGTCGACCACGTATCGACGACGACGGGCATATCGGCTCACGAGCGCTCTCTGACGGTGCAGGCGCTTATCGACCCGGCAGCCAGGCCGAGCGACTTCCGCCGTCCGGGCCACATTTTCCCGCTGATCGCGAAGGACGGAGGCGTGCTCCGGCGGGCCGGACATACCGAGGCGGCGATCGATCTGGCCAGAATGAGCGGCTCCGCGCCGGCCGCCGTCATCTGCGAGGTGATCAAGGAAGACGGCACGATGGCGAGACTGCCCGATCTTCAGACGTTCGCCCGGGAGCGCGGCTTGAAGCTGATTACGATCAAGGACTTGATTCATTACCGCAACGAGAAGGAGAAGCTCGTCAAGCGGGAGGTGTCCGTCCGCCTGCCGACCGATTTCGGCACGTTCCAGGCGATCGCCTACACGAACGAGGTCGATCAGAAAGAGCATGTCGCCTTCGTCAAAGGAGAGCTGGACGGCACCAAGCCGGTGCTCGTGCGCGTTCACTCGGAATGTCTGACGGGAGACGTGTTCCACTCTCACCGCTGCGATTGCGGACCGCAGCTGGAAGCTGCGCTCAGGCAGATCGACGAAGCCGGCAGCGGCGTGCTTCTGTATATGCGCCAGGAGGGGCGGGGCATCGGCCTGATCAACAAACTGCGCGCTTACGAGCTGCAGGAGCAGGGATTGGACACGGTGGACGCGAATATTCGATTAGGGTTCGCGCCCGATCTCCGGGACTACGGCATCGGGGCGCAAATCTTGAAGGACCTCGGCATTCGCGACATTCGCTTGCTGACGAACAACCCGCGCAAGATTAAAGGGCTGGAGGGCTACGGCCTGAACGTCGTCGAGCGCGTCCCGATCCAGATGCAGGAGAACGAAGACAACACCCGGTACCTGCATGCCAAAAAAGCGAAGCTAGGCCACCTGCTGTCGTTCCAGGACAATCCCGACTACACTATATGATTTGAGAGGATGAACGTACATGTCTATCGTATATGAAGGTCAACTCGTATCCAAAGGATTAAAATACGCGATCGTCGTCGGAAGGTTTAACGAGTTTATCTCGTCCAAGCTGCTCGGAGGAGCGCTCGACGCGCTGAAGCGCCACGGCGCGGAGGACGGAGAGATCGAGATCGCCTGGGTTCCCGGCGCTTTCGAAATTCCGCTGATCGCCCAGAAGCTGGCCGAAAGCGGGAAATACGACGCGGTCATTACGCTCGGCGCCGTCATTCGCGGCTCCACTCCGCATTTCGACTACGTCTGCAGCGAAGTGGCCAAGGGCGTCGCCGCCATTTCGCTGAAGACGGGCGTGCCGACGATCTTCGGCGTCCTGACGACCGACAGCATCGAGCAGGCGGTGGAGCGCGCGGGCACGAAAGCCGGCAATAAAGGCTGGGACGCCGCGACGACGGCGATCGAGATGGCGAATTTGACGCGGGCGATCTCCGGCTGATAAGATTTCATTCTAGAGACGCCGGGAAGATGCGAGCAGGCAGGAGGAGAAGCCCTCGTGGCAATGCTGTACAAGCTGGAGACGTTCGAAGGTCCGCTCGATTTGCTGCTCCACCTGATCGACAAGGCGGAAATCGACATCCAGGACATTTCGATCAGCGACATTACCGATCAATATATGGAATATTTGGCGGCGATGCAGGAGCTCGAGCTTGACATTACGAGCGAGTTTCTCGTCATGGCGGCGACGCTGCTCTCCATGAAGAGCAGGCAGCTGCTGCCGAAGCCTCCGGTAACCGACGAGCCTTGGCTGATGACGGTCGAGGAGGACGAGGAGCTCGATCCGCGCGAGGAGCTGATCCGCAGGCTGATCGAGTACCGCAAGTTCAAGTCGGTAGCCGGGCAGCTTAGGGAGAAGGAATGGGATCGAAGCCAGGTGTACACGCGGGAGCCCGCGGATCTGACGCCTTACGAGAAGGCGATCCGGACCAACCCTGTGGAAGGCTTGCACGTGAACGATCTGGTGAGCGCTTTTCAGAAAGCGATGAGAAGGCTGGCCGGGAGAACCCGGGTGTCTTCGATTCGCAAGGACGAGATTTCGGTCAAGGACCGGATTCTCGATATTATCGATACGCTCAAGAGCCGGTCCGGCGAAGGGAAGCTGCTGTTTTCCCAGCTGCTTCGGGAGGAGGACGATCGCGAGGAGATCGTCGTCACGTTCCTGGCGATTCTCGAGCTGATGAAGCGAAAATGGATTTCCTGCCATCAGAACGCACTGTTCGATGAAATCGTGTTGTCGTGGACGGGGAGAGAGGATAACGATGGATTACTCGACATTGAAATCGGTACTTGAAGGTCTGCTGTTCGTCTCCGGAGACGAGGGCATCAGCGCGAAGACGGCTGCGGAAGTGGTCGAGACGGACGTGGAGGTCGTCAAGGACGTCCTGAAGGATCTGCAGAAGGAGTTCGTCAAAAAAAACCGCGGCCTTCGCATTGCCGAGGTGGCCGGAGGCTACCGGCTGACGACCGTCATCGAACACGCGCCTTTCTTCGAGAAGCTGGCGTATTCACCTTCCCGTTCGACGCTGTCGCAAGCCGCCCTTGAGACGCTGGCCATTATCGCTTACAAGCAGCCGATAACCCGAATCGAGATCGAGGAGATCCGGGGAGTGAAGGCAGACCGGCCGATCCATCATCTCGTCAACAAGGATCTGATCGAAGAGAAGGGCAGGGCGGAGGCGCTCGGAAGACCGATTCTGTACGGCACGACGAAGGCGTTCCTCGACTATTTCGGCCTGCCGAGCATCCAAAGCTTGCCCGAGCCGACCCTGGCGGACGGCGACGACGAGCTGGAAGAACGAACGAAGCTGCTGTTCGACCGAATCGAGGGCAGGCAGCTTTCCCTGGAAGATTTGGACCGGCAATTGGATACGGACTCATAAGCTTGGCGAATATGGAATGAACGATAGCCAGAAGGTCATACTACCCCTATGGAAAGGCGGGGGAGGTATGGCCTTCTGGCATTGGATCGCTTCGGCGGTCGTCGCGGCGGCATTGGCCGCCGCCTGGATGTCGCGAGTCAAAATTCGCATCCGCTACTCGCGCAGCGGCAGATTGGATCAGCTGGTGATCATCGTTCGGGCTTTGTTCGGCCTGTTTCACTATCAGATCCTGATGCCTTCCATCTTCATCCGAAGCTGGAACGTCGTGTATCGCGAGCGGAGGGAAGGCGGGCTGGCCGGTCGGGAAAAGTCGAACCGGTTCAGCCGTTCGCTCGGCAGGCGAACGGTGCGGCGCTACATAAGGGCCTACAAGTCGGTGCTCGGATCGACCAAGCGGTTCAAGCAGTGGGCGAGACGTACGCTGAAAAAGGTGGAATGTACGCGATGGAGGCTCGATTTTCGCGTGGGCACTGGAGACGCGGCGTCGACGGCCGTCGCCTCCGGACTGCTGTGGACCGTGTCCGGCTGCGCCACCGGAATGGCGAGCCATTGGATTTCTTTCCGCACGTCCCCGCATGGCGAGGTAAAGCCGAACTATTCCGATTCCGAATTCACCGCTGTCTGGGAGGCGGATTTTCGCATCCGGCTTGGAACGCTGATCTGGGCCATGCTTAAGCTGGGGACGAGAACGATCCGCATCGGCAAAGCGATCAAAGCGTGGCGAAGCTGGCTGGCTCCGCCCAACGAAGGGGTAAGCTGACCGGCCTGGCAGAGGAGAGATCGCCCCGCGACGCATAAAGGCGGCCGGGTTTCGGGCAAATTAGGTACACGAAAGGAGGAGTTGAAGATGTCCCAGCATCCGATTAACGGCTTAATGCAAACCGCTATGGAAAATATCAAGGATATGGTTGACGTCAATACGATTGTCGGAGAACCGGTGCAGACGCCTGACGGCAGCGTCATTCTGCCGATTTCCAAGGTCGGCTTCGGCTTTGCGGCGGGAGGAAGCGAATTTGCCGCGATGGACGAAGCGTCCGGCGACTCCGGGCATTCCCACGCGGGCGGTCAAGACGGCCATAACGCGTCGGTGGCTTTGCCGTTCGGCGGCGGCAGCGGCGGCGGCGTATCGATTACCCCGATCGCCTTTCTCGTCGTTGGGTCGCATGGCGTCAAAGTCGTACCGCTTGACAATCAGACGCATCTGTTGGAGCGGCTGATCGACGCCGCGCCGGAATGGGTCGACAAGCTGAAGACCGCCTTCATGCGCAATCCGAACACGACGGAGACGATTCGAACGGTCGAAACGAAAAGCTCGAACGATTCCTCGCTCATGTAGTCGAGACGCCTACCGCCACGCGCGCCGATGCTTCGGCGCGCGTTATTCGTGCGCGGACAACTCCCTTCACATACTTTGGGACATGCAGACATAAAATGGAGTCAGAGAGCGCCGCGCCACATCGGCGGCGCCCGATCGTCTAGACCGAGGAGGATCGGCATGCAGCACCGGTTGTTTCGTAACCCTGTTCGTCCTGTCTGTGTTCTGTTCGTCAGCCTGGCCTTGGCGTCCGCGCCGGGGCCGGCAGGCGCGGAGACGGCCGCGATGGCCGCGCGGGCTCCGGCTCCGCCCGCGAACCAGGCCAAGGCGGCGGCGCTGGCCGACGTCGCGTCGGGGCGGATTCTATACAGTCAGCGCGGCGACGAGCCGATGAAGATCGCCAGCCTGACGAAGATTATGACGGCCATCGTGGCGATCGAGCAGGGGGATCTGGACGGCACCCTGAAGGTCAGCCGGCAGGCGGCCGGGAAGGAAGGGTCTTCGCTGTACTTGAAAGCCGGAGAGGAAATTACGCTGCGCAACGCGCTGTACGGCCTCATGCTGCGATCCGGCAACGACGCCGCGACGGCGATCGCCGAGCACGTCGGGGGCTCGGTCGAAGGCTTCGCGTATCTGATGAATCGGAAAGCGGAGGAGCTGGGGCTGGAGAACAGCCAATTCAGGAATCCGCACGGACTGGACGAGCCCGGCCACTATTCTTCCGCCAACGACCTGGCCAAGCTGACCGTCTATGCGCTGCACAACCCGGAATTCAAGAGAATCGTCGCTACGGAAGTGCGGACCGCGCCCAATCCAAACGACTCCTGGAATTACAAATGGGTGAACAAAAATAAAATGCTGCGGCTGTACGAAGGGGCGGACGGCGTCAAGACGGGTTATACGAAGCAGGCGCTGCGAACGCTTGTCAGCTCCGCGACCCGGGGCGGGCAGCAGCTCGTCGCCGTTACGCTCAACGACCGCGACGATTGGAACGATCACGCCAAGCTGCTCGATTACGGGTTTGCCCGTTATCCGCTTGCGAGCGTCGTTAAGCTTGGAGAGCCTCTGAAAGACTATCCGTACAGAACGGCGGGCTCCTTCGCTTATCCGTTCGCCGAGGGCGAGAGGGAGCGTCTGGAGACCCGGCTCGCCCCGCTCCTGCCGGAGTCGGTTCACTATCGCTTCGGCTATCGGGGGCAGCTCAGATTCGTGCTCGACGGCCGCCAGATCGGCGCCGTCGCTCTCGTCGCCGACGCTGCGCGGGAACGGCAAGCCTGGCAGGGCGGGACGGCGTCTTCCGAGGCCGATCGGCCGACCTCGTCTGGCCCCGGCCGGTCGGCAGGCTTCGCCGCCGCCATCCGAACGGCTGTTAAAGCACTGCTTCTGCAAGGAGGAGAGTCGCGATGGTGAACTGGATATGGATGGGCATGATCGTGTTCAGCGTCATCTACGGCGCCGCCAACGGCAAGATGGAGGCCGTGGCGGAGGCGGCCTTCGGCGGCGCCCAAACCGGCGTAACCGTCTGTCTCGGCTTGATCAGCATCCTCGTCTTCTGGATGGGATTGATGAGAATCGCCGAAGTGGCGGGACTTGTGCGCAAGCTATCGGATCTGCTGGCCCCCGTCGTCCGCAGGCTGTTCCCCGACGTCCCGAGCGATCATCCGGCGATGGGCTACATTCTGTCCAATATGAGCGCGAATCTGCTCGGCCTGGGCAATGCGGCCACGCCGATGGGCATCAAGGCGATGCAGGAGCTCCAGAAGCTGAATCCCGAGCCGACCGTCGCCACGCCGGCGATGTGCACGCTGCTGGCGCTGAATACGGCCAGCATTACGCTTGTGCCGACGACGATTATCGCCATTCGGATGAACTTCGGCGCCGTTCATCCGGCGGACATTGTGGCGCCGACGCTGCTGGCGACGCTCGTCGCCACCTGCGCGGCGATAGCGGCGGACAGATGGTATCGCAGCAGAAACAAGCTTCCGCCCGCATATAAGGCCCGGAACGGCGCGGGAGAGGGCTCGCCCCTCCGTCCGCCCTCCGCGTCTGCGGGAGGGGGCTGAGCGCATTGCTCTCGATGATTCAGATCGTCTCGACTTGGACGATTCCCGCTCTTATCGCTTTTATTCCGCTCTATGCTTCGCTGCGCAAGGTGCCGGTCTACGAAACGTTCATCGACGGCGCCAAGGACGGCTTCGGAACGGCGATCGGCATCATTCCCCACCTGGTCGGCATGATGACGGCGATCGGCATGTTCAGAGCTTCGGGAGCGATGGAGGCTCTTGTCGGCGCCATCCGGCCCGCGCTGGAATGGATCGGCATACCGGGCGACGTGCTTCCGCTGGCGCTGCTCCGGCCGATCACCGGAGCCGGATCGCTCGCCTTCGTCTCCGATCTGATCAAGGAGCAGGGGCCGGACTCTTTCGCCGCCAGAGTGGCTTCGACGATTCAAGGGAGCACCGATACGACGCTGTACGTGCTGACCGTCTACTTCGGCGCAGTCGGCATCCGCAATGCCCGCTATGCGCTCAAGGTGGGGCTGTTCTCCGATCTGGTCGGTTTTTTCGCCGCCGTCGCCGCTTGCTGGTTATTGTTCGGATTGGTATGATGGGGTAGAGGTGAACAGAGCGTGGAGGAAAGATTGCAGAAAGTTCTCGCGAATGCGGGAGTCGCTTCCCGGCGCAAGTGCGAAGATCTGATCGCGGCCGGCAAAGTAACGGTTAACGGGAAGGTCGTGACCGAGCTGGGAGCGAAAGCGGACCCGTCCGTCGACGCGATTGCGGTGTCGGGCAGGCCGATTAAGAAAGAGACCAAAATGTATATTATGTTCAATAAACCGAAAGGGGTCATCACCAGCGTCTCGGATCCGAAAGGCCGCAGCGTGGTGACCGATTACTTGAAGGACGTGAAGGAGCGGCTGTATCCGGTCGGGCGTCTCGACTACGACTCGGAAGGGCTGCTGCTGCTGACCAACGACGGGGATCTGGCCCACAAGCTGACGCATCCGAGCCACCACGTTCCGAAAACGTATCACGCGACGGTCGAGAGAGTTCCTCATGGCAGCGCGCTCGAGAAGCTGGCCAAGGGCATCAAGCTGGAGGACGGGATGACCGCTCCCGCTGAGGTGGAGTACCACGACATCGACCCCGACGGCAAGTACGCCACCATCGCCATCACGATCCACGAAGGCCGCAACCGCCAGGTTCGCCGCATGTTCGACGCGATTCACCATCCGGTCACAAGGCTCAAGCGCATAGCCTTCGGCGGATTGTTCCTGAACAATCTGCAGAGAGGCAAGCATCGCAAGCTGACGGAGGACGAGCTCGGAATGCTTCGCGAGATTGCGGATTCGGTCATGCCCGACCCCCGCTAGCCAGCGGGAACCGCAGCGGCGCTCCTTCATAAGAACGACGCGACTCGATATCGATCGGGCTCGGCGTCGTTTTTTTTCTCGTGCGGACGCGCGCGGCAATTGTACCAATTTTGACAAACAAACTCGCCAAAGCTCTTGCAATTTCCACGTATACTGGAAGGGGTCGATTGCTGCCGGACAAACAATCCGATACAATGGAATTAACGGAAATACAGGTGGTGTTCACGGAATATGGGACGTTATCGGAAACCGATTCAATATGTGATATTAGCCGTCGTGCTGCTGATCGGAGGCTACGCGATCGGCAATTCGTTGTTCTCCAAAAGCGTCGTGCTTGCGAAGGGCGACATGCCGCCGGATTTTCGGCTGGCAGACCTGAACAACGAGGTGCACGAGATGAAGGATTACGCAGGCAAGCCGCTCATCATTAATTTCTGGGGAACGTTCTGTCCGCCGTGCCGCAACGAGATGCCGGCTCTGCAGAGTCAGTACGACAAATGGAAGGGCCAAGGGCTGGAGCTCGTCGGCATTAACCTGAGCGAGGACAGGCTGACCGCAGAAAGCTTCATTCGCCAGGTCGGCGTTCATTTCCCGATCTTGCTCGACAAGGACAAAAAAACCGAAAGGCAGTACGGGCTTAAGCAGTATCCGACGACGTTCTTCATCGCGCCTACCGGCGAAATTCAGGAGGTCGTTATCGGCGGAGTGCTGACGGAGGAAGAGATCGAGGAGCGGATCGTACGGCTCATTCAGACGAAGTCGTGACGTCAGTCAGGGGGATTAACCGTTGCTTCAAAACACCAAGTGCGAGTGCGGACATCAAAATCCGGTCGGAACCGTCCTGTGCGAGTCGTGCGGCAAGCCGCTCGACGAGGCGCTGCTGAAGGACAAGGATGCGCTGCTGGAGATGAGATACGACGGGGTTGCGCGCCGATCGCAGAAAGCGAATCCGCAGCTCGTCGATCGGATATGGAATTTCTTTTCGTCGGTCAAGATTGCCGTTTATTTGATCGTCATTACGTTGATCGGAGCCGCATTCGGCACGATCCTCCCGCAGGAAAATACGTTTATCAACTTGACGGAGCGCTCCGAATTTGCCGCGTACTACAAAGAGAACCACGGCACGTTCGGCGTCATTTACCATGCGCTCGGATTGTCGAGAACCTACGAATCCTGGTGGTTTATCGCGCTTCTCGTCATGATCGGAACTTCGCTGGTCGTCTGCAGCCTGGACCGGGTTTTGCCGCTGTACCGGGCGCTTTCCAAGCAGCAGATCCGCAAGCATCCGCAGTTTATCGGCCGTCAGCATGTCGTCTATTCCGGAGAGCTGCAGCAGGATGCGCGGCAATGGCTCGAAAGCTTCGGGCGCGAGCTGAAGCGCAAACGCTATCGCGTCTGGCAGGAGGACGGCGCGCTGCTGGCGGAGAAAAACCGTTTCAGCCGCTGGGGGCCTTACATCAATCATATCGGCCTGATCGTCTTCCTGCTGGCGGTGCTCGGCCGGAGCATTCCGGCTTGGCATATGGATCAGTACCTCGCTCTCTACGAAGGAGAGACGCGGCAAATTCCGGGCACGAACTATTACTTAAAGAACGAGAAGTTCACCGTCGACTATTATCCGGACGAAGAACTGGCCAGCAACCAGAAGGGGAAGAAGGTCGCCAAGCTGTACGAGACGCAAGCACGGCTGTACGAGTGTGTCGACGCATGCGACGACCCGTCGCGCGCCCCGGTGCTGGAGGAGGTCAAGCAGCACGACATTCGCGTGAATAGCGCTCTGTCGCACCAAGGTCTGAAAGTCTACCAGAACAGCTTTCAGGAGCGGGTGCGTTTTATATCCGTGCATGCGACGCTGAAGGATGCCGGCGCCGGAACGATCGGCAGCTTCGACCTGCGGATGGATCAGCCCGAGAGAGATTACCGGGTGGGCGAATACGAGCTCAGATTGATCGACTATTACCCGGACTTCGGCCTCGACGAACAGACCCGGCCGATGACGAAGTCTCGCGAGCCGAACAATCCGGCGTTCGTCTTTCGGATTACGGGTCCCGGCGTTCAGGATACGGGAGAGGTGCACATCTACTTCCCGATGCCGAACGAGAGGAGCCAATATTACGAGACGATTCTGAACGAGAGCTTCAAGCAGCGCGGGGACAGCACGGGACGCTTCTCCATCGCCGTCGAGAATCCGATCGTAGACGGACAGATGAACAATATCGAATATTCCGCCTATACGACGTTCCTGAACATTCGGATGGACAAGGCGATGCCCTACGTATGGGTAGGCGCGGCGATCTCTATGATCGGACTGATTATGGGCTTCTACTGGCAGCATAGACGGATATGGCTTCGGATCGACGGCGGCAAGCTGCTGCTGGGAGGCCATACGAACAAGAACACCTACGGCCTGAGAGCCGACGTTGCGGGGGCGCTGGGAAAAACCGGGATCGCGGTGGAGCCCAAGGCGCTCGATAACAGGAGGAATGTACGTTGAAATGGTGGTTGGATTTCAGCAGTGACGCATTTATCGTTGCTTTTTTTCTGTATTGCGCGTCCTTCATCAGCTATGCGATCGCAGTCGCCGGCAAAAAGTGGAGCAACCGCAAGCCGGAGGACCATACGGCCCGCTGGGGCAAAATCGCCTTCGGTCTGGCCGTGCTCGGCTGGCTGGCCCATCTGACGTTCTTCTTTACCCGGTGGTACGGCGGAGGCCATATCCCGACAAGCAATATGTACGAGTTCATGACGTTCCTGGGCATGGCGATCATGTTCGCGTTTATCGTCATTCATGTCATCTACCGCAACTTGATGCTAGGCGCGTTCACGCTGCCTCTGGTCATTATTATTATCGCGTATGCGTCGGTGTTTCCGTCCGAGGTTCAGCCGCTAATTCCTCCGCTGCAGAGCGTCTGGCTGAAAATCCACGTCACGATGGCCGCCGCCGGCGAAGCATTCTTCGCGATCGGATTCGCGGCGGCGCTCGTGCAGCTGATCCGCGTCGTCGATTTCACCCGCACCGACAAGGCCGGACGCCGGGCGCAGTTCTGGACGGAATTCTCCTTGTACGTCATCATCGTGCTGGTCGGTTTTATTGTCGCCGTGTTCGCGTTCCGCGGCGCGGGCTACGAGGCGAGCTTCACCCAGGAGACGATCGAGATCGACGATGCGGGCAATGCGCATTCGAGCGTCCAGGAGGTGCAGTACAGTCTTCCGCCGCTCGTAGCGCCTTACAACAGCGAGACGGTCTCGTTCCCCTCCTTCCTCGGCATACAGCAACCGCTGTTCGAAGCGCCGTCCTGGATGAACGGAGTGAACGCGGGCCGCAAGCTCAATACGATCGTCTGGTCGGTGATCGCCGGCTCGCTGCTCTACGGCCTTCTGAGATTGATCGCCCGCAAGAAGCTGACGGCGGCGATCAACCCGCACTTGTCGGACATTGATCCCGACGATCTGGAAGAGATCAGCTACCGCTCCATCGCGATCGGATTCCCGGTGTTTACGCTCGGGGCGCTCATCTTCGCCATGATCTGGGCGGAGATCGCCTGGTCCAGATTCTGGGGCTGGGATCCGAAGGAAGTGTGGGCGCTCATTACGTGGCTGTTCTACAGCGCATACTTGCATCTGCGCCTGTCGAGAGGATGGCAGGGCACGAAGTCGGCCTGGCTGGCGGTAATCGGTTTTCTCATCGTGATGTTTACGCTGGTTGGCGTCAATCTCGTCATTGCTGGATTGCATTCGTATGCCGGGGTATAATGGGGCACATAAGGGTTTAAGAGGCCGAGAGGAGCGTTGAGGCATGAATACGGGAAGCCGGATTTTGGTCGTGGACGACGAGGAGCGCATTCGCCGTTTGTTGAAGATGTATCTGGAAAAAGAGGGATACGAGATCGAAGAGGCGGAGGACGGGGAGTCGGCTCTGCGCAAAGCCCAGGACGAGGATTACGACCTGATCGTGCTTGATCTGATGCTTCCGGGGATCGACGGCATCGAGGTATGCTCCCGGCTGCGCCAGCAGAAGGCGACTCCCGTGCTGATGCTGACGGCCAAAGGCGAGGAAGTGAATCGCGTGCAAGGGTTCGAGGTGGGCGCAGACGACTATGTCGTCAAGCCGTTCAGCCCCCGGGAGGTCATCTTCCGGATCAAAGCGATCTTGAGACGGTCGTCCGCGACGGCCTTCCTGTCCAAGGAGCTGAATACGAGCAACAATATCGTCTTTCCCCATCTGGTCATCGAGCACGACGCGCACCGCGTAACCGCAAGCGGGCAGGAAGTGAACCTGACGCCGAAGGAGTACGAGCTGCTGCATTATTTGGCCAGCACGCCGGACAAGGTGTTTTCTCGCGAGGAACTGCTGAAGGACGTATGGAACTATGACTTCTTCGGCGATCTGCGAACGGTCGACACCCATGTCAAAAGGCTGAGAGAGAAGCTGAACCGCGTCTCTACCGAAGCCGCCTCGATGATCACGACCGTGTGGGGCGTCGGCTACAAGCTGGAGGCGACGAAGTAGCGGATGGCCATCTTGAGGACCGTCGTCGGCAAAATGTGGCTGACGATCATGGGGCTGGTCGGCGTCGTTATTGTGACCATCGGTTTGTTTCTGCTCGAATATATCGATATCACCTTTGCGGATTCGGTCAAGATCAAGCATCTGTTCATCTATTCCGGAATTGTCGGCTTTCTGCTGACGACGTTTTTCGCCTTTTTTCTGCTGACGAAAATTACGAATCCGCTTCGAGAGATGAAGGACGCGGCCAACCGCGTTGCCCAGGGCGACTATTCGACGCGCGTGGCGATCCGCTCCACCGACGAGATCGGCGAGCTGGCCAACACGTTTAACCAGATGGCTTCCGAGCTGCATACGCTCATTCGCGACATTCAGCACGAACGGGACCATCTGAGCAGCGTGCTTAGAAGCATGACCGACTCGGTCATCTCGTTCGATTCCGAAGGGGGAGTCATTCTGACCAATCCCCAAGGTCAGCACCTGCTGGAGGAGTGGCAGACGGTCGATTGGGCGGAGGAGGACGACGGAATGCCGCCGGACGGCAACGTTCCCGGCCCGCTGCGGGAGACGTTCCGCAACGTTATCGCCGGCGGCAGGGAGCTGACCGTGAAAGTCCACGTCAAAAGCGGAGTCTGGTCCGTCGTCATGACGCCGCTGGCTTCCACCGATTCGGTGCGCGGAGCCGTTGCGGTGCTGCGAAACGTGACCGAGGAATTCCGCGTCGACAAGATGAGGAAGGACTTCGTCGCCAACGTGTCTCACGAGATCCGTACCCCTCTGTCGATGGTTCAGGGCTACAGCGAGGCTCTGATGGACGATATCGCGTCTTCTCCCGAGGAGCGGAGAGAGCTTGCGCAGGTCATTCACGACGAATCGCTCCGGATGGGCCGGCTGGTGAAGGACCTGCTCGATCTGGCGAGGATGGAGGCCGGCTACCTGGAGATGAATTTCCAGCCGGTCGACGTCAATGCGCTGATCTCCCGGGTGTACCGGAAATTCGCCGCGCTGGCGAAGGAACGCCAGATTCAGCTGACGAGATCGGCCGACGATCCGACGCTGACGCTCGAAGAGGGAGATGCGGATCGGCTGGAGCAGGTGCTGACGAACCTGATGGACAACGCGCTTCGCCATACGCCCGCCGGAGCTTCCATCGCCTTGGAAGCCGCCCGGATCGCGGCGTTGAAGGGGGAGTGGCTCGAGCTTAAGGTGATTGATCAAGGGCACGGCATCCCGTACGAGGATCTCCCTTACGTATTCGAGCGCTTCTATAAGGCGGACAAGGCGCGCAAGCGGGAAACGACCGGCGGAGGCACCGGACTGGGACTGGCTATCGCCAAAAACCTGATCGTCGCTCACGGGGGAACGATTAACGTGGCCAGCGAACCGGGCGCGGGAACGACGTTTACGATTTGGCTGCCTACGGGGACGGGGCGAAGAGCGGACGAAGAACCGGTACGGCATTGAAGAGGGGAACGGGACGGATATGAATCTGCGGTTCAATTTCAATGGGCTATTCCGCCGCGCGGCGCAAGGCGATTCGGAGACTCGGCTATCGACCGAGGCTCGGGTCGCTTTGTTTATCCACGGCTGTTTTCAATTCGGGGCGTCGATGTCGGGTCTTTTTCTGAATTTGTACCTGTGGCGACTAACCGAGGATTTGACGATCAACGGAATGTTTAATCTTATCGTATACGGAGTTACGCCCGCCGCGTTCGCGGTCGGCGGGTGGATCGCGAAGAAGAAGGACCGGATGGTTACGTATCGCTTAGGCATTGCGTCGATCACGGTCTTTTTTCTTGTCGTCATTTTCGCGCAGGAAAATGTCGTCGTCTACTATCCGTTGTTTGGGGTGCTGAACGGATTCGCGTTAGGTCTTTATTGGACCGGGTACATCGTGCTGATGTACGACGTCACCACCATCCGCAATCGTTCGCGGTTTATGGGCGTTAATATGATCGTCTTTAACTCGGCCGGCCTGGCCGGGCCGGCGCTGTCCGGCTTTCTGATCGGCTTGTTCGAAGGGCTGAGCGGCTACTTGCTTATCTTCGGCTTTGCGTCGGCTCTGTTCGGCCTCGCGTCGCTCTTCAGCCTGAAGATCAGGGCGGTTCCGGCTCATCATCGCAGCTATTACCTGAGCTTCGCCGGACCGATGATGAAGAAGAGCCGGCTCTGGCTGAAGTCGCTGATCGCCTTTTTTCTGCTCGGCTTATCTCAGGGACTGATGCTGTTTTTGCCGAACATTCTTATGTTCCAGACGGTGGGAAGAGAGGATCAGGTCGGCTATTTGACGGTGTTTTTCGCGCTGCTGACGATTGCGACCGGCTATGCGATCTCGCGCAGGAGGAAGCCGGTGCGGATCCGGCGGGAGCTGACGGCGGCCTCGCTCTGCATCGTGGCCGGCGCGGCCGTCCTGTTTGTCGACATCAAGCTGTGGACCGTCGTCCTGTTTATGTCGATTTATTCGATCATGGCTCCGTTTATCGTCAACATGCTGACGACGTACTATTACTCGGTAATGGACGAACTTCCTTTGAAGGGGCTGTTTCGAATCGAGTCGGTCGTCGTTCGCGAGCTGTTCCTGAACGTCGGGCGGGTGCTGTCCATTCTGACGCTGATTCTGTTCGTGAAGGAAGCTAATTCTCCGATGCTGCCGACGATTGTCGTGGTCACTTCGCTGACGCTTGGGGCAATGGCGCTGTTCGTGCGGAGCCGGAAGGAAATCTTGTAGAGGCGGGCGAATGGCGGAAGCGAATCAACGAGAATCGGGCAGTCCCGAATGCTTGCCAACGGGACTGCCCGATTTCCATTAATACAGATGAACTTCTTTGGCGTTGTTCAAATCCGGCAGGGCGGAAATTTCGTTCAGCACTTCCTTCGTGACGCCCTTGTCGACGCCCAGCACCATGACGGCTTCTCCTCCGACGATTTTCCGTCCGACCTGCATCGTGGCGATGTTGATGTCCTTCGTACCGAGCAAGGTGCCTACGCGGCCGATGAGCCCCGGCTTATCGTGATGTGAGATGAGCAGAATATGGCCTTGCGGCTCGACGTCCACCGGAAATTTGTCGACCTGCGTAATGCGCGGTCCGAAGCCGTTGAGCAGCGTTCCCGCGACGAGGCGCTCCTCCTTGTCCGTGCGGAGGGTGACGCTTACCTGATTCGTAAAGCCTTTGGTCGCATGAGATTTCGTGACGACGATGTTGACGCCGCGGTTTTTCGCCAGATGCATCGCGTTAACGACGTTGACCTGGTCGGAGCCGAGGTGATAGGCGAGTACGCCTTCGACCACTCTGCGGGTCAGCGGCTGCGTGTCGACGTCCGCCAGCTCGCCGGCATAGGCGACGGCGATTTCCTTAACCGCGCCGGATGCGACCTGGGCCGCGAAGCTGCCCAGCTTCTTGCCGAGCTGGAAGTACGGCTCCAGCTTGCTGAGCACATCGGCCGCGACGGGAGGCATGTTCACCGCGTTCTTGAACGGCTCGTTGCGCAGAATGTGCAGCAGCTGCTCCGAGACGTCTATTGCGACGTTCTCCTGCGCCTCTACCGTGGAAGCTCCGAGGTGCGGGGTGACGATAATTTTCGGATGCTTCAGGAACGGATGGTCCGGAGCCGGAGGCTCTTCCTCGAAGACGTCGAATGCCGCTCCGGCCACTTTGCCGGCGTCGATCGCTTCAACGAGCGCCAGCTCGTCGATGATGCCGCCGCGAGCGCAGTTGACGATGCGCACGCCCGGCTTGATTTTCTCGAACTGCTCCCTGCCGATCATATGGCGCGTTTCGGGCGTAAGCGGAGTGTGAACGGTAATGAAATCCGCTTCCGCGATAATGTCGTCCACCGACGCTTTGCGCACGCCGAGCTTGTCCGCCCGCTCCTCGGTCAGGAACGGATCGTAGCCGAGCACGTTCATGCCGAACGCCTTGGCGCGGGAAGCGACTTCGCTGCCGATCCGGCCCATGCCGAGCACGCCGAGCGTCTTGTTGCGAAGCTCGACGCCCACGAACGATTTGCGGTCCCAGACGCCGCCGACGGTTTTCTGGTAAGCTTGCGGAATATGCCGAGCGACGGCCATCATCATGGCGAAGGTGTGCTCGCAAGTCGTGATCGTGTTTCCGTCCGGAGCGTTGATGACGATAATGCCTCGTTTCGTAGCGGCTTCCAGATCGATGTTGTCGACGCCGACTCCGGCGCGTCCAATCACTTTGAGCTGCTTGGCGGCATTCATAATGCGCTCTGTTACGCGCGTCTGGCTGCGCACGAGCAGAGCGTCGTATTCGCCAATGATGTCGACCAGCTCGTCCTCGCTGAGACCCGGTTTCTTGTCGATGGCGATATCGGACGCTTCGACCAGGAGCGAGATGCCCAAATCGCTGATCGGATCCGATACGAGTACTTTGTACATGGTGGAACCCTCCTTCAAAAATAGAGAAAACACCCTCAACCGCCGATCCTCCGCTTAGGGCGGATTAACGGTGCGTAGAGGGTGACTCCGCAAGGTCACTGCTTGAATGATCGTCTTACGCACGAGCTTGATTCCAATTGCCTTTCCTATTTTATAGCAATAGGGCGGACAAATGCAATGACGAATGTGGCACAATTGACGCTGTATAGCGATAAAGGGTTAAAAATCTACTTGCCCGTCGAAAAAAACGGCAATTGAGGCAGCTGCTCGTTTTCGTAAAATCTCGACTTGACCTCGTTGAAGTAGCCGCCGGTTACCGCTTCGGTGCTGATCAGCAGCTCGGCGACGGCGTTAAAGCTTTTGATCTTCCTTTTGTCGGCTTGTCCGGAGGAGATGAACTGATCGACCTTGGCGGTCAGATCGTGCGGCAAATATTCGGTAAGCATCGCCTGCCCGGACAAGTAATCGGAGGATACTTTAAACTTGACGACAAGCGGAAGCTCCTTCCATTCGTCGATCGAAATGACGTTCTGTCCGTCCAGGCCGCTGGAAATGTCCGCGTGGACCGATTCCGCCCACTTCAGCATGGAGCCGTAATAATCCTTCTGTCCGGCGAGCGCGAAATTCAGCGCCTCTTTATAATAAGAATTGGAAGCGACCTTATCCAGCGCCGCTTGCGCGGAGCCTTCGTTCACGCTTGCGGCCAGCTCGGTGAAGCCTTCTTCGAACAGCTTCAAGCTTTTCACATAATTCGATTGGGCGGCTCTGAGCTGCGGCGACACCGGCGCAACATAAACCCCCTTAACCTCGTCATATTTTTGCTTGGCGCTTTTGGAGAGCTGCTTCAGAGCGGAGGAGCGATCGGCGTTCGAGTCGCTCAGCCATTTGTTTTGGGCGTCGAGCCAGTCGTTTTGAAATTCACGGTAAGACAAAAATACGGTATGATAGAAGGAAACCAAATCCTGCTGCTGATAAGCGTTCAGCTGCGGCGATGAGGTCGCCTCTACCGTTTGCTCGGAAGCGCTGCCCGATTGGGCGCGGTCGGTGCCCACCTTGACCCCGTAGAAAAAAGCGCCGATCGCGATAACGAGCATGAGAAGAAAGGCAAGGGAAAACATAAGATCAGAACGGTTTAGACGCTTTTCCATCGGTTGCTCCTTTGAGTTGATAAAGGTCGTTAGAGTGTTCGGTAGTCCTAGTATAGAAAAAAACGCACTTCTTGAACATACAAAAATTAGCATATATCGAGGAATCATGAGAAAATTCGACATTCGCAACATCAAGGTTCGCAAAGTCACGGTCGACCAGTTGAACGATCGGATGCTGCTGGCCAATTTGTATTTCACTCAGGCGCTTACTCTTATTATCGGATTGGTATGGATTTTATTTCAGCGCAGAAATCCGCTGGAGCTGCTTATTTTACCGCGAACGTACGAATTCGCTTTGTGGGGCGGGGGGCTGGCGCTGCTCGTCCTTCTGCTGGATTTGTCCATCTCCCGGTTCGTTCCCGAGGAAGCGGCGGACGACGGAGGGGTGAACGAACGGATTTTCAGAACGAGGCCGGTATGGCATATCGCGGTCATCTCCTTCGTCGTGGCGATGTGCGAAGAGATCTTGTTTCGCGGCGCCGTTCAGCATGCGTTCGGACCGTATTGGACCAGCATCTTGTTTGCGGCTATCCACGTTCGGTATTTGCGCCATTGGGTTCCGACGGGGATGGTGTTCGCGATCAGCTACGGACTGGGCTGGATTCTAGACGTCTCGGGCACGCTGTGGGCGCCGATCGCGGCGCATTTTCTCGTCGACTTTATCATGGGCTGCATCATTCGTTTTCGGAGGGGAGATTCATGAAGGAAGACCAGGCGTCTTCTTTATCTGCATGGGAGCGTTACGTATCGGCGAAGAGAGCCGCATTCGAAGAGCCTGAGGAGGAGCTCACGATCGATCAGCTGGAGGAAGCGATCGCCCGGGCCGCGGCGGAAGCGGGCATACCGGAAACCGGGATGCCCCCTCGCGCGGAAGTTCACCCTGTGAAGCGAAGTCAGCTGTCGAAATGGTTTTATTTAACGCTCGTCGTGCTGTTCTCTTTTCTAGTCGTCGGCTTGCTGTGGTGGGGAAGGCAGCAGCAGATCGACCCCTAGCGAGGAACGCCGGTCGCGGCTTACAGCTCGATGTCGATCGCGTTCGGGTCGACGAAGGCGTACCCTTTTTCCTCCAGCTGCGTCAGCAAGTCGTCCAGCGCCTTGGCCGTCCATGGAAGCTCGTGCATCAGAATGTTGCTGCCGGAATGCAGCTGATCCATGACGTTGTCGATGACCGCTTGCGGCCGCTTGTCTTCGGCGATCTTGCCCATATCCCAGTCGAGGGAGCCGTTGGACCAGGTCATGAACAGCAGTCCGTTGTCCTTGGCGATCTGTTTAACGGCGTCGTTGGACGAGCCGTGTGGCGGACGAAAGAACACCGGGGCACGGCCCGTAACGTCCTTGACGATCTCCTGCACGCTTTCGATCTGCTCTTTGATTTTCGGAGCCTGCTCTTTCTTCAGATCGATGTGGTCCCACGAGTGGTTGCCGATCACTTGGCCGCGCTCGTCGATTTTCTTCAGCAGCTCGGGATTCGCTTTGACGCGGTAGCCGTTCACGAAGAAGATGGCTTTCGCCTGGTGCTTGTCCAGCGTGTCGAGAAGAGGATCGAGCGTTTCCGGCGCTTTCGGGCCGTCGTCGAACGTCAGGAGAACGACTTTGCCGTTCGTCTGCTCCTTGTCGATCGGGACGATGAAGTAGTTGGCGTTCATCCGGTACGCCTTTACGGTTTCTTCGGGCTCCGGCGCGGAGGACGTCTGCGGCTCCTCCGGGGTAGCTCCGGACTCCGTCAGAGCCGGGTCGGGCGAGGGCGAGGCAGGCGGGGACGACTCCGCTGCGGTCGGCGACTCGACGGACGCCTGGGGAGATGAGCCGCTGCCCGGGGACGTCCCGCCTCCGCAGGCCGAGACCAGAGCGGCCATAATCGATAAAGCAGCGCAAAAAGCGATGATTCGACGACGATCCATGTAGAAATTCCTCCGTTTTTCTTCGTAAGCTGGTTCGATTGTATCATAAAAGGACCGGCGCTTCGACAGGAGTCCCGCTTTCCTTAATTTGCTCGGCATGACCCCGGTCGGCCAAGCCACACTAAGAGCAATAAGGAGGTGGCAAACTTGAAAATCGGAGCTTTCGTCATCGGAGGATTGGCGGGAATGGCGCTTGTCATGTGGCTGCAGCGGAATCCCAACCTGTCCATGGCCGCCGTGAGTATGGGAAGCAACGTCAAGGATCGCATGCGCGATCTGAAGGACGAAGCCGTCGAGAAGGCGATGAATTCGAAGCTCGCGAACGGCTTGCGCCGAGTCGGCGCCGAAAACCGGGAAGAGCAGTCTTCCCCGCATTCCCGTTCCGTCGGAGACAGCGGAAAGGACCAGATTCGCAAGCTGATCTCGCAGGATCCGGAAGTCGGCAAAGCGGTCAACGACATTCTCGAGCAGAACGGACATCCTCATAATTAGGGCAAGCCAGTCGAATGTTGACGGCATCCTTCTTCCGTACGCAGGGGGAATGATGCCGTTTTTTTGCAATTCGAGGGTTTTCCCTAGTGCATTTCGGCTGGAGAAATGATAACATGGTTTCAAGAAAGTTTCATTCACGCATTATATGCTTAATCATAAGCTGTTATCACCGGCAGAAGGAGGATCCTGTCATGAGGATGGAGCGGCTTAGCCAGGACAAAATTCGGATTTTCCTCACGTTCGACGATTTGACGGAGCGCGGGATCCAGAAGGAAGATATGTGGCGCGAAATTCCGAAGGTGCACGAACTGTTCAGCGAGATGATGGATCAGGCTTATAACGAGCTGGGGTTCGACGCATCGGGACCGCTTGCCGTCGAAGTGTTCGCAATGCCGGCCCAAGGCATGGTCGTGATCGTCACCCGCGGGAAGATGGAGCGGGACGCGGAATCCGCCGTCGAGGACGAAGAAGAAGTATATGAACTGGAAGTGACGCTTGAACAGAGCGAAGCTATCATATATCGTTTCAAGGATATCGAGGACGCGATCGGCGCCGCGAAGACGCTGTTCGGCCGTCAGACGGACGAAGGAAGAATGTACCGCTACCAGAACCAGTGGGTGCTTGTCTTCGATCCGGCCGGCTTGGAGAACTCGAGCTATCACGCGCTGATTGCCGTACTGGCGGAATACGGAGAGGCCACCACCATCACGCCTGCGATTCTGGAGGAGTACGGGAAGCTGATTATCGACTCCCATGCGATCCGAGTATTGGCGGAGCATTTCGCGAATTGAATATCCGTTCGTCAGGAAGGAGTCTCCCGCCGCGCGGGCAGACTCCTTTGTTGGTGATTCGCAAAGTAGCAAATTCGCAATCGAAGCCGATTACGGATGAAAAAATGAACTCATTTCACGAAATGTTCCGTTTTTGAACCGTTATTTTTACTGTTATAATGAGGTGAAGGAAGGGGGGAGACGACTGAATGCTGCTCGTGTCGGTGTTGGCGGCCGCCATCGTGCCCGGCTTTGCGTTATTGGCCTATTTTTACTGGAAGGACCGCTACGACACCGAACCGATCTCTATGGTGCTGAAAATGTTCATGTTCGGCGTATTGATCGTTCTCCCGATTATGATCGTGCAGCGAAGCTTCGTTCTGTGGTGGGGAGAATCTCCCTTCGTCTACTCCTTCATCATTTCGTCCTTAGTGGAAGAGTTTTTCAAATGGTTCGTGCTTTACCATATCATTTATAATCATACGGAATTCGACGAGCCCTACGACGGCATCGTCTACGCCGTCGCCGTCTCGCTGGGCTTCGCCACTCTGGAGAACGTTCTGTACGCCTTCCTTCAGCCGGCGACATTCGGAGCCTTGTTCCTGAGAGCGCTGCTGCCGGTTTCCGGACATGCTTTATTCGGCGTTATGATGGGATACTCCTTGGGCAAGGCCAGGTTCTCCGTAGGCAGGAGCGTCCGAACTCATCTATGGCTGTCCCTGCTCGTCCCGGTCGTCTGGCACGGCATCTACGACTATATGCTGCTGAAGTTTCCGCCCGGTTGGCATTGGGTGGCGGTGCCGTTCATGTTCCTGCTCTGGTTTATCAGCATGCGGATGGTGAACAGCGCCAACGCGGTATCGCCCTTCCGTTTCCTTAAGCGCGAGGAAGAGATTAAATTTTGACTCATCCGTCCATACTGGGGGAGGGAATATCCGGTATGAAGGGGAGAACAGATTTTGTCGCAGCGGCTTAGAGTGACGATCAGATGCAGGCGGTGCAACGAAAAATTCATTTTGCGCGGACGCAAGGAGCGGGGAAAAGTGGACACCGGCTTTAAAATGTGTTTGTGCAGCAA
Source organism: Cohnella hongkongensis (assembly GCF_042654645.1). NCBI lineage: Bacteria > Bacillati > Bacillota > Bacilli > Caryophanales > Paenibacillaceae > Cohnella > Cohnella hongkongensis. The sequence continues at coordinate 55,822 of NZ_JBHSEP010000008.1, read as the reverse complement.
CGCGGAAGATTTCGAGATCGAAGAGGAAGCGCTCGTGTGAGGGGCGGCTTTCTCTTTTTCCGTTTCGGCATCCGCGCATAATGTAGAGCCCTTCTTCCCACAATAACGGCATCACCATGGGAATGAAAGGGGTCGGCTTTTCATGTATGCACGTTTGAGCTCCATTATGTTTCCGATCGCCACGCTTTTGTTCGTCGGGGCGATCGTGTGGGGGTATCAGGAGCATCAGGAGAAAAACTCGATACTGATCAAGGCGGAGAACCAGTATCAAAGGGCTTTTCACGATCTGAGCCACCATATGGGAAGGCTGCACGACCAGCTCGGAGAGACGCTTGCGGTGTCCTCGACCTCTCACGGCATGCAGCGCAAAGGTCTCGTTAACGTCTGGCGGCTGACGAGCCAGGCGCAGAACGAGATCAACCAGCTTCCGCTGGCTATGCTGCCTTTTAACAAGGCCGAGCAATTTTTGTCGCGAATTTCGAATTTCGCTTACCGGACGGCCGTTCGCGACTTGTCGAAGCAGCCGCTGACGCCCGAGGAAATCAAATTGATGAAATCGCTGTACAAGACTTCCGATTCGATTAACCAGGAGCTGGGCAACGTACAGAACGCGGTTCTGCAAGAACGGCTCCGCTGGATGGACGTCGAAGTAGCGATGGCGAGCGAGAACGGGCCGCACGACAACACGATCATCGACGGCTTCAAGGCGCTGGACAAGCAGATGGGCGCGTATCCCGAATCCGATTGGGGACCTTCGGCCATGTCCACCGATCGCAAGCTGAGCTCCGCCGGATTGGAAGGCAGAATGATGACGGCGGAGGAGATCGGCCGCAAGGCGATGGAATTTCTGGGAAGCCAGGCTCGCGGAAGCGAGGTGACCGTTAGCGAGGACGGGAGCGATACCGACTTGCCCGCCTATACCGTGTCCGTCAAAGGCTCGGGAGGCGCGCAGATTCAGCTCGATTACACGCGCAAGGGCGGCCATCTGCTCTGGTTTATGAATCCGAGAGACGTGACCGCGCGCAAAATCAATTTTGACACGGCCCGCAACAAGGGCTCCCAGTTCCTGGTCCGGCACGGCTACAAGAGCATGACCCCGATCGCTTATGACGAGTACGATCATGTCGCGGTCTTCACGTACGCCCGCACCGTCGACGGGGTGAAAATTTATCCGGACAAGGTGACGGTGCGGGTCGCGCTGGACAACGGGGAAGTCGTCGGGCTGCAGGCGAGGGATCACGTGTTCGCGAAAAAGCTGCTTACGCCGGGCAAGCCGAAGATGACCAAAGAGCAGGCCCAGAAGGGACTGAATCCCGATTTCCGGATCGAGAACCATGCCTTGGCCGTCATCGAGAACGATATGAGAGAGCCGACGCTCTGTCATGAATTCGTGGGCAGAGTCAACGATCATCGGTACCGGATTTATCTGAATGCGGAAACCGGTCTCGAGGAGAACATCGAGCAGCTTCCCGACGCCGAGAAGTCGCTGTTCAGCTAATATGGAGCCCTGCGCCAGCTTCCGTCCCGGGAGTTGGCGCATTGTCATTCCCGAATCCCTGCACCCGTGATATAATGTGGCAGTACGGAACAAAGTCTCTGAACATGCCTATGTGGAGGGTTACGGGTGCTTCCGAAAATCAATCAAACGATGTACTTACAGACCGAAACCGAGTCCGAGCCGGTAACGCTTCGCTCTCGCGTGGCCGACATGGACGAAGGGAGTATCTACATCGAAATTCCCTTGAACGAGAAGAACCGCCGGCTCTACCGCGCGAGCGTCGGGGAACGGCTGCAGGTCTACTATTTCACTCAGGACGGGGTTCGGCATCTGTTCGAGAGCTCCGTGCTCGGGTTTCGCAAGGAATCGGTTTCTCTCGTCGCCATTCGCAAGCCCGAACCCGACAGCATCAAGAAGGATCAGAGGCGCAGCTTTCTTCGGGTCGAGACCCATCTGGAGATCGCCGTCAGAATCGGAGACAAAATGCGTTTCGTAGCCGTCACCGAAGACCTCGGAGGCGGGGGCGCTTCGTTCCTCTGCGACCGGAAATGGCCGATCGAGCCGAATGTCGTGCTCTCCTGTTGGTTATTATTAAGCTATAAGGGCGGTTCGATCGCGCATGCCAAATTCGACGGCGAAGTCGTAAGGGTGCTGGCCATCGAGCCGGACAAGCATCTGGTCATGCTGCGCTTCGTGGAGATTACGGAGTCGGATCAGCAGAAAGTCATTCGCTATTGCTTCGAGCGTCAGCTGGAGCTGCGCAGGGAGTAACCCCTCCCGGCCCGCCGGTTCCCGTCTCGGGGCGAATTCGGGAGGAACAGGCATGGCGGCAGAACGGAAAGGCTTCGAGCCGTCCGACTTTACGGCATGGTCGGATCGGGCGGAGCGGTGGATCGTCAAGGGAATCAAGACGCTGGTCGTCCTGCTGATCGTCTCGCAGGTGGCTTTGCAGTTTCCGGGAATTCGCCAATGGCTGGCGACAGCGGATCATTCGGAGGGCGTTCCCTACCGGAATCCACCGCGCTGACGGCCTTCTTTTTTGCATAGTAGGTGGCCCTGTGGTATAATTTTCTCGATCCTTGCAGGCTCAGCCTGCCTTATTTTTTGAACGCAAGGTTCACTTGTTGTCGGCATGTAGGAGGCTAGTTGTTCGCTCATGAACGCATCTCACACTCATCGGATTAATATTGCGATCGACGGCCCGGCCGGAGCCGGCAAAAGCACCGTCGCCCGCAAGGTGGCAAGCGCCCTTCAATACGTCTACGTTGATACGGGGGCGATGTACCGGGCGGTTACGCTGAAGACGCTCGAATCCGGTCTGTCGACGGATGACGACGCAGCCGTCGGCCGATTGGCGGACGGGCTCGACATCTCGCTGCTTCCGGGACGGGACGCGCAGCAGGTTCACGTGAACGGCGAGGACGTGACGTCCAGGCTGAGATCGCTCGAGATCAACCGGAACGTCTCATATGTCGCCAGGCTGTCCAGCGTTCGCACGCGGATGGCCGAGCTCCAGCGCCGCATGGCCTTGAACAAGGGCGTGGTGATGGACGGCCGCGACATCGGAACGCACGTGCTTCCGGACGCCGAACTGAAGGTGTTTCTGACGGCTTCGCCGAGAGAGCGCGCAAGACGGAGATTTCTCGAGCTGGAACCGGGCGCGGAGATGACGCTTGATCAATTGGAACAGGAAATCGCGGAGCGCGACCGTCTCGACAGAGAGCGGGAAATCGCGCCGCTCCTCCAGGCTTCGGACGCCCGTCTGCTCGATTCCACGGGCAAGACCGTGGACGAGGTCGCCCAAGAAATCGTACAATGGGGACTTGCGGCAGTAAGAACCATTTCAGCGGAGGAGAAGTAGACTATGTTATACCGGATCGCCAGAGTCATTCTCCGAGTCTTGTACATGCTGCTTTACCGCTTGGAAGCGAGGGGCGTCGAGCACATTCCCCGAGAAGGACCGGTGGTGCTGTGCAGCAACCATCGAAGCTTGCAGGATCCCATCACTTTGGGGGTTTGGGTGCCCCGCAAAGTTCATTATATGGCGAAGGAAGAGCTGTTCCGCATTCCGCTCTTCGGGGCGCTGATCCGCGCCGTAGGGGCTTTCCCGGTCAAACGCGGAGGCGTTAGCAAGGAAGCGATTCGCACCGCGATTTCGCTGTTGCAAGACGGCAATGTGATGGGAATTTTTCCGGAAGGCACCCGCAACGAGTCGGTCGGCATGGGCAAGCGGGGAGCCGTTACGATGGCCGTGCGCGCCAAAGCCGCCGTCGTGCCGGTCGCCCTGGTCGGCGAGTACCGCATTTTCCGCAAGATGTACGCGGTGTACGGAGCGCCGATCGATCTGACGCCTTATGTCGAGCAAGGCACGACCGAAAGCATGGAGGAAGCCACCGAGCTGATCATGTCCCGAATCAAAGAAATGATGAGAACGGGGCAGCCGGCATCCTGACGGGTGCATGCATGTTTCTTGTCGAAAACCATCATACTAAAGGCATTATTTGGTTCTCATGTTTTCGGGTAAGCAAGATTTAAGCGCCGCATAGCGCGAATTCCATTGTCGACTGTGCGGGTTTAAATAAAGTTGGGGTAGATCTGAGGAGGTAATTTTCATGTCTGAAGAAATCAACGTCCAGGAAACTGCGACAGAACCGGCGACGGAAAACGTTAGCCAGGATGCACTGGAGAATGTCGTAACCTTGAAGAAGGGGGACACCGTGAAAGGAACGGTGGTCAAAATCGACGACAACCAAGCGTACGTTAGCCTTGGATATAAATACGATGGCGTCATTCCCTTGCGCGAGCTTTCTTCCGTGAACATCGACAACGCAGCCGAAGCGGTTCAGATCGGCCAAGAAGTCGAAGCCAAAATCGTAAGCATCAACGATGCGAAGGAATCGCTCGTGCTGTCCAAGCGCCAAGCGGACGCTCCGCGCGCCTGGGATGAGCTGCAGGTGAAATTCGACAGCGGCGAAGCTTTCGAAGTCGTCGTCACCGACGTGGTGAAGGGCGGACTCGTCGCCGACGTGGGCGTACGCGGATTTATTCCGGCTTCCATGGTGGAGCGTCATTTCGTCGAGGATTTCAGCGGCTACAAGGGCCGTACGATCAAGGTCAAAGTGAAAGAAATCGACCGTGAGAACAACAAGGTCATTCTTTCCGCCAAGGACGTGCTGGAAGCCGAGTACGAAGAGAAAAAGCAGCAAATTATGAGCAGCCTCGAGCCGGGCCAAGTGCTGGAAGGCAAAGTGCAGCGCCTGACTCCGTTCGGCGCGTTCGTCGACATCGGCGGCATCGACGGGCTCGTTCACGTGTCCGAGATGGCTTGGCAGCATGTCGCTCATCCGGCCGACGTCGTCTCCGAAGGTCAGGACGTGAAAGTAAAGGTGCTGAAGGTTGATCCTTCCATCGGCAAAATCTCCCTGAGCATCAAGGCCGCTCAACCGGGCCCGTGGGAGTCTGCGGTTGGCAAGTTCAACGTCGGCGACATCGTCAGCGGCGTCGTCAAGCGTCTTGTCAGCTTCGGCGCATTCGTCGAGATCGCTCCGGGCGTCGAAGGACTCGTTCACATTTCGCAAATCGCGCATCGTCATATCGCGACGCCTTACGAAGTGCTGAAGGAAGGCCAGGAAGTGCAGGCGAAGGTGCTGGACTTCAATCCTGCGGAGAAGCGCGTTTCCCTTTCCATCAAGGAAACGGAAGAAGCTCCCGCCCGTCCGGAACGCGAAGCCCGCGCGCCTCGCGCTCCTCGCGAAGAAACGAATCTGCCTCCGGCGGAAAGCATGAGCTTTAACCTCGGAGAGCGTTTCGGCGACAAGCTGAGCAAATTCAAGTAATCGTTGCATTGATGATCGGAGGGACTTTCCCGTTTCGCGGGAGGGTCCTTTCTTTTTTTGTTCTCCCGCCGCTGCGGATTCCCATGCTCGGAGCATGTTTTCCATCCGGTAAGGCGCATACTAATCCCGTGGAGGTGTGGAGATGTCGCCGCTATACGGAGCCGCATTCCTGTGGCTGGTCGCTACGATTCTATGGTGGAGCGGCTGGAGGGAAGAATCGACGGACGCTTTGCCCCAATGGGCGGTAGGTCTCTTTCTGGCCCTATGGCCGCTGGCCTGGCTCGGCCAACTGCCGGTTACCGAAACCGTATCGGTGAACGGGGCATCGGTATGGACGATGCTGTCCGTCTTGGCGATCGCCTGTCTGATCCCGGCGGCTCGCAGATGGACGGCCGTATCCGGCGGGCTGCTGATTGGTTCGCTCTCCATTCTGGCCGCCAGGCTGACGTTCCTCCCGTCCGGCTATTCGCCGGAAGCGTCTTCGTGGGCGATTGCGGCATGGGTCGGCTGGCTGGTGGCTTTGCTGTTCCGCTCGGTGTCCGAACAAGTGCTGGCGATCTCGGTCGGCTTGGGGTTGAACGCGGCCGCCTTCGCCTTTCTGAGGAGCCAGGACGCGCTTCCGGCGATGAGGGCAGAGGATAGCATGCAAGCGTGGTGGATTGCGCTGTTTAGCGCCAGATTGTGGACGATCGGGCTGAGGGCGGCCGGCGTGCTGGGGAGAAAGTGGGCGCTTAAACTGAACGGCAGGCGAGGAGGACAACGCTCATGATCGAATGGCTGCATGCCCACAAGGAGCTGACGGCCGTCGCCATGGGGACGGTTTTCGGCATGGCGGCCCGCATCCTGATGCTCAGAAGCGATTACCGCCAGTATCCGGCCTATCCACACGGCAAAATCATTCACCTGGCGCTCGGACTGATCGCCGGCGCGCTGGGCGCCGTCGCGGTGCCGGCCCTGTTCAATAAGGACTACACGGCAATTACGTTCCTGTCTCTGGCGGCTCAGCAATTCCGGGAAGTGAGGAATATGGAGCGCAATACGTTAACGGCGATCGACGATCTGGAGCTCGTGCCCCGCGGAGCGGCGTACATCGAAGGCATAGCGGTCGTGTTCGAGGGCCGCAATTACTTGGCGATCGTGACGGCGCTGACCACCAGCCTGTTCGTTCAGTGGATTCACTGGTGGGCCGGACTGGCTGCGGGCGCGATCTCTCTCATCCTGTCCCATCTGCTCATGAGGGGGAAGAAAATCTCTCATATCGCCGACGTCGAGACGGCGCCGATCCGGCTCGACGGCCCGAATCTGTATGTCGGAGACATCTATATGATGAACGTCGGCCTGGACGAGAATCGGGACGTAATTCGCGAGCAGGGGCTCGGGTTCGTCTTGACGCCCAAGAGCGACGACGCCAGAGTGACGATCGCCAACCTCGGGCAGCGGCAGGCGATTCTTCACGACGTGTCAACCCGCCTCGGCGTCTATCGGGACGACGGCGATCCGGGGCTGCTGCCGATCGCCAAGCTGGGGCTTAAAACCGGGCAGCTCGGGCTTCTGGTGCTGCCTCGGGAGAAGGACGCGGACAAAGCCTATCAGGCGGTGTCCGGCGTGCCGCTGCTGGAAGCGGCCGTTCGCAAGCCGACGAAGGCGAACCGCAAAAGCTCGGAGGCGAGATCGAATGGATAAATCGGAGGCGAGATCGAATGGCTAAAATCGTAAGCGTCGTCGCGACGAAGCGCGAGGAGGTCGGAGGAGGGGCTCCGATCTTCTATGCGAAGGATCGGGAGCAGCTGCAGAAGGTCGCGCACTTGCTGGAGAAGGTGCTGGATTGCGCCGCCCATACGATCAGCGAAGATTTGTTCATCATCGTAGAGCGGGAATAGAGCGGATTGGCAATATTCGTTAGCCAAGCCGGGCGATTTTTGGTATGATGAAATTTGTGATTGTTTCAGATGCTGGCCGTAGTGCCCGTTCGGGACGGTTAGAATCGATTGAGGAGTGAGAGCCAAATGGCGAGACCGATTATCGCGATCGTAGGCAGGCCCAATGTCGGCAAATCTACGATTTTTAACCGGATTATCGGCGACAGGCTGGCGATTGTGGAGGATAAGCCGGGCGTAACGCGCGACCGTTTGTACGGAACAGGAGAATGGAACGGACGTTCCTTCAGTATCATTGATACCGGAGGCATCGAGATTGACGGCGAGGACAGCCTGCTTCGTTCCGTGCGGATGCAGGCGGAGCTTGCGATCGAAGAAGCCGACGTCATTATATTTATGGTCGACGCGAAAGCGGGAGTCACCCATGCGGACGAAGAGGTGGCGCAGATGCTGTTCCGCTCGCGCAAGCCGATCGTGCTGGGCGTGAACAAGGTCGACAATCTGCAGCGGATGGACGATATTTACGAGTTTTATTCGCTTGGCTTCGGGGACCCGATCCCGTTGTCCGGCTCGCATGGAACCGGGATCGGCGATCTGCTGGACGAGGCCGTCAACAAGCTTCCGGTTAAGGAAGACCAGGAATACAACGACGACGTCATCAAGGTGGCGCTGATCGGCCGGCCCAATGTCGGCAAGTCGTCGCTCGTGAACGCGATTCTCGGCGAGGAGAGAGTGATCGTGAGCAATATCGCGGGCACGACCCGCGACGCCATCGACACGCCCTTCGAGAAGGACGGCCAGAAGTACGTGCTGATCGATACGGCCGGCATGCGCAAGCGCGGCAAAGTGTATGAGACGACCGAGAAGTACAGCGTCATGAGAGCGATGCAGGCGATCGAACGCGCCGACGTCGTCCTCGTCGTCATTAACGGGGAAGAAGGCATCATCGAACAGGACAAACATATTGCCGGCTATGCGCACGAGAACGGCAAAGCCGCCATCTTCGTCGTGAACAAGTGGGATGTCGTCGAGAAGAACGACAAAACGATGCAGCATTTTACGAACTCGATTCGCGAGCAGTTTCTGTTTATGACCTACGCCCCCGTCGTCTTTCTGTCCGCGCTGACGAAGCATCGGCTGACGAAGCTGTTCCCGGTCATCGACCATGTGGCCGAGCAGCATGCGCTGAGGGTGCCGACGAACGTGCTGAACGATATCGTAGTCGATGCGATCGCGATCAACCCGCCGCCGACGGACAAAGGACGCAGACTCCGGATCAACTATGTGACGCAGATTGCCGTGAAACCGCCGACGATGCTCATTTTCGTCAACGACCCCGAATTGATGCATTTTTCTTATGAGCGCTATCTGGAGAACAAAATCCGGGCGGCCTTTCCGTTCGAAGGTACGCCGCTCAGGCTGTTCACTCGTAAGAAATCCGATCAGGAATAGGGGAGACCGTACGTGGCAAACACGATTATCGCGATTATTGTCAGTTATTTGCTAGGCTCGATTTCATTCAGCATTCTCGCCGCGCGGTGGCTTAAAAAAATCGACATCCGGGAGCACGGAAGCGGCAATGCGGGAGCGACGAATACGCTGCGCGTGCTCGGCACCGGGCCGGCGATCGCCGTATTCCTGCTCGACATCGCCAAGGGGTCGGCAGGCGTGCTGATCGGCCTGTGGCTCGGAGAAGGTCAGGCGGCGGTGGAGGTGGCCTGCGGGCTGGCTGCGATCGCCGGCCACAACTGGCCGATTTTTTTCCGGTTCAAAGGCGGCAAAGGCATCGCGACGACGATCGGGGCGCTGGCGGTATGGGCCTTCTTTCCGACGCTCATCGCCGGGATCGCCGCCATTCTCGTCATCGCTTTCACGCGTTACGTTTCGCTCGGTTCCATGATCTTTGCGGCGCTGCTTCCGGTGCTGTTTTTCCTGTTCGACAAGGAAGCGGCGTTTTTGTGGGGCGCGCTCGTCGTGGCCGCGCTGGCGATCGTCCGTCACCGCAAAAATATCGTGAAGCTGATTAACGGCACGGAGAACAAACTCGGCAGCGGCAAAAAGGGTGAACCTCATGGCGCGTAAGAAGGTGGCCGTTCTCGTCGCAGGAAGCTGGGGGACGGCGTTGTCCCGGGTGCTCGCGGACAACGGGCATCGCGTCCTGCTCTGGACCCGCAATCCGGCGCAGGCCGAAGAAATCAATACGCTGCGGAGCAATGGGAAATTTCTCCCCGGCGCGGAAATACCGGAAGGCATAACGGCAACGACGAGCATCGCCGAAGCGGTCGAGAACGCCGATGCGGTGCTGTTCGTCTCTCCGTCTGCGGCCATGCGGGACGTTGCCCGGCAAGCGGCGGGCAGCATACCCGAAGGCGCGCTCGTCATGCACGCGACCAAGGGCTTCGAATCCGGGAGCCTGAAGCGGATGTCCACCGTCTTGTCGGAGGAGCTTGGGCGCGCGGAGGAAAAGCTGGTCGTCTTGTCGGGGCCAAGCCATGCGGAGGAAGTGATCCAGCGTCATCCGACGACTATCGTCGTGGCCGCCCAGGAGTTGGCCTGTGCGGAAGCGGCCCAGGATTTGTTCATGAACAGCTCGTATTTCCGCGTCTATACGAATCCCGACTTCGTCGGGGTCGAGACGGCCGGAGCGATCAAAAATATCATTGCGCTGGGAGCGGGGCTTTCGGACGGCCTCGGCTACGGGGACAACGCCAAAGCGGCACTCATTACGAGAGGCTTGGCGGAGATCGCTCGCCTGGGCGAAGCGATGGGCGCGAACGTGCTCACGTTCGCCGGGCTGGCCGGCGTCGGAGATTTGATCGTCACCTGCACGAGCCGCCACAGCCGGAATTGGCGGGCCGGTTCGCTGCTTGCCCAGGGAAATCCTCTTAACGAGGTGCTGGAGCAGATGGGCATGGTCGTCGAAGGCGTCAGGACGACGAAATCGGCCTATGAGCTGGCCCGCCGATACGGCGTCGAGATGCCGATTACGAATCAGCTTTACGCGGTGCTGTTCGAAGGCCGCTCTCCCGAGCAGGCGGTGGAAGCGCTGATGGGACGGGTTAGGACGCACGAGATCGAAGAAGTCGCCTGGGAAGCCCGGCGCGGCCGAACGCTGAACTGACGGCCGGCGTTCGCCGGGATGCGCGAGCCGCCCACACCTTCCCGACCCTCTCCTCATAGGATGCAGTGCAAACACCCGGAGGAGGGGAAGCATGGACAAATTTCCGAAGGATCTGCTCAAAGCGGTCAACAAAAAAGCGGGCAAAAATATTTCGGAGAAATCGGTCAAAAAAATCGCCAGCGGCGTGACGCCGACCACGATGCAGAGCGACGCGCAGCTGAGACAGCTGATCAAGCAAGTGTCGGCGATGGCGAACGTCCCGGTATCCGAAGAGACGATCAAGGAAATTATCGGAACGGTGAAAAAAAGCGGCATGAACCTGAACAGCCTGGAGTCGCTCGTCAAAATGATGATCAAGAAGTAAGCGGCCCGCGTGCCGCCGTTCGGCTGAAGCTGACGGCGAGCGCGGGTTTTGCTTGCGGGCGGTCCCTCTCTTTTGTCATCTTGCGTGTCGAATGGTATAATATATTGCATTTGAGCAGTCTCGCAAAGGAGGGCGACAAGGTTGTTTCTGATGCTTCAGACGTTCGCGGCCGCCAAGCTGGACCCGATGAACAAGATGTGGCTGTCGATGATCGGAATCGGACTGATGGTGCTGGCCGCTCTAATCATTACATACGCGCGCAACAAAACGAAGGGCTGGATCCGACTCTTATTGACGATCGTTGCGGTCGTCGTGCTGATCTACGGCATCATCTGCGGTCTCATTTCTATTATATAGTTCTTATGGACGGGGGGCGGACAACATGCTGACGTTAACGGGAAAATCGCTCACGAAAACCGTCGAAGCCCGGCTCGGCCAAACGCTGCTGAAGATCGCGCAGGATGCCGGCGTGGACTGGCAGTTTAATTGTTCCCGAGGAACCTGCGCGAGATGCCGATGCCTGATCCGCGAAGGGGCGGAACTGCTCTCGGAATCGAGCGACGCGGAGTGGGATCGGCTCGGCCCGGACGAGCTGGATGCCGGCTATCGGCTGGGTTGCCAGGCGATCGTCGAGCGGGAGGGCGAGCTTGTCGCAGTCAATAAAACGTATTTCTAAGACCAGATAGGAAGTGGCCGTTATGGAAAGCGATGTTCCGGCAGCCGCCCTGGCCGAGCTTGCTGCCGTGCTGGGAAGCGGAGAGGTTCGTTATGTCATCGGGGGCAGCACGGGCCTGGCTCTTCGCGGTGCGGAGCTGGGGCGTCCTCCGCGGGATGTCGACGTCTACGTCGACGAGGAGGACGTCGGTCCCGTTCACCGGCTGCTGCGTCGCTACGCGACGGACAGCCCGAGGAGCAGCGTTACGGACATCTATCGATCCACGCTGTCGCATTATTCGGTTGCGGGAGCGTGGGTCGAGCTGGTCGGCGGCTTCCGGGTGACGGCCCGGCAATCGGAGTACAGGACGGAAGTGAGAGAAGTCCTTCATCCGGCCTGCGACCGGATGGATCATAACGGAATTTCGCTGCCGGTCGTTCCACTCGGACACGAGCTCGTCTTCAATCTGCTGCGGGATCGGCCGGACCGGGCGGACGTAGCGGGCCGGCTCATCTCGGAGAATCCGGGGAGGCACGTGCCGCAGCTGCGCACGATTATCGCCCGGAACCGTCTGGCGCCGGAAGTAGCGGAGCTGGCGCTGAAGCTGTCGGGGACCGGCGGTTTGCCGGCCGAGCGGGAGGAGCGAGCATGACGCGGCGGTACGAGGTCAGGTTCGAGCCGGACGGCCGAACCGCATCCGTTCGTCCCGGCTCCACACTGCTGGAAGCGTCTCGGCGCGCGGGTGTCTCGATTCGGACGCGCTGCGGGGGTGTGGCGGGCTGCTTGATGTGCAAAGTCCGCGTGTCCGACGGGGAGTCGGCGGCCCTGAATCCCCCGACGCAGGCCGAAATCCGCAAGCTGGGCTCTCAGCTGTCCGAGGGAGTTCGCCTGTCGTGCCAAGCGAGGGCGATGGGAGACGTCACCGTGAACGTGCCGGAAGACCCGCTGAAGGCGGCCATTCGCAAGAAGCTCGCGGAGCAGCAGGAAGACGACGGATGGAGTTAGCGGGAATGCAGGAGGAAGAAAACATGAAGCTTCGTTTATGGCAAAGACTCGGATTGGCGGCGCTCGCGTCGACGCTTGTTTTCCTGGCCGGCTGCCTGTATCCGGAGGACCGGACGCCCCGGACGGAGGCGACGGCCAGGGAAGCGGTGCTGACGGTTCAGGACGCCGTCGACCGGTATCAGGAGCAGAGCGGCGTGCTGCCGATCCAGAATGCGGACGAGACCGTGCCGCGATACGAGAAATATAAGGTCGATTTCGGCAAGCTCAAGCGGATGGGCTATATTTCCCGCGTGCCTTCGGCGGCGTTCGAGAACGGCGGTTCCTATCAGTTTCTGATCATTGACGAGGAGACGAAGCCGCTTGTCAGGCTGCTCGATCTGGTTGTGTTTCAGACGGCGGACAGCGTGCAGAAGAAGATGGATCAATACCGTTCCTCGCAGGGAAACCGGCTTGCGGCCGGAGAACAAATGTATCCGGGGTTTCGCGCGATCGATTTTGCCAAGCTGGGCATGAAAGACCCGGGCGTTCTCAGCATGTTTTCCCGCCAGACGTTGAACTGGATCGTCGACGATCAGGGGAAGGTGTACGCGGACTACGGCATCGATATCGCGAAGGCGGCGGAGAAGGCGGAGACGGTACCGGGCGAGAACGAGGATGCTCGGCGGCTGCTGATCGACTCTTCCTATTACGTTCCCGTTCGTTCGCCAGAGTATCGCTGGGTTGACGGAGAGCCTCGGGCGATCGCTCCGTAGCGGTTTATTTTCATAAAAAAGATAAAGAGAGATGACATACGCATCTCTCTTTTTTCATATGCTCATGAGGGAAACAAAGAGAGCGACCGGCGGGCAGCGGCTTGCCGGCAAACAATTTGTGCGGGCGGCGTCATATTCGTGGCAATCGCACATACAATGTTACCAGTCCAAGTTCGTGTACGAGTTCCGCCCTGACGGCGGGTCACGAAAGTTTCGCGATTACGATGGGAGGGAATCTCAGTGGAAAAAGTGGACATTTTCAAGGATATCGCCGAGCGCACCGGCGGCGATATCTACCTCGGGGTCGTGGGTGCCGTCCGCACGGGAAAATCGACCTTTATCAAACGGTTTATGGAAACCGTTGTTTTGCCTAATATCGCTTCGGAGGCCGACCGGGTCAGAGCGATAGACGAGCTTCCGCAGAGCGCCGCAGGCCGAACGATCATGACGACCGAGCCGAAATTTGTGCCGAATAACGCGGTGCAGCTGAAGGTGGCCGAAGGGCTGGAAGTCAACGTGCGTCTGGTCGACTGCGTCGGCTACACGGTCGACGGGGCGAAAGGCTTCGAGGACGAAGGCGGCCCCCGCATGATCACGACCCCGTGGTTCGAGGATCCGATTCCCTTCCAGGAAGCGGCCGAGATCGGAACCCGCAAGGTGATCCAGGAGCATTCGACGCTTGGCGTCGTCGTCACGACGGACGGCACGATCGCCGAAATTCCGCGCAGCGCCTACGTGGACGCGGAAGAACGGGTCGTCAGCGAGCTGAAGGAAGTCGGCAAGCCGTTCGTGCTGATCGTCAACTCCGCACGGCCCAAGAGCGAGGAAGCCCAGCAGCTTCGCAGCGAACTGGCCGATAAATACGATATTCCGGTCATGACGGTCAGCGCCGCCACGATGGGCGAAGAAGACGTTATGGGCGTGCTCCGCGAAGTGCTGTACGAATTCCCGGTCCACGAGGTCAACGTCAACCTCCCGAGCTGGGTGATGGTGCTTCAGGAGGGTCACTGGCTGCGCGCCGCCTACGAGAATTCCGTTCGCGAGACGGTCAAGGACATTCGCCGTCTGCGCGACGTGGAGCGCGTCGTCTCGCAGTTCATGGAGTACGATTTCGTCGCCCGGGCCGGTCTCAGCGGCATGAACATGGGCCAAGGCGTCGCGGAGATCGACTTGTACGCTCCCGACGAGCTGTACGACCGAATTCTGATGGAGGTCGTCGGCACGGAAATTCGCGGCAAGGATCATCTGCTGCAGCTGATGCAGGAGTTCTCTCACGCCAAAAGGGAATACGACCGCTTCTCGGAGGCGCTGGAGATGGTCAAGACGACCGGCTACGGCATCGCGGCTCCGTCTTTGGCGGAGATGGCGCTCGACGAGCCGGAGCTGATCCGGCAGGGCTCCCGCTTCGGCGTTCGCCTGAAGGCGACGGCGCCTTCGATCCATATGATCCGCGTCGACGTCGAATCCGAATTCGCGCCGATCATCGGCACCGAGAAGCAGAGCGAGGAGCTCGTCCGCTACCTGATGCAGGACTTCGAGAACGATCCGATCAAGATCTGGGAATCCGACATTTTCGGGCGTTCGCTGCACTCCATCGTTCGAGAAGGCATCCAGGGAAAAATCGCGATGATGCCCGACAATGCCCGCTACAAGCTGCAGGAGACGCTCGGGAGGATTATCAACGAAGGCTCGGGCGGCCTGATTGCGATCATCCTATAAGATGCGCCCCCAAGCGCCGAACCGGCATTCCGCTGCCGGTTCGGCGCTTTTTTGAGTGATTCAGAAAGTAAAAATTCGTTATCCTTATCTGAATCACCTCCGACAAAAACGCAATTCTGCGTCTAGAGGACGCCGAAGGCGTTTTTGCTTGGTGACGCAGAAAGGATAAAAAAACTCGAGAGGCGGTCGGATGCGGGCTGATCCAACCCATGCGGAATGCGCGCGGACTTTTATATCATGGGTTCAACCTATATCGATTTAAGAGAATATACGAAATTGGTTATTGCCAACGCGCTGAAATTCTCCTAGAATAATCTGATGGACAAGGGCGGGCAGAATCCATAATTCTCTTTGTTCGTTATTATTATGCAAAAACCGATTGACATACTTGGTTTAAATGTTTATAGTAATTTATTATCATAGCAACAGATGAAATGGGAGGCAAAAGAGAGATGAAACAACAACGTCCATTCAAGCTAAGCTGGATCGCGCTCGCACTCGCGCTCGTCCTGCTGGTCGCGGCTTGCGGCAAGAAAGAAGAGAGCAACGCGGGCAGTTCCTCGCCTGCGTCCCAATCCCCGTCCGCAGCGCCGTCCGAAACGGCTTCGGAGGAGCCGTCCGAAGGCGCGAGCGATATCGAAGCGCTTAAGGGCAAGAGAATCGCGCTCGTGATGCGCTTCAACACGGGAACGTTCTCCGCGCAATACGTAGACGGCGTCAAGAAGCAAGCGGAGAAGTACGGCGGCGAAGTGACCGTCCTTGCTTCCGAGAACGACCTGGCCAAGATGGCGGCCAATCTCGATTCCGCTGTCAATCAGAAGTTCGACGGCATTCTGGTCGATCACGGCGACGCCGGGGCTCTGACGAACGGGCTGAACAAGGCGAAGGAAGCGGGCATTCCGATCGTAGCGTTCGACTCGGGACTGAATGAATTCGAGGGCATTACGAACTTGGCGCAGAACGACGAGCTGCTGGCCGAGTACACGCTGGAGAAGCTGGCCGAAGAGGCGGGCGGCAAAGGCAACATCGTCAAAGTATGGGTTGCGGGATTCCCTCCGATGGAAAGCCGTCAGATCGCGTACAAGGCGTTCACCGAGAAATATCCGGATATTAAGGAAATCGCGGCGTTCGGCGATGCGAGCAATCCGCAGCTCGATACCCAGAACCGGATGGAAGCCGTTCTGAAGCAGTACCCGAACAAAGGCGACATTACGGCGGTATGGGCCGCTTGGGACGAATTCGCCAAAGGCGCTTCCAACGCGATCAAGCAAGCCGGACGCGACGAGATTAAAGTGTACGGCATCGATCTGAGCGACGAGGACTTGAAGATGATCCAAGATCCGACGAGCCCGTGGGTCGCTTCCGCGGCCGTCGATCCGACTTCGATCGGCGCCGTACAGGTGAGATACCTGTACCAGAAGTTTTACGGCGACACGACGGATGCCGTCGTACAGCTGGAGCCGGTATTCGTGCACCGCGATTCGCTTCCGACGGACAAAGTCATTACGACGGCCGAGCTTTCGCAATATGTCGAAGGCTGGGGAAGCAGCGATCTCGGCGACACGGACTATCTGCAGGCGCTGGAGCAATCCGTGGGCGCTCAATAATTAGGTCTACAGCCAGCAAGCCACGGCGCGGGAACATTCCGCGCCGTTTCCTGCTGTACGCGAAACCTTCACATCTCTTGGACAGAAAGGGGCCGGATCCCGATGGCGGCTGTCGAACAAGCTTCCGCGCTGAACATGATCAACATCTCCAAGTCGTTTGCCGGCGTGCAAGCGTTGAAGAAGGTGGACTTCAACGTGCGCGGCGGGGAAATACACGCCTTGCTGGGCGCCAACGGCGCGGGCAAGAGCACTCTGATGAAAATATTGTCGGGAGCCTACGAGACCGACGAAGGCACGATCGAGACCGGGGGTGGCTCGCACGTCTTCCGGACGCCGGCCGAAGCCAAGAAAGCCGGCATCCACTGCGTGTATCAAGAGGTGGACACCTCGCTCGTCGCCCATCTCAGCGTATCCGAGAATATTTTTCTGGACCGGCTGTCGGCGCCGGGAGAACGAGCCTGGCTTCGCTGGGGCCAGCTGCACGAGGAAGCCGGCAAGGTGCTCGAGAGAGTGGGGCTGGCGTTGTCCCCGCGGACGCTCGTTCGCGATTTGACTTTGTCGGAGAAGCAGCTGGTGCTGATCGCCAGGCTGTTCGCCGAGAACGCCAAATTCGTCATCCTGGACGAGCCGACCGCTCCGCTGAGCCTGGAGGAGGCCGAAAGGCTGTTCGGCATAATGGAGGGTCTGAAGGCGGCGGGCATCGGCGTGATTTTCATCTCCCACCGGCTGCCGGAGGTGTTCCGGATATGCGACCGCATTACGGTGATGAGAGACGGTCAGAGAGTGTTGACCGAGGACAGGGCGAACATCGACGTCTCCGGCGTCGTGCGCGCGATGCTCGGCAGAAGCTTCGAGGAGGAGTATCCGAAGCAGGAGGTCGAGATCGGGGAGCCGGTTCTGCAGGTGCAGGGGCTGCAGTCGGGACGACGGGTTCGCGGCGTCGACCTGGAGGTGCGGCGAGGAGAGATCGTAGCGGTCGTCGGTCTCGTCGGCGCCGGTAAAACGGAGCTGTCCCGCGTCCTGTTCGGCGCCGACAAGGCGGACGGCGGCTCGGTGCGGGTCGACGGAAAACCGGCCAATCTGAGTTCTCCGGCGGATGCGGTGCAGTCCGGCATTGCGCTTGTTCCCGAGGAGAGGCGCAAGGAGGGCATTCTCGTCCGGGAGTCCGTGCTGCACAATCTGAGCGTCCCTCTGCTGAAGTCGATCAGCCGGCTCGGATTTCTGTCCGGCTCTGCGGAAAGGGGCTACGCCGATCGGCAGATTGCCGATCTGGGCATTAAGACGCCTACGGTTACGCAGTTGACGGCCTTTTTGAGCGGAGGCAATCAGCAGAAGGTGGCGATCGGCAAGTGGATCGGCACCGAGGCTGACGTTTACTTGTTCGACGAGCCGACGAAGGGCGTCGACGTCGGCGCCAAAAGCGATATTTTCCGGATTATCGGGCGCCTTGCCCAGGAGGGCAAGGGCATTCTGTATCTGACCTGCGAATTCGCCGAGGCGCTCGGCCTGGCGGACCGGATTCTCGTCATGTGCGACGGGACGATCGTAAAATCATTTCACCGCGGCGAAGCAACGCAGGAGGATCTGTTGTACTATGCGAGCGCGGGACGGGAGGAATTAGCGTGAAAAATCGTCTGCTGCCGTTTACGTTCAAGTACGGCGCGCTTATTTTCATCGGAC
This sequence comes from Cohnella hongkongensis, assembly GCF_042654645.1. Taxonomy (NCBI): domain Bacteria; kingdom Bacillati; phylum Bacillota; class Bacilli; order Caryophanales; family Paenibacillaceae; genus Cohnella; species Cohnella hongkongensis. The sequence goes on along the minus strand of NZ_JBHSEP010000008.1, from coordinate 37,708 downwards.
TGGTCATTCTGTTTTTCTCGTTAACGAACGAGTATTTCTTCACGTACAGCAACATCACCGACATTCTGCGCTCGATCTCGATCGTTACGTTCGTCGCGATTGGAGTGACGATCTCGCTCACCGTAGACGGCTTCGACCTGTCGGTCGGGGCGACCGTATCGCTGACGACCGTCGTGACGGCCACGATGATGGTCTGGTACGAAATGCCGCTGGTCGTCGTGCTGATCGTTCCGCTTCTCGTCGGGGCGCTGGTCGGTTTGCTGAACGCGTTGCTCATCGTCAAGATCCGCATTCCCGACCTGCTGGCGACGCTGGCGGTGATGTACATCGTCAACGGCGTACACAAGACGTATACGAAAGGCTATTCGATCTACAGCAACATGCCGCTGCCGGACGGATCGACCGCTCCGGGCGTGATGGACAAGTCCTTCCTGTGGATCGGCCAAGGCAAGCTGCTCGGCATTCCGTTCCCGGTCATTCTGATGCTGCTTGCCGTCGTCGGCGCCCACGTCTTCTTCAAGTACACGCGCTGGGGCCGGCAGATGATCATTACCGGGGGCAATGAAGAGGCGGCTCGGCTGTCCGGCTTGAAGGTCAAACGCGTTCGCGCGCTCGCTTACGTCGCTTCCGGCGTCTTCGCGGCGATCGGGGGCATTCTGTTCGCTTCGCGCATCGGCTCCGGGCAGATCGACGCCGGCGCTCCGATGCTGATGGAGTCGGTGGCCGCCGTATTCGTCGGCTACTCGGTATTCGCGGCGGGCAGGCCGAACATCGTCGGAACCTTTTTCGGCGCCGTGCTGATGGGCGTGCTTGTGAACGGACTGACGATGATGAACGTTCAATATTATACGAACGATATCATTAAAGGGGCGGTGCTCGTCCTGGCGCTTGCCGTCACCTTCATCCATCTCAACCGCAGGAAAGCGGGGTAGCCTGGGCCGAAATGCGCGCCGCGCTTGAAACTTCGCGAAGGCAGAGTGTATAATTTCTGATGAAACGGATAAACAGATAACATGCCATCGTACTCTATCGGGGAGGTGAATGCTATGAATAAAACCGAATTGATTGCCAAAGTGGCCGAATTGGCCGATCTGTCCAAGAAGGATGCGACGCAAGCGGTTGACGCCGTATTCGACGTCATTTCCGAGGCGCTGCAGAACGGAGATAAAGTTCAACTCGTCGGATTTGGCAACTTCGAAGTTCGCGAACGTTCCGCCCGCAAGGGCCGTAACCCGCAAACCGGAGTGGAAATCGAGATTCCGGCCGGGAAGATCCCCGCATTCAAGCCGGGCAAAGCCCTTAAAGAAGGAATCAAGTAGGAGCTTCGCGGCTTGCCGACATCCAATCCGGTTTGTCTATAAAGAAGCCAAGACTGTCTATCGCCGCTCGCCCTCCGGGCCGCGCGGCGGGCAGTCTTTCTTTATTGCGCGGGGCGCGAGAATCTGCAAGGATTCAGCCAATCCAAATCCATAGAAAGGGCTTGCACGGGCGAGTATCCATATGCTATAATTTCGTTTGTGTCGCTCGACTGCTCTAGTTATTGAGCGGATCGTTTCGACAAAAAATCCCCGCAACACCGTTACTTAATCCGATAAACGGGACGTGGCGCAGCCAGGTAGCGCGCACCCTTGGGGTGGGTGAGGTCGAGAGTTCGAATCTCTCCGTTCCGACCATGACACGACGACTGACTGCTTTCTTGCCGAACGAATCGGAAGAAGGCAGTTTTTGTTTGACATTGCGCCACCCTTTCCTTCATCATGATAACCATAAGGAGGCTTGCGACTATGGATACGGAACAGGAATACGTCGTCATTAAAGCGAAGGACAGCGGCGTTCAGGTCATTGGCTTGACGAGAGGCCAGGATACGAAGTTTCACCATACGGAGAAGCTGGACAAGGGCGAAGTGTTGATCGTTCAGTTCACCGATCATACGTCGGCCATGAAGATCAGAGGAAAAGCGACCATTCTGACGAAACACGGAACCGTGGATACCGATGCCTGAATAACCGGCGGCGGGGCGCAGGCATAGCCTGGCCTTTTTGTATGTACAATGGGTATGGAGGAGCCTCTCACAGAGAAAGGGGAATTCGCCATGCTCACCCGCCAGTTTGTCTCCTGGGCCGCGCTCGCCTTGACGGGATTTTTCGTCGTGCTGCTGCTCGGCCGACTGCCGCTTGTCGAACAGAGCTTGAGCCACCGCCATCCGTCTGTTTCCGTCTTCGAGACGGAAGAGGAGCGATGGCTGACGGACGATCGGCTTGTCGACGCGCTGAGCGCGATCCGAATGAGCAACCGGCCGATCCGGGTCGGCTGGGATCATGCGATTCTGGCCGTCGACCTGCGCGCCGACAGAACGGATGAGCTTCGACAAGACATCCGGCTGCTGATCGATTACGCTTTTATGGACGTTCGAAACGTTAAGCAGGTGCTCGTCCGGGTTTTCGAATGGCGGGGAGAACGGAAAACGCTGCTGCTGGCGGCGGAGACGCGAAGATCGGACTGGACCGACGAAGAGCTGGCGATGCTGAAGCTGTCGGCGGAAGGGATCGGGGACGGGGAGATCGAGCCGTCTTCGAATATTCGCTGGACGATGACGCCCGAAGGCCGGCGCCGGCTTATAAATTTTGCAAATTCATGAACAAAGTCCTTGGCTTATGCGAGCTTTTCCGGGATATGTTATAATAGTTGGGATAAACGTCAATAACGGTGTCTTGGCAGCTAGGTTCGGAGGCGGAAGCAATGAGCAGATCTCGAATTGACCAAATGGCCAGCAAGTACATGAGCCACGATATGATTACCCTGCACACGGAGCTGCCCGAATTTCCGAAAGGCAGGATTTCTTTGCTATATACCGTGCTGAGCTATCAGCCGAAGGCGGCTTCGCACAAAGATTTGCTGTCGGTCGCCACCTCGCTCGTGCAGATGGGACTGGACACTCACGACCTGGTCGAGAACGCTACGGGAGCGGCGGCTGTCGGGACGCAGGGGATGCGTACCCAGCAGCTGAGGGTGCTGGCCGGAGATTATTTCAGCAGCCGCTTCTACCACCTGCTGTCGCAGGCCGGGCAGATCGAGACGATCCGCCGTCTCAGCGAGGCGATCTGCGACATTAACCGGTTGAAGATGAGCTTTTACAGCAAAATGAAGCAAAGGAAAATGAACGCGGAGGAATATCTCGACATCGGCGCCGAGCTGAGGTCCGGAATTTTTCTGTCGTTTGCGGAAATGATGAACGGCCTGCACGCCAAACTGTGGCCGGACATCGTGAGCCGGTTCAGCCGATGCGAGGTGCTGCTGCAGGAGATCGGCAGAGTGGAGCGCACTTCGGCCTTGGCCGGCAGCTGGGGCGTGTGGCACATTCTTCAGGAAGGCTCGGAGGAGGATCGCCGGCTTCTCGCCGACGGCAAGGAGGACGCGGGACTTCTCCGGACGCTGCTGCACAAGTACGACGTCGCGGAGAAGCTGGGAGCTCTTCTGCGGCAATCCGTTTCCCAACTGCAAGCACTGATCCAAAGGCTTCAGTCGGACAAGCTTGCCAAGGATCTGCAACCGCTGATCGAGCCTTTTCTGACGGCGACGGGGCAGCGGCGGGCCACCGCATTGAAGGAGCTGGGATAGGAAGAATGATGGACCCGAAATCGAAGGAAACGCACGTGCATGAAGTGTTTGAGCGTATCGCTCCCAAATACGACATGATGAACGACATCATCAGCTTCAGAAGACATAAAGCCTGGCGCCGCTTCACCATGCGCAAGATGGACATTCAGCCGGGGCAGAGCGCCTTGGATCTGTGCTGCGGTACGTGCGACTGGACGATCGCGCTGGCGAAAGCCAGCGGCGGAGGCCGGACGGTGGGCCTCGACTTCAGCCGCAATATGCTGGATATCGGACAGGCCAAGGTGAACAAGTCGGGCTACGGACAGAAGATCACGCTAGTTGAAGGGAATGCGATGGAGCTGCCCTTCGAGGATAACTCCTTCGATTTCGTGACGATCGGCTTTGGGCTGCGCAACGTTCCGGATATCGTCAAGACGCTTAAGGAGATGAAGCGGGTCGTCAAGCCCGGCGGCAAGATCGTGTGCCTGGACATGTCCAAGCCGACTTGGCAGCCGTTCAAGAGCATTTATTATTTTTATTTCGAGAAAGTCATGCCCTTATTCGGAAAATGGTTCGTCAAAAGCTACGAGCAGTACCGGTGGCTGCCGGAATCGCTCGCGACTTTTCCCGATCTTCAGGCGCTCGCCGAGCTGTTCCGCGAAATCGGCATGCGCAACGTGAAGGCTTACCCGTTCTTCGGCGGCGTAGCCGCGCTGCATATGGGGACGAAGGGGAATGAAAACGTATGATCGCCAAGGTGCGCATTTTTCTGGAAATGATCAAGTTTGAACATACGCTGTTTGCGCTTCCGTTCGCTTTTGTCGGAGCGATTCTCGGATCGGTGACGGTTGAGAAGAGACTGCCGGAGTGGAGCGAGGTCGGCTGGATTTTGCTGGCGATGGTCGGGGCCCGCACGGCGGCGATGGGGCTGAACAGACTGATCGACAAGGCGATCGACGCCCGCAATCCGAGAACGGCCAATCGGGCGATTCCGGCCGGACTGCTGCAGTCCAAGGACGTCATTCTATACATCGTCGTTTCGTTCGTTCTGCTCTTTTGGGCGGCCTACCAGTTAAACAGTCTGGCGGTCAAGCTGCTGCCGCTCGCCGTCTTTTTCCTCGTGTTTTATTCGTACACGAAACGCTTTACATGGGCTTGCCATCTCGTTCTCGGGCTGACGATCGGCCTGGCGCCTCTCGGGGGCTGGGTAGCGGTGACAGGCGGGATCACCTGGGAAGCGGTCGTGCTTTATGTATCGGTGGCGCTTTGGACGGCGGGCTTCGACGTCATCTATGCGTGTCAGGACGTCGAATTTGACCGCAAGGAGGGGCTCCATTCGATTCCGGCCAGATTCGGCGTCGGTAGGGCGCTTGGCATCGCGCGCGCCTTTCATGCCCTGACGGCGGCCGGGTTCGCCCTGCTGCTCGTCTTGACGGATTTGAGCTGGTGGTATTTCGCCGGCACGATCGTCGCCGCGGGGCTGCTGCTGTACGAGCATCGGCTCGTCAAGCCTCACGACCTCAGCAAGCTGAATGCGGCTTTCTTTACGATGAACGGCATTCTGAGCATGGTGATTTTTATTTTCACCTTTATCGACCTGGTGGTGATCCGGGGATGGTAAAAGGGAGCGAGAGCGAACCCAAGCGGTGGATTGTCGGGATGACGGGGGCCAGCGGCGCGATATATGGAGTGACCTTGTGCCGGCAGTTGTTAAGTGCCGGTTTTCATCTGCATTTGGTCGTATCGGATGCAGGATGGCGCGTGCTGAAGGAAGAGCTGGGTTGGAACGTGACGAATCGGTTAGACTGTATAAATACCGCTTTCGATTCCGCGCAGGCGGAGGGGCGAATGACGTATCACCCGCTTAACGATATCGGGGCGAGCATCGCCAGCGGTTCGTTCCGCTGCGAAGGGATGGCGATCGTCCCCTGCTCGATGGGCTCGCTGTCCGCCATCGCCAGCGGAGCCTCCACGAATCTGCTGACCCGCGCCGCCGACGTCATGCTGAAGGAGGGGCGTCCGCTGCTGCTCGTGCCGAGGGAGACGCCGCTGAACGCCATTCATCTGGAAAACATGCTCAAGCTTGCCCGTCTCGGCGTGCGGATCATTCCGGCGATGCCCGCTTTCTACAACGGACCGCAGACGCTGGACGACGTCGTGAGCTTTATCGTCGGCAAGACGATGGACGGCATGGGCGTCGCACACAATTTATATCGAAGATGGGGACAACCCGATGAATAATCCGAACTCGCGGCCGATTCGGCTCGGCCGCATTTCTTATACGAACGCCTGGCCCGTGTTTCATCATTTCGACCCGGGACGGCTTTCTTTTCCGACGGAGATCCATTCGGACTTGCCCGCCACGCTAAACCGCAAGCTGAGGACGGGAGACATCGACATGGCGGCGATTTCTTCGTACGCCTACGGAGTGTCCGCAGACGCTTACTATTTACTGCCGAATTTGTCGGTCAGCGCGTTCGGCAGGGTGCAATCGATTTTGCTGTTCCTGAAGTCGCCGCTTGAGCAAGTGCTGCGGGGCAGGATCGCCTTAACGACGGCTTCCGCTACGTCGGTCAATCTGCTGAAAATCATTATGGAGAAGTTCTACGGCGGCAAACCGACGTACGAGGACGCGGAGCCGGCGCTCGAGCAGATGCTCGAGCATGCGGACGCCGCCCTGCTGATCGGGGATCATGCCATACGGGCGTCGTGGACGAATCACGGCTACCGCGTGCTCGATCTAGGAGAAGTTTGGAACGTCTGGACCGGCCATTGGATGACGTTCGCCTTATGGGGCGTGCACAAGGAGACGGCGCTTCGCTGCCCCGAAGCGATCGGGGAAATCTACGAGAGCCTGATCGCCAGCAAGCGCGAATCCAAGCGCAACGTCGAGCCGATCGTAGACAAGGCGCTGCGTCAGATCGGGGGCACGGCAGACTATTGGCGCGGCTACTTCGGCAACCTGTGCCACGACTTCGGACCGGAGCAGAAAGCCGGACTCCGTCTTTATTTTCAGTACGCGAAGGAACTCGGATTGATCGACGGCGAGCCCGACATCGCGGAGCTGCCGCTGCCCGATCTTCTAGATAACCTATCCAACCGCAGGTGAACTTATGAAATTAATGCAGCTCTACGCTTCGATGAAATCCGAATTGCAAGCGATCGAGGATCAGATGGCGCTGACCGTCACCTCGGATCTGCCGATTCTGAGCGAAACCTCGCTTCATCTGCTCAAGGCCGGCGGCAAAAGAATCCGGCCCGTTCTGGTGCTGCTCGCCGGGAAGTTTGGGGATTACTCGCTTGAGACGCTTCAGAAGGTCGCGGTGCCGCTCGAGCTGATCCATATGGCCACGCTCGTGCACGACGACGTCATCGACGACGCCGACACGCGCCGAGGCCAGCTTACGGTGAAGTCGAAGTGGGACAACCGCATCGCCATGTTTACGGGCGACTATATTTACGCGAAGGCGCTGACGGTCATTACCGAGCTGGACCAACCGCGCGTTCACCAGATTCTGTCCGGCACGATCGTGCAGGTGTGCATCGGAGAGATGGAGCAGATCCGCGATTTCTTTAACGTCGATCAGAGCGTGCGCAACTACTTGCGAAGAATCCGGCGGAAAACGGCGCTCCTGATTGCGATCAGCTGTCAGCTGGGAGCGGTCGCTACCGGAGCCTCGGCCCAATTGAGCGGCGCCCTGTACCGGTTCGGCTACAATCTGGGCATGAACTTCCAGATCATGGACGATCTGCTCGACTTGTGCGGGACGGAGAAAGCGATCGGCAAGCCGCCCGGCAGCGATCTAAGGCAGGGCAACATCACGCTTCCGGTTCTGTACGCGCTGCAGGAAGAGGCGATTCGCGGCCCGCTGCTGGAGGAGATCGAGGCGATCAAGCGAAGCGACGGACGGTCGGATTCGTCGGCGGCCGTCAAGCTGGTAAGATCGAGCAAGGGGATCAAGGAAGCCGAGCGATTGGCGGATCGTTACATTGCAAAGGCGCTGCACGCGCTGGAGGCGCTGCCCGATATTCCCGCGAAGCGGAATTTGGCCGATATCGCGCGGTTTGTGGCGAAACGGAGCTACTAAAAGTGATATAGGGCGTTTTTTATGGTAAAATGAAAACAGACAAGAGGAATGTCTTGAAAGGGGGAGGAGCATGGAAAGAACCTACTTGATGGTGAAGCCCGACGGCGTGCAGCGCGGCCTGATCGGGGAGATCGTCGCCCGGTTCGAGCGCAAGGGACTCAAGCTGGTCGGCGCCAAGCTTATGCAGGTGTCCCGGGAGCGCGCCGAGCGCCACTACGCAGAGCATAAAGGAAAAGACTTCTACGAAAAGCTGCTTCAATTCATTACCTCCGGACCGGTGTTCGCGATGGTGTGGGAAGGGGATCAGGCCGTCGCTCTGTGCCGGGCGCTGATCGGCAAAACCAACGCCCTCGAGGCTGCGCCGGGCACCATTCGCAGCGATTATGCGATACATACGAATTTTAATTTGATTCACGGCGCGGACTCTCTGGAAAATGCGGAGCGCGAGATCGCCATATTCTTCTCGGAAGATGAGCTCGTTGCCTACGATAAGGCGATTCAGGTGTGGATATAAGGGAGAGAACAGAGCGTCATGGGAGACATTCGTTCCATACCGGGCGTAAGCCCGAGCTTTTCCGAGGATGAGGATTTTACGCGATTTGTCGTCAATATTAAAAGACTCACTTCCATCGATCTGTCCCAGTATAAAGAAAACCAGATGAGGCGAAGGCTGACGACGCTGCGAATGAAGCACGGCTACAAGTCGTTCGAGGAGTACTTCGCGGCGTTGTCTGCCGATCCGAGAATGCGCAACGAATTTCTGGACCGGATGACGATTAACGTCTCCGAATTCTGGCGCAATCCGAACCGCTGGAAGGTGCTGAAGGAGAAGTTTCTGCCCCAGATGCTGAGTCAGTCGTCCCGGCTGAATATCTGGAGCGCCGCTTGCTCCACCGGGGAAGAGCCCTACACGCTGGCGATGATAGCCGACTCCTTGGGCGCTCTGGACCGCTCGACGGTGCTGGCCACCGATATCGACGAAGGCGTGCTGGCCAAAGCGAGGGAAGGCGTCTATCTGGAGCGATCGCTGCGGGACGTCCCCCCCGACTTCAAGAGCAAGTATTTCACTGCGGAGGACGGCGCCTTCCGGATCGACAGCCGGCTGAGGAAGGCGGTTAAGCTGCAGAAGCAGAATCTGCTGCTCGACGAATTCGGCAGCCATTACGATCTGATCGTATGCCGGAACGTTATGATTTATTTCACCGAGGATGCCAAGCATCTGCTGTACGGCAAGTTTGCGAGGGCGCTCAAGCCCGGCGGTCTGCTGTTCGTCGGCAGCACCGAGCAGATCTTTTCACCCGGCCAGTACGGCCTCGAGACCGCGGACACTTTTTTCTACAGACGCGTGAATTGAGGTATGTTAACGAGACGCCCAACCGATAATAAGGCTAATCGGGCCATGCGGAGGGTGTCTATGGACAAACGTAAAGTGATCGCCGCCTATCGGCGAGGATTAATATCCGTGCAAGAATGCGCGCAAATATTGGGCCTGGATAACGTGGAGCTTCTCGGCCATATGAGGGAACCGGGAAAGCCGATCGCTAAAAACGGCAGGAAGCAGTCCGTCCGTACGTGACGGGCTCTTTTCTTGTCAAACGCTTTAACGCTGTACTATAATGATCAGAGATAGGTACAGCTCGAGTGGAAACAAGGGAGGAACCGGAGTTGAGTTTACGTTATTTGACTGCAGGGGAGACGCACGGTCCGCAGCTCACCGCCATTATTGAAGGATTGCCGAGCAATCTGGAGCTGGATTTCGAAGCGTTGAATTTTCAGCTGCAGCGCCGCCAGAAGGGACACGGGCGCGGCCGCCGCATGCAGATAGAGACCGATACGGCACAGATCGTCGGCGGGGTTCGGCATGGCCGGACGACCGGAGCGCCGGTCGCCGTCGTCGTGGAAAATAAAGACTGGAAGCATTGGACGTCCGTCATGAACGTCGAGCCGGTCGAAGGCAGCGACGAGACGAAGCGCCGCGTTTTTCGTCCTCGTCCGGGACACGCCGATCTGAACGGCGGCTTGAAGTACAATTTGCGCGACTTGCGCAACGTGCTGGAGCGCTCCAGCGCTCGGGAGACGGCGGCCCGCGTCGCCGTCGGCGCAATCGCCCGGCAGCTGCTCGGCCGATTCGGCATCCAGGTGGCCGGTCACGTCGTCTCGATCGGGGGGATTGAAGCCGCCGCTCCGAACCTGCCGATCGACGAGCTGATCGCGGTGACGGAGGAATCTCCGGTGCGCGTGGCGGATAAGGACGCGGAGCAAAAAATGATCGAGCTGATCGACCGCATGAAGAAGGAAGGCGATACGATCGGCGGCGTCGTGGAATGCATCGTCACCGGACTTCCCGTCGGACTCGGCAGCCATGTGCAATGGGACCGGAAGCTGGACGGACGCATCGCGCAAGCCGTCGTCTCCATTAACGCCTTCAAGGGCGTCGAGGTCGGCATCGGCTTCGAGGCGGCCCGCATTCCGGGCTCGCAGGTGCACGACGAAATTTTGTATTCCGAAGAGAAGGGCTTCTATCGAGGCTCCAACCGCGCCGGAGGCTTCGAAGGCGGGATGACGACCGGGGAGCCGATCGTCGTGCGCGGCGTTATGAAGCCGATTCCGACGCTGTACAAGCCGCTGGCCAGCGTCGATATCGACACGAAGGAAGCGTTCACCGCTCAAGTCGAACGCTCCGACGCCTGCGCCGTGCCCGCTGCGAGCGTCGTCCTGGAGCACGTCGTCGCCTGGGAAGTGGCGAGGGCGTTCCTGGAGAAGTTCGGCGGAGACTCCGTCGAAGAAATTCAGGCGAATCTGGACAGCTACCTGAAGCAGGTCGAGGCGTACTAATGGCGGGCGGGACGAGAGAGCTCATCGTAGATCTCGGGGAACGTTCCTATCCGATCCGGATCGGCGCGGGATTGATCGCGGAGCTGGGACGGATGCTGACCGAGCGGAAATTTCCTGTCAAATCCCCGATTTTGCTCGTCACCGACAGCTCCGTCGAGAGACTGTACGCGCCGGGGGCCGAGGAGAGCTTGCGCGCAAGCGGCTTCACGGTCGCTCGCGCCGTCGTGCCGTCCGGAGAAGCCTCCAAATCTCTCGAGATGCTGGACGTTCTCGTAGAAAAGGCGCTTCAGGCGGGATTGGACCGCAAATCGACGGTGATCGCGCTGGGCGGAGGCGTCGTCGGCGACTTGGCCGGCTTCGCGGCCGCGTCCTATATGCGCGGCGTGAAGTTCGTGCAAATTCCGACAACGATTTTGGCGCACGACAGCAGCGTCGGCGGCAAAGTAGCCGTCAATCACCGGCTGGCGAAAAATATTATCGGCGCCTTCCATCAGCCGGAGTTCGTGCTGTTCGATCTCGATACGCTGGCAAGCTTGCCCGACCGCGAGGTGCGGGCCGGGCTGTCCGAGGTGATCAAGCACGGGCTCATCTGGAACGCCGATTTCGTCGCCTGGTGCGAGGAGAACGCCGAGCGGCTGCTGGCGCTGGATGCGGATGCGCTCGGCTACGCCCTGTACGAAGGCTGCAGGGTTAAATCGATCGTCGTGTCGCGAGACGAGCGAGAGAACGACCTGCGCGCCATTCTCAACCTCGGGCATACGATCGGCCACGCGCTGGAAGCGGTCGCAGGATACGGGGAGCTGCTGCACGGAGAGGCGATCGCCATCGGCATGGTCGGCGCAGCCAGACTTGCCGGCCGCTTCGGTTACTCCGCGGAGATCGAGAGGACGACGGAGCGGATCTTCCGCAAGTTCGGCCTGCCCGTCCGCATCCCGGATCATCTGGCCACGGATCGAATTATGAGCGCCATGCTCCATGACAAGAAATTCAGCGAAGGCGACATGGTCTTCGTCGTGCCTACGGCCATCGGAAGCGTGGAAATCCGCCGCGACGTGCCTTCCGCTTGGGTGACGGATATTGTCAACGGATTAAGAGAGGGGAATTAATCGAACATGAGCGTTAGGGGAATCCGCGGGGCCATTACGGTGGAACAGAATGAAGAGCAGCCTATACTGGACGCGACAGTCGAGCTGCTGAACGGGATCGTCGAAGTGAATCAATTCGAGCCGGAGGATATCGCCAGCGTCTTCGTCACCGTTACGCAGGATTTGGACGCGACGTTTCCGGCTCGCGCAATCCGTCAGATGGCCGGCTGGGAGCTGGTGCCGCTCATGTGCTCGGTCGAGGTGCCGGTCAAGGGCAGTCTGGAGAAATGCATCCGTCTGATGGTGCTGGTCAATACCGACGTTGCCCAGAAGGACATTCGCCACGTCTACCTCAATCGGGCTCAAGCGCTTCGCCCGGACTTGGCGGGCAAGTAGAACGAACCGGCACCGTACGGAACGAGAACAACGAGACGAAGTGCCAGCGCGAAGCACGCGCCGTTTCTCTCCTGGAGAGGCGACGTTTTTTTCGCATCGACAGAAGGGGGAGGGTGTCCGTGCATCCCGTCTCCCCGGACTTGGTGTCCGCCGTTCCGTTCCTTCGCTGCGAGAAATTCAGTGTTGACGCCCCGTACCTCGGATGCTATAGTAGGTACCATATTATGCAGAGCGGAACGGCCGGCCACAGGGACGGCAACTTACGCGAACGCAAGCGAAGCAGAGATGAGACGAGATCAATTGAGCGGAGCGATCGGTGCTTTTGCGCGTGCAGGTATGCACGCCGGGCATTCACGATGATTCTGATCTGATCTAATGAACGCATCTCTGCCTAGCAGGGATGCTTTTTTATTTGCGCGAGCGGCCGGCAGCGCGGAAAGGGCGCAGGCCGGTAACGATTGCGGCAGGGGGAGAGAGCGATGGACGAGATGGAGCTTCAAGGGATTAAGAAGATGGCCGGACGATATAACGTCATTCCCGTCGTGCGCAAGCTGCTGGCGGATACGGAGACGCCGATCCGCGTGTTCCAGCACTTAAGCCGGGATAAGAGGGCGTTCCTGCTCGAAAGCGTCGAGGGCGGAGCGAAGTGGGCCAGATATTCCTATATCGGAACAGATCCGTTCCTCGTGCTGAAGCTGAAAAAAAACCGGCTGACGCTGGAGCGGAAAGGGCGGGTCGAAGCGTTCGAGACGAACGAGCCGCTGCAGGTGCTGCGCGAGAAGCTTCGCTCCTATCGCAGCCCGTCGCTTGCGGAGCTTCCTCCGTTCACCGGCGGCGCGATCGGGTTTTTCGGCTACGACCTGCTGCAGTACTACGAGCGCAAGCTTCCGCCTCACAGGACAGACGATCTGAACATGGACGACATGCAGTTCATGTTCTGCGATCAGATTATCGTCTTCGACCATTTCAAGCACCATGTGCTCGTCATCGGCAACGTGCACGTTCGCGACGGGGCCGGCGATTCGGACATCGAGGAAGCCTACCGCGAGACGCTTAACGCGATGGACGATACGATTCGCCGCATCCGGCAGCCGCTTCCGGTTCAGCCTTCGCCGGTCACTCCGCCGCACGATCCGGAGCTGGGAGAGATTCGGTCGAACGTGACGAAGGAGCAGTTTCTGGATAACGTGAACGCGGCGAAGGAATACATCCGGGCCGGAGACATTTTCCAGGTGGTGCTGTCCCAGCGGTTTCATATCGAGACGAACGTCGATCCGCTCCATGTGTACCGGGTGCTGAGAACGATGAATCCGTCGCCGTACATGTACGTGCTGAAGCTGGACGACGAAGTCATCGTCGGAACGTCGCCGGAGCTTCTCGTCAAAGTCGACAACGGCAAGGTGGAGACGCGTCCGATCGCCGGCACGCGTCCGAGAGGCCATACGCCGGAGGAGGACTTGCGGCTCGAGCGCGAGCTGCTGGCGGACGAGAAGGAACGCGCCGAACACGTCATGCTCGTCGATCTGGGACGCAACGACATCGGACGGGTGTCGACGTTCGGCACGGTCAAATGCGACAGCTACATGGAGATCGAACGATATTCCCACGTGATGCACATCGTTTCCAACGTGACCGGCGAGCTGCGGCCTGACAAGGATTTCTACGACGCCTTCCTGTCTTGCCTGCCGGCGGGCACCGTATCCGGCGCTCCGAAGCTGAGAGCGATGGAGATTATCGCCGAGCTGGAGAAGGAGGCGCGAGGCGCCTATGCGGGAGCGATCGGCTATCTGGGCTTCTCCGGCAGCCTGAACACCTGCATCACCATCCGGACGATTATTTTTAAGCACGGCAGAGCTTACGTGCAAGCGGGGGCCGGCATCGTCTGGGATTCGGTTCCGGAGAACGAATATGCGGAGACGCAGAACAAAGCCAAAGGGATGCTGAAGGCGATTCGCGCGGCGGAGGCGGCGTTCCCCCCGGCAGGCGCCGCGAAGCGAAGCCCGGTCGAATTCTCGGCGGTGCTGGCGGGAGATCGGCGGACGAATCTGGATTACGATTAATCTTGTTCAAGGAGGATTCGGAAAAGATGAGCGAAGCGACCGCAATTAGCCTGCCCCTGGCGCTGGCCAAGCTGCTGGCGGGCGAGGATCTGACGAGAGAAGAAGCGTTCGGCGTCATGACGACGATAATGAGAGGAGAAGCGACTCCGGCGCAGATCGGAGGCGCCGTCGTTGCCCTGCGAATGAAGGGCGAGACGGCCGACGAGATTCTCGGCTTCGCCGAAGCGATGAGGGCGCTCTCCAATCGGGTCTCGACGGAGCGCGAAGATTTGCTGGATACGTGCGGCACGGGGGGCTCGGGCGTGCACAAGTTCAACATCTCGACGGCGTCCGCGATTATCGCCTCCGCCGCCGGAGCGAGAGTCGCCAAGCACGGCAACCGGGCCATGTCGGGCAAAGCCGGCAGCGCCGACGTGCTGGAAGCGCTGGGGATCAACATTAATCTGACGGCGGAGCAAGCCGCCGAGTGCCTGGAGCGGACCGGCATCTGCTTCATGTTCGCGCAGCTCTACCATCCGGCACTGAAGCATGCCGCCGGTCCGAGAAGAGAGCTTGGCGTCCGCACGATCTTCAATATGCTCGGACCGCTGGCCAATCCGGCCAGGGCGGATCGCCAGCTGATCGGTCTGTACGACCGCGCTCGCACCTCCACTGTCGCCGAAGTGCTGCAGCGGCTCGGCTTGAAGCGGGCAATGGTCGTCGGCAGCCACGACGGACTGGACGAGATCAGCATTTCGGCGCCGACGCAAGTGTCGGAGCTGAAGAACGGGCAAGTCGTCACCTACGACATCACGCCGGAGGAGCTCGGTCTGTCGACCGTTTCCTTGAAGGCCGTGCAAGGCGGCAACGCGATGGAGAACGCCCGGATTATCCGCCGCGTGCTCGGTGGAGAGAAGAGCGCTTACCGCGATATCGTGCTGGCGAACGCGGGCGCGTGCATCTACGTTGCCGGACGCGCCGACTCGCTTCCAGAAGGAGTGGCCCTGGCCGCGGAAATGATCGCTTCGGGCCTTGCCGCCGACAAACTGCAGCAGTGGATTGCTGCGACAGGAGAGCTGAATCATGTTTCTTGATCGCATCGTCGCCACTAAACGGCAAGAGGTGGAGACGCTTAAACAGACGTTGTCGATGGCCGACGCCGAGAAGCGGATCGCGGAGCTTCCGCCCTGCCGCGGCTTCGAGCGGGCGCTCGTCGAGCGGAACCGGCCCGTAGGTCTGATCGCAGAGGTGAAGAAGGCGAGCCCGTCCAAGGGGCTGATCCGTCCCGATTTTCACCCTGTCGGTCTCGCCGAAGCCTACGAGCGGGCGGGAACGGACTGCATATCCGTCTTGACCGATGTCGATTATTTTCAGGGAAGCAACGAATACTTGGCGGAAATTCGCCAGCGCGTGGCGGTTCCGCTGCTGCGCAAAGACTTTACGATCGACGAGCGCCAGATTTACGAGGCGAGGCTGATCGGCGCGGACGCGATTTTGCTGATCGCGGCCATCTTGACGCCCAGACAGCTGGCGGACTTCCACACGCTTGGCAGGGATGTTGGCTTGGACGTTCTGGTCGAGGTGCATAATCGTCCGGAATTGGAGACGGTGCTGGAGTTCGGGCAAGCGACGCTGATCGGCGTCAACAATCGCGACCTGAAAACTTTCGTCACGGACTTGAGCGTCACCGAGCAGCTGATCGGCCTGATGCCGGCAGGAGTCGTTGCGGTGAGCGAAAGTGCGATCGCCACGACGGAGGATGTCGCCTATGTTCGCGGGGCGGGCGCTCAGGCCGTACTGATCGGAGAGCATTTTATGCGCCAGCCGAGCGTAGAGGACGCGGTGAACGAGCTGCTCGGTCCCGCCAAGAAAGAAGGCGCGGCGCGATGACGAACGGGCAGCGCGCGGCGGAGAAGCCGACGCTCGTGAAAATATGCGGCATTAAAGAGGAAGCGACCTTGCGGGGAATGGCGGGACTGCGGGTGGACTATATCGGCTTCGTATTCGCGAAGAGCCGCAGACAGGTGACGCCGGAGCGGGCCGCCGAGCTTCGGTCGGCGGCCCTCGGCCTGGCGATGGCAAGCGGCAAGCCGCCGCTGACGGTCGGCGTGTTCGTGAATCCGACGATAGAGGAGCTGGAGCGAACGCTGGCCGTCGTTCCTCTCGACGCCGTGCAGCTGCACGGCGATGAGACGCCGGAGTTCGCCCGGCTGGCGCGAGACCGGTTCGCCGTCGACGTGTGGCGGGCTTTGCCGGTGAAGGAAGCGGAGGAGACCGCCGCCGGCGTCTCGCGTCTGAAGGCGTATGCGGGAGCGGTGTCCACCGTGCTGCTCGATACGGCGGGCGGAGGCACGGGGCGGCCCTTTCGCTGGGACGTCATTCCCGTCTACCAGGAGGCGGCCGCCGGAAGCGGGCTGCGGCTGTTCGTCGCCGGAGGGCTGTCGCCGGACAACGCGGACAAGCTCGTGACGGCTTATCGGCCGGAAGGCGTCGACGTCTCCAGCGGCGTAGAGACGGACGGAACGAAGGATATCGGCAAAATCGCCGCATTCGCAGAAAGGGTGAGCAACGCATGAGTCAAGTGCCGGATTCGCACGGACGGTTCGGTCCGTTCGGCGGGAAGTACGTTCCGGAAACGTTAATGAACGCGTTAATCGAGCTGGAGGACGCTTACCGGAAATATAAGGACGATCCGGAGTTTCTGGCGGAGATTCGCTATTTGTTGAAGCAGTATTCCGGCCGGCCGACGCCGCTCTATTACGCGGAGAGGCTGTCCGCCCATCTCGGCGGCGCGAAAATCTA
The DNA here is from genome assembly GCF_042654645.1 of Cohnella hongkongensis. Lineage (NCBI taxonomy): Bacteria > Bacillati > Bacillota > Bacilli > Caryophanales > Paenibacillaceae > Cohnella > Cohnella hongkongensis. The sequence continues at coordinate 20,865 of NZ_JBHSEP010000008.1, read as the reverse complement.
TCTCAAGCGCGAGGATCTGAACCATACCGGCGCCCACAAGATTAACAATACGATCGGGCAGGCGGTATTGGCGAAGCGAATGGGGAAGAAAAAGGTTATCGCCGAGACCGGAGCGGGCCAGCACGGCGTCGCCACGGCGACGGTAGCCGCCTTGATGGGGCTGGAGTGCAAGGTGTTCATGGGCGAGGAGGATACGAAGCGCCAGCAGCTGAACGTGTTCCGCATGAAGCTGCTCGGCTCCGAGGTCGTTCCGGTGCTGTCGGGAACCCGCACCTTGAAGGACGCCTGCAACGAAACGCTGCGCTACTGGGTCAGCCACGTCGACGATACGTATTACATTCTCGGCTCGGTGACCGGGCCGCATCCTTATCCGATGATGGTTCGCGACTTTCAGCGCGTGATCGGCCTGGAGTCGCGGGAGCAGATTCTCGAAGCGGAAGGCCGTCTGCCCGACGTCGTCGTCGCAGCGGTCGGGGGCGGCAGCAACGCGATCGGCATGTTCCATCCGTTCATCGCGGACAAGGGCGTCCGTCTTCTCGGAGTAGAAGCGGCCGGGCGAGGCGTCGACACCGGGGAGCATGCCGCCACGATGACCAAGGGCCGCCCGGGCGTGTTCCAAGGCTCGATGAGCTACGTGCTTCAGGACGAGGGCGGCCAGGTGCTGCCGGCGCATTCGATCTCCGCGGGGCTCGACTATCCGGGCATCGGCCCCGAGCATGCGTATCTGAAGGATACCGAACGGGCGGAATATGTGCCGATTACCGACAAGGAAGCACTGGACGCGCTGTCGACGCTTTCCCGCATGGAGGGCATCATCCCGGCGCTGGAATCCGCGCACGCCATCGCCCAGGTGCTGAAAGTCGCGCCGACGATGGGCAAGGACGAGATTATCGTCGTCAGCTTGTCCGGGCGCGGAGACAAGGACGTGGAATCGATCATGACGTATTTGGCGAAAGAGGAGGGACAACCGTCATGAGCGCAAGCAATGCGATCGACGCCGTATTCGCGAAGCTGAAGGCCAGCGGGGAGACGGCGCTCATTCCGTTCATAACGATGGGCGATCCCGATCTGGACACCTCCGTCGCCCTTCTGCAGGCGGCGGAGGAGGCGGGAGCGCATATGGTCGAGCTGGGCGTTCCGTATTCCGACCCGCTTGCGGACGGGCCCGTGATTCAGCGCGCCTCCGAGCGCGCGCTGCGCAACCGGATCGGCCTGCTCGACTGCATGGCCGTCGCTTCCAAAGCCCGCGAGCGCGGCGTCAAGCTGCCTTTTATTTTGTTTTCTTACTACAACCCCGTGCTGCAGCTTGGACTCGAGCGTTATTTCGCCCTGCTTAAGGAGCACGGCTTCAGCGGCATGATCATTCCGGATCTGCCTCTGGAGGAAGATTCCGAAGTTCGCGCCATGGCGGAGGCGAGCGGCATTCACCTGATTCCGCTCGTCGCCCCGACGTCGCAAGCGAGAGTCGAGCGCATCGCCTCGCGCGCCCAAGGGTTCGTCTACTGCGTGTCCTCGCTCGGCGTGACGGGCGTGCGCTCTTCGTTCCACGAAGGCATCGACGAGTTTCTCGCTTCGGTGCGACGGGCGTCCAACGTGCCGATCTGCGTCGGCTTCGGCATCTCCAGCCGGGAACAGGCCGAGCGTTTCGCGGGGCAGTGCGACGGCGTCATCGTCGGAAGCGCCATCGTGCGCCGGATCGAGGAGGCGCTCCCGCAGCTGACTTCCGGTCAGCCCTCGGAACGGGAGCGGGGCATTCAAGAAGTGCGGGAATTTATCGCCGGCTTAAAGCCGAGGGCGACGGCCTGATCCGACTCTTTTTGCGGAAAAATGCGTAAAGACACCTGTACAGCACCGCGTTGGTGTGTCACAATAGAATGACCATAACTTACGGAGCGACTGACGCCCGCCGCAGCGGAGCAGGCAGCGCTCCGTTGCCGTATCTCAGGAGGGACCGCCATGCAACCGAAACCGAATATTGTCCATTTACCGGTCTACCAGCCGGGCAAACCGGTAGAAGACGTCAAGAGAGAGCTCGGCTTGACCGAGGTGATCAAGCTGGCTTCCAACGAGAACCCGTTCGGCTGTTCGCCGAAGGCGAAGGAAGCGATCGCTCGCGAGCTCGACAACATCAGCATATACCCGGACGGCGCCGCCGTCGAGCTGACGAACGCCCTGGCCGAGCATCATGGCGTTAACCCGGACCAGCTTATTTTCGGAGCGGGCTCCGACGAGGTCATCCTGATGATCTGCCGGGCGTTTCTGCAGCCGGCGGACGAGACGATCATGGCCGACCAGACGTTCCCGCAATACAAGCATAACGTCACGGTCGAGAACGCCAAATCGATCGAGGTGCCTCTTAAGGAAGGGACGCACGATCTGTACGCGATGCTGGAGCGAGTGAACGACAGAACAAAAATCGTCTGGGTGTGCAACCCGAACAATCCGACTGGGACGATCAATACGGCGGACGAGGTCGAATGGTTTCTTTCCAAGGTGCCGTCCCATGTGCTGGTCGTGCTCGACGAAGCTTACTGCGAATACATCGACGATCCCACCTTTCCGGACGGGCTCAAGCTGCTGCAGAAATATCCGAACGTCGTGCTGCTCAGAACGTTTTCGAAGATTTACGGGCTCGCCTCGCTTCGCATCGGCTACGGCATCGGACGCGCCGACGTCATTCGCAGCATCAATCAGGTGCGCGAGCCGTTCAACACGTCGCGGATCGGCCAGGCGGCTGCCCTCGCTTCCTTGCAGGACGGAGAGTTTATCGCATTCTGCCGCGAGGAGAACAAGAAGGGGCTCGACGACTTCCAGCGCGCGTTCGCGGATCTGGGCTTGAAGACGTTCCCGGCTTACGGCAACTTCATCATGGTCGACGTCCAGCGCCCGGGTCAGCAGGTGTTCGAGGCTCTGCTGCGCAAAGGGGTCATCGTCAGAGCGGGGCATCAGCGCTACCCGACCAGCATTCGGATTACGGTCGGAAGCCGGGAGCAGAACGAGAAAGTGATCGCCGCGCTGACCGCGGTGCTTCAAGAAATTGCGGTAAAGGTGTGATGGCATGAGCGGGGAGTTTAGCGGCTTTACGGACTTTATAGATTTCGACGAAGCCAATCCGATTCGCATCGCGATCTTCGGCGTCGGTCTGATCGGCGGCTCGCTGGCGCTGTGCTTTAAAGGCAAGCCCGGCGTTCACGTCGTCGGCCACTCGGTGAACCAGACGTCGACGGAGAAATATGTGGCGCTCGGCGTCGTGGATTCGGCGACCACCTCGCTGGAGGAGGCGGCGACCGGCGCGGACTTTATTTTCCTGTGCGTGCCGGTCGGGCGGCTCGAGCGCTATGTGGACGAACTGTCCAGGCTGCCGCTGAAGCGCGGCTGCATCATCTCCGACGTCGGCAGCACGAAGGCGTCCGTCGTCCGCCATGCGGACAAATTGAGCCTGAAGGGCGCCGTCTTTATCGGCGGGCACCCGATGGCCGGCTCGGAGCGTTCCGGCGTCGAAGCGGCCAGCTTCTACTTGTTGGAGAACGCCTACTACGTGCTGACGCCGACGGCGGATACGCCGCCGGAGCAGGTCGGCAAGCTGGAGCGGCTGCTGAAGCATACGCGCGCGCACATCGTGAAGACCGACGCCGTGCAGCACGACGATATCGTCGGCGCGATCAGCCATCTGCCGCATATGATCGCCGTCGCTCTCGTGAACCAGATCGCCGGCTATAACGAGTCGAACGAGCTGTACATGCGGCTTGCGGCGGGCGGCTTCCGCGACATTACGCGCATCGCCTCGAGCGATCCGCTCATCTGGCGGGATATTTTGTTGAGCAACCGCGACGTCATGCTCAAGCTCGTGCGCGACTGGCAGAGCGAGATGGACCGGTTCTCCGCGCTGCTGGAGCGGGAGGACGGCGAAGGGATCGCCGAGCGGTTCCGGGCGGCGGGAGAGTTTCGCGGCCGGCTGCCGGAACGGCGCAAGGGCATGATCACCTCTCTGTTCGAATGCTATGTCGACAACGTGCCGGACCATCCGGGCATCATCGGCAAAATTGCGACCGAGCTCGGTCAGGCCAAGATCAACCTGAGCAATCTGCAGATCATCGAAAGCAGGGAAGACGTGCCCGGTATTTTGCGGCTGTCGTTCAAGCAGGCGGAAGATTTGGACCGGGCGACGGCATTGCTGAGATCGCTGCAATACGAAGTGCATATGTAAATTCTTCTCGGAGAGCACGTTGCCTTGATCGGGGAGCGGAGCGGACGCTTCTCTTCCCGCGGGAGGGGGCGTGCTCTTTTTTACCGCCGTTTCTCCGACTATGCCGTCGCCTTTCCACGGGCCGCCCGGGGAGGCGGAGCACGCCGCAGTCCGCTCCCGGCGACGTGTTCGAACTCGGGGAACTCCAGCCTGAACGATATGGACGATCGAGAAACGAGGGCAAAAAAAAATCCACCCCGAAGGGTGGCTGCACAGAGTGCAAAGGATTGGATAGGAGTGGAGAGAAACCATACTGTACCTTTATTATATGTATTCGTTTTCATTTTGTCAATAAGCGCTTTCATTTTATTTTTGAAGCGTTTCCAAGTCTGCTCGTCCGCTTTCCGTTCTTTCGCTGCCGTACGGCGAAGCTGGTGCATTTGTCACTTCTTAGTGAAGAGGAGCATATATTCATTTCAGAACTCGGAACTCGATTGCGAAGCTTCCCGATTTTTTGAGAAATTTTTAAGCGCATAACCCCGCTACCTGTGTTACAATATCATATAGTATTTGTAAAATACTGGCTTGTTCACATTCTATGCGCTTTCGAGCGCAACTTTTTCGTTTTTGGCCGGTACAATGAAGTAAGGAAACCGGCTGCGAACGTTCACCCTGAACAGGGGGAGGGTCGCGGAAATGATGACCGATTCCCAGTTGATACGGGAAATTAAGGACGGCAACGTCGAATTATACTCGACGCTTATGGGCAGATACCAGAAGAAAATCCTTTCTTTCGTCTACCATATGCTGAAGAGCGCCAAGCTTGAGATCATGGCGGAGGATCTATGCTCCGAAACGTTCTACAAAGCCTATCGAAGCTTACACTCCTTCCGGGAAGTGGATGCGTCCTTTTCGACATGGCTTTATACGATTGCACGCAACACCGTTCTCAGTGAACTGCGCAAGCAGAAGGCGGCGCATCTGTCACTGGACGACTCCACATACATACCAGCCGCTCCTTTGGAAGAGGCGCCCGAGCAGCGATTGCTGCGCAACGAGAAAGTTTCCATGGTGAGAGACGCGATCAACAGCCTGCCCGAGAAGCAGCGTTCGGCGCTCATTCTCAGGGAATACGACGGCATGGATTACCAGGAAATCGCCAACATTCTCGGACAGACGGTCAGTTCCGTCAAATCGCTGCTATTCCGGGCCCGGGCCAGCGTAAAGTCCCAATTGGAATCCTACTTTACGGAACCGGCCATGATGAAGGAGTACGAGGAGATGAAGCTGCGATGAAATGCGAAGAAGCCGCGGAATGGTTCGGAATTTACAGGGACCTGCCCGAAGATTCCGCCGATAAGCTCGCCGTAGATCTGCACGTGCAAAGCTGCGAGGAGTGCCAGGAGGAGTTTCGACTATGGGAAGAGAGCGCTCTTCTCATTCAGGAGCTGCCGCTGGACGACGATCAGTACGCCGTGCCGTTCTCTCCCGTCCAGGTCAACCAGAAAGTGATGGATCGCATCTATATGGAGCAGAGCTGGTACATGCCGGCCACCCGACGCACCTACGCTTTTTCTTTTCTTTTCCGAAAGCGGGTGGCGGGCGTTCTGGCCGCTCTGCTGGCGCTGTTCGTCAGCGGGTTTCTGTACGCCGCCTTCGGCAACGGCATGGTGAAGGACCCTTCAACCGTCCGGGAGTCGGCGAGTGCGTTCGCCGCCAGTCATCCATACGGAGACGATATCCGACTGGATATTCCCGTCGCCAGCCTTAGCGACCCGATCATATTGAACGTCTCTCCGAACGTGCCCGAATACTGGATCGCCTTCTCCATCATCGGGATGATCATGACGCTTCTTATTCTGAATTGGTTTTCGCGGGTGCGCTCATGAGCGGAGCGACTCGAATCGGCTGGGTTCGCCACGGCATTACCGAGTGGAATCAGCGCGGCGTCATTCAGGGCGTCACCGACATTCCGCTCAGCCCGGAAGGTCTGCGGCAGGCGAGACTGCTGGCCGACCGGCTGTCCCGGGAACTGATCGGCTGGCACGGCGTCTGCTGCAGCGATCTCCAGCGCGCCGTCCAGACTGCGGAGATTCTCTCCTCCCGTCTCGGAATTCCGCTCATGCAGGATGCGAGGCTGAGGGAACGGTCGTTCGGAGAGGCGGAAGGAACGACGCCCGCGGAGCGACTGGAGAGATGGGGAGAAAACTGGAGGAGCTGCGTCCCCGGCCAGGAGTCCGACGACTCCGTCAGAGAGCGGGGCTTGGCCTTCGTCCGGGAGTGGACGGAGACACACGCCGGCGAGTCCTGGCTGGTCGTTACGCACGGCAGCTTTCTGGCGAGAATGCTCCAAGCGCTCTGCAAGGGGCTGGACGACTCGCATCTGCTGAACATGTCGTTAACGGTACTCGAACGGCAGCAGGAGGAATGGAAGCCGCTCCTGCACAACTGCACGAAGCATCTGCTCGAGGAAGAGCAACCGACGATCCATCCGTAGAGAGAACGAACAAGGCCGTCCGCAGGGACGGCCTTGTTTGCGATTCAGAAGAATAAAATACGCTATTCTGATCTGAATCGCCTCCGGCAAAAACGCGATTTCGCGTCTATAGGACGCCGGAGGCGTTTTTGCTTGAGTTCTGGGCGCAGGCCGCCGCTTGGACCGTCGCCACGTTTAAGACGGCGCTCCCGCGACTATACTGAACAGTAAATCCTCCCGGAAGGGGGAACCTTCATGAACTTGGCCGATATGCTCTGCTACGCGGACATTGCCGAATTGAAAAAAATCGCCGATACGTACGAGTGCGCCAGCACGAGCCATTCGAAGAACGAGCTGATTCAGAACATTCTTGCCACGGTGCAGAGAAGGGACGTCATCGAATCCCGAATCCGGGAAATCTCGGGCAGCGATATGCGTTTCTTGAACTCTCTCGTGTTCGAGAACAGAAACGCCTACAGCCTCGAGGAATTAAAGGCGAGGGCGCTGGACAAGTCGGCGCCGGCGGGGACCGCCGTCGCCCCGCCCGAGTCCGGGGCCGGGAAGAAGCCGGCGAAGTCGCGCAAAGCGAAGGCCGCCGAGCAGAAGCCGCCTCCGGGACCGGAAGAGCTGGCGCGGCTCTCGATCTCGAGATTCAAGAGCTTCGGATGGCTGTTCAGCGGCTTTTCGCAGCAGACCCGCTCGCTGTTTCAAGTGCCGGAGGACATCAAGTCCCGGCTGTGCGACGTGCTGGAGAGACGGTACAAGGAAAGTCTGGTCTATACCGGCGAGCCGCTGGCCTACCGCGACGAACGCAGCCTTCTCGCCGAGGACGCCGTCCACTTTCTCCGCTTCGTCCGCAGCCATATCGTTCCGCTGACCGCGGAGGGCGTCATGTACAAGCGGCAGCTGACGCAAGCGCTCGATCAGCTGGCCGTCGTCGAACCGCTGCCGACGAGGGGAGGATGGCGCTTCGGATACGGCCGGCACTTTCGGGACTATCCCGACCGTTTCTCTCTATTGTACGACTTCGTCTATTACGAAGGGCTCGTCTCGGAGAGCGGCGCAGGCCACTTGACGCTAACCCCTGCGGGAACGGATGTCGCGAGCGGACTCGTCCGGCCCGATCCGGCCCGCATGTATCGATTCTGGATGAGACTCTATAAAGGGCCGATCCCGAATCTGTCCTCGACGGTGCAGTGGATCGCCAGATTGTCGGCGGAATGGGTGACGGTCGATTCGCTAGCCGAGGTTCTGCAGCCGCTGATCCGCCCGTATTACTACGATACGGCGACGGATATTTTCGAACAGCGGATCCTGAAGATGCTGATGCATCTCGGCGTGCTGCGATGGGGAGAGACAAGTCGCGGCCAGCGGGTCGTCAGAGCGACGCCCCAAGGCAGAGCGCTCGTCTCGGGACATCCGCTAGCTTACGAGGATACGCTTCATCTCGAAGCGAACGGAAACAAGCCTTGACGCGGATAGGCTAAGGTACATTGATTCGCAGGGGGGCTATCGTCTTGAGCGGGGCAGACATCGGTGAATATGCTTTAATGGGAGCCGATGCGCTCGCAGCCGAACAACCGGAGGTGCAACGAATGGACAACATGAAAGTCGCCTACGAGACAATGCTGGGATTGGCGGCAGAAATGGTCCTGGACGAAGCGCTGCGCAATTACCGGACGGAGAGAATCTACAACGAAATTGACGACGCGCTTGCGCAAGGTGACGTAGAATCGTTTCGGCGCTTGACCGACGAACTGAAGACGATCCGAGAGTAGCCCGGCGCCTCGCCGCCAGCGGCAAGAAATCGGAAGAAATCGAGACGACCCGGCCGCTTGCGGCCGGGTTTTTGCTATGCGCGACGGCAAGAGAGAGTGGCGATCGTTTTCGCGGCCGGACTTTCTTTGTCCCGGGTTTTCGAGTACGATGAATAGATGATGAAAGATGGAAAGGAGCGAAACGAACGGAATGAAATTCAGCGAGATCGACCCGCTGAGCTGGCCGGAGCTGCAGCCTTATCTGGATACGTGCCTGCTGCCTCTATCCGGCTTGACCGGAGAGGAATCCCCTTCGGAGGCGACGGAGAAGGTGGCGAGGACGGGCGAGTGGCTGGCGCCTCTCGAGGAAGCGTTCCGGGGACGCACAGTGACGATGCCGGCCTACCATTACGGGGCGGGCGGCCCGGAGCAAGTCCTTCAACTGAACAAGCTGATCGCGTCCTGGAGGAACGGAGGGTTTCGCTACGTCGTTCTGGTGAGCGGACAGCCCCTGAAGCTGCCTGGCGTCGCCGCAGACGTTTACTTGCATCCCGCCTCGGACAGCGAGCCGCCCGACGACCGGTCGATTACAAAGTCGGTCGCCGACCTGTGGCGCAGCCGGACGAATGCGAACGCCGAGTTCTCGGAATAGTACGCCGAACGAATAGATTGGCAGCATAGGGTAAACAATAGTCAGGCGCAAGCCGTCAGGGAAATGTGACAAAATGAGAACATTTTGGCTGCGCAGCTCCCGCTAGCCCGGAGAAACGCCCGACCGTATTCTTGACGCTCCATAGCGCGTGGGCTATTATAGTTATGTCCTTGTGAACAAAATGGAGAGTCCGTATCGGACGCGAGATTGGTGTGGCAAAGGGGGTAGAACGAATGGACCACAATAAGCAGCAAGAAACCGCGCACAAACCAGTCAAGCGGAAAGAAATGTCAAGACGTCAGTTTCTGTCGTACACGCTTGGCGGAGCGGGAGCCTTCATGGCTGGCGGAGCCGTTTTGCCGATGATCCGCTTTGCCGTAGATCCTATATTGCAAAAGAAAGAATCCGGCGGGTTCGTGAAGGTTATCGAAGAAAGCCAAGTGACGAGCGAGCCTACCGAAGTGAAGTTCAAAATTCACCAAGTGGACGGCTGGTACGAGAGCGATCCGAAGCTGGCCGCATGGATTACCAAAGGCGACGACGGTAAGATTTATGCGCTATCCCCGGTGTGCAAGCACTTGGGCTGCATGGTGAGCTGGGGCGGGGATGCGGCGCCCAACAAATACCACTGCCCGTGCCACGGAGCGCTGTATTCGAAGGACGGCCAAGCTCTGAAAGTAGCGCCTAAGCCGCTCGACGAATACGAAGTCAGAACGGAGAACGGCTGGGTATATCTCGGGCCGATTATACCGAATAGTCGCGTTTAGAAGGAGGGCGTTTCGTCCCATGTTCAAAAACATGTACAACTGGATCGACGAACGTCTCGATATTACGCCGATGTGGAGAGACATCGCCGATCACGAGGTGCCTGAGCACGTCAACCCGGCGCATCACTTCTCCGCGTTCGTTTATTGCTTCGGCGGATTGACGTTCTTCATCACCGTCATCCAGATCCTTTCGGGGATGTTCTTGACGATGTATTACGTCCCAGACATCATTAACGCGTATTACAGCGTTGACTACCTGCAGCATCAAGTCGCTTTCGGCGCGATCGTGCGGGGGATGCATCACTGGGGAGCAAGTCTGGTTATCGTTATGATGTTCCTACATACTCTGCGCGTTTTCTTCACAGGCTCTTACAAGGCGCCTCGCGAGATGAACTGGGTTGTCGGAATGTTGATTTTCTTCGTTATGCTGGGCCTCGGTTTCACGGGCTATCTGCTTCCGTGGGACAACAAAGCCTATTATGCGACGAAGGTAGGTCTGGAAATTGCCGGATCGGTGCCTTTCTTAGGGGAGTACATCAAGGAGCTTATGAACGGTGGAACGATCGTCGGCGCTCAGACGCTGACCCGATTCTTCGCGATCCACGTGTTCTTCCTTCCTGGCGCGCTGCTCGCATTGCTTGCCGGACACTTCTTTATGATTCGAAAACAGGGCATTTCCGGGCCGCTGTAAGAGAGGGGGAGTGACTAGCGATGGCACATAAACATGATCCAAACGAGAAAGTCGTATACGTCGGCGACTCGCGCATTAAGAAGCGGGACTACTCCGGCGTTACGCCGCCCGATTATTCGGCGTATCCGGGCAAATCCGAGGCCTTCATCCCGAACTTCCTGCTGAAAGAATGGATGGTCGGCGTTGTCGTGCTCGTCGGGTTTCTGACGCTTGTCATTGCTCACCCGGCTCCGCTCGGATATCCCGCGGATCCGTTGAACAGCGCGTTCATCCCGATGCCGGACTGGTACTTCCTGTTCCTGTATCAATTGCTGAAATATCCGTACGCATCCGGCGACTACATCGTGCTCGGCATTCTCGGCTTGTCCGGAATTCCGTTCGTCGCCCTGCTGCTTGCGCCTTTCCTGGATACCGGCAAGGAGCGTCGCTTCTACCGCCGTCCGATCGCGTCTTCCTTGATGCTTGTGTCGCTGGTCGCAGTCGCCTACTTGACGTGGGTGTCCTGGGATCACTACCAGCACGAGCTGGAAGCGAACGGACAAATTCCGGAGCATATCGAGCGCAAAATCAAGGCGGAGGAGTCCGTCAACGCCGGCAAGGAACGTTGGGTACCGGGCAAGGAGAAAATTCCGGCCATGGTCGCCGCGGACGATCCGGCATTCACCGAAGTGATGACGCAGGCGCAATGTATCGCTTGTCACGGCGCGGAGCTTGAAGGCGGAGGCGCGCCAGCGCTTCGCGGCATTGGCGACGTGCTGAGCAAGGAAGAACTGGTCGACATTATCGCTAACGGCGCGGCCGACGGCGCGATGCCGGCTTTCCAAGGCCAGCTCACCGACGAAGAGATCGATCAGGTTGCAACGTGGCTTGCTCAACAAAAAGCGGAGTAATCCGCATTCGGTTATAAACCTGACCTTAACCGGTCAGGTTTTTTTATAAGTGGTGATCCGGAAAGGACGTGCGCCCGATGCACTGGGTGAAATGGCTGTTGTCCAGAAGCGTGCTGCTTCATCCCGCGACTTTATGGCTGGCGATGATCGTCTACGTACCGGGGACGATCTACGGGTACTATTGGTACAAAGGCCAGCTGATCGAAACCTGGAACGACCATCCTCGCTGGCAGCTTCCGTTCGTTCCGGACAGTCCTACGGCTTCGTTGTTTTTCGCCGTCGCTCTGCTGTGGCTCTGGATCGCGCCGAGACGGTCGCCTCGTCCCTGGGTGAACGGCGCGCGCGGCGTCGTTGAGGCGCTCGGCGTCGTCACCTCCTTTAAGTACGGAATCTGGGCGACCGCGGTCATATTCGCCGGTCAGGCGCAGGGGGACGTGCTTTACTGGGACCATTGGATGCTCATCGTCGGGCATACGGCAATGGCGGTGATGGCGCTGCTCTATGCCCGGTTTTTCACGTTCGGGGGAATGGCGCTGCTGGCCGCTGCCGCCTGGACGTTCCTTAACGACACGGTGGATTATACGTTCGGCGTCTATCCGTACTTGCCTTCGCAGCTCGACGACGACGTCGCTTACGTCGCCGTGTTCACGTTCGCATTAACGGCGGTCAGCGCGGTTGCGGCTGCACTGGCGAAGTTTCCGTACGCGAGACGGAAGGCGTCCGGGGACGAGACGTTCTAATCGGGGACATCCCTTCATATCCATGGGGGTAGGAGGGGATGTCCGTGTTGTTATTTCGAGCGTTAAGGATGCGAATGAGGATAGAAGCTCTAACGCTGACAGGCTTAGGGCTAGCGCTCGTCTTCGGGCTGCTGGCCGCCTTTCCCGGCGCGGCGAAGGCAGAGGGCGCCCCGCAGGGCGATCCGCCGACGGACGCCTCCGTCTCCGGACAAGCCTACGAGCGGTTTCTGGCCGCGGCGGAGCGGCTCTACGAGTCGGTTAACGGGGGCCGGCAAGCCGCCGCGCAGGAGCAGCTGAACGAGATCGAGCAGCAATTGCGAAGCCTGCCTATGAAGGCGATCGCTACGGCGGAGGGCATTCGAGCTCTGGCGCACGATGTGGCGGAGCTGAAGCGGACGCTGGCCGCCGTCCGGCCGGATGAAGCCAAATGGAGGAACGGCGCGGCTTCGTTAAGATTGGCCGCGGACGAGCTCGCACATCCGGACCGACCGCTCTGGCATCGCTATGATACGGTAGTGCAAGAGGATATCAACAAGCTGGCTGCGAGTCTGGGAGACGACGCCGGACGGCTGGGGCGACTGGAGCCTGCCGTTCATCAAGCCTTCGGGCAGCTGTCGGAGCATTACGGGCTCGTTCGCACGGCGGCGCTGCTTCGCGCCGACCCCTGGGTCATCGAACGGATCGACACCGTTCTTCGCTATGCCGGCCGCATTTATGAAGCGCAATCGCCGAAGCCGGAGCTCGTGCAAGGCACGCTCGCTCCGATCCGCGAAGCGTTCGGAGAGCTGTTCCCGGACCGGGGAGCCGCGTCGGAGACGGTCGTTCCCCCGCTTGGCGCAGCGCCGCCGTCCTGGGGATGGTCGGCGATGATGGGGACCTTCATCGTGACGATTTTGACGTGGGCGGGATGGAGGCGGTACAAGTACGAGGAGGCGATGGGAGGTCATGCGGGAGGCGCCCGCCCGGACGAGAGGGAGGATGCGGCCGAAAGGTGGCTTGGCAGCTGGCGCAGGAGGAAATGAGATCACTCGTCCCGGAACCCTTCGCCAAGCACGTCGTGCACATCGCTGATGACGATAAAAGCCCTCCGGTCATGCTGACGGACGAGGCTTTTTAATTTGCCGATTTCGAACCGTCCGACGACACAGAATACGACCGTCCTGTTCTCCCCGGAGAAGGCGCCGACCGCGGGCATCAAGGTGACGCCCCGATCGAGGACATCCGTCACCCGGCGCGCGAGCCGTTCCGGGTCGCGGCACATAATCGTGAACGCTTTGGCGGCGTAGGCGCCTTCTTGAATGTAGTCGATGATTCTGGAGGCGATGAACACGCTGACGATCGTGTAAAGCACCTTCTCCTTGGGGATGAGCAGAAGGGAGATGCCGAGAATGGCGGCGTCCAGCGACAAAATGATTCTCCCCATGCTCCAGCTTCGCGTGCGGTGAACGATTCTGGCGATAATATCGGCCCCGCCGGTCGTTCCCCCTGCCCGAAAAACGAGCCCGAGCCCCGTTCCCAGCGTCACTCCGGCGTACAGCACGGCCAGCATGAAATCCTGCTCGGCCCGGAACGGCACAAGCCAACCCCGCTCGACCAGACTTTCGGCCACCCACAAAAACAGAGACAGCAGCACCGTTCCGGCGAACGTATAGACCATCGCCTCTTTGCCGAGCAGCCGCCAGCCGAGAACGAACAGCGGCAGGTTGATCGCCAAGGAAGTGATCGACACGGGCAGATCGAGCGCATAGTTCAGCAGCACGGCGATCCCCGTAACCCCGCCTTCCATCAGCTGGTTCGGAAGAATGAAGTACTGCAGGCCGAAGGCGTAGAGCGCCGTTCCGGAGATCAGCAGCCCCCAGGTGTTCGCCGCTCGCCACACATCGTATCGGTTCATCGGGCGATTCCTCCAAAATTGCATTTGTTTTCGAATTCGTCTTACGATAACATAGGATAGAAACCATCAAGAAAGGGAAGTCGGAAATGGGAGAATCCCGTATTGTCGACTTAACGCTGCAGGAACGAACATTGGCCGACATGCAGCGCGAGGTGGACGCCTATATTTCGCAATTCAAGGAAGGCTACTTTTCGCCGCTTGCGATGATGGCCCGAATGACCGAGGAAGTCGGCGAGCTGGCACGAGAAGTGAACCATCGCTACGGTGAAAAGCCGAAGAAGCGAGACGAGGCCGACAATTCCGTCGAGCTGGAGCTGGGCGACATTTTATTTCTTGTCCTCTGCTTCGCCAACGCGCTCGGCATCGATATGACGGAAGCTCACCGCAAGGTGATGGAAAAATTCAATACCCGGGATGCGGACCGTTGGACGAAGAAGAACACGGATAACGGCTGACCCTCATATGCTGTACTATCCCCGATTCGAAGGGAGGATGGTCGGCATGAACGGGGATACGTGCATCCGTCGGGCCTATGACGCCATCTTTCAGGGCGATTTCGAATCGGCCGTCCGCTGGTTCGAGCAAGCGATCGAGCAGGAGCCGGACAATGCCGAATATTATTTTCGCGCCTCGATCACCTGTGCGAGAAGCGGAAAATCCGCACAGGCGCTGGACTACGCGTATAAAGCGGTGGAGCTCAGCCCGGACGACACCTCTTACCAGCTGCATCTGCGAATGCTGCAGGCCAGAGGGCGATTCGTCGAGGCGAGGCTGCTCATCTCGCAGCCGGAGCCGGACATCGCCCGAAGCGTGGCCCTTCTGCAGGAGGCGGTGCGGCTCGATCCGTTATCCGCTCAGGCGAAGCTGCTGCTTGGAATCGCCTATCGCGCCCAAGGCCATTACGGTCAAGCGCTCGACTCTATCCGCGATGCGCTGCAGCTGGACCCGGGTCTCGAAGAAGCGAGGAAATTGCTCGGAGAGATTCGCGTCGAGCGGCGTCGCCTTCTTAAACAACAATATTCCCATTATCACTCGAAAAGGAACAGGTGATTCTTATGCCGCAGAAAATTACAGTGGCCGTGGCGGGAGCCGGCGGCCGCATGGGCCGCGAAGTCGTCAGAATGGTGCTCGAAGATCCCGAGCTGGCACTGGTCGCCGCGATCGACAGATCGGCGGGCGCCGTTGACGCCGGAACGCTCGTCGGCAAGCCCGATACCGGCGTCATCGTGTCCCCGTCGCTGGCGGACGCGCTGGCGGCCAGCCGTCCTGACGTGCTCGTGGATTTCACCAATCCGAAATCCGCGATGCCGAACGCCGAGACGGCTCTGGCTCACGGAGTGCGTCCGGTAATCGGCACGACGGGATTTACCCCGGAGCAGATCGCCGAATTGGACAAGCAGTGCCGGGATCTCGGAATCGGCGGCCTGATTGCGCCGAACTTCTCGATCGGGGCGATTCTGATGATGAAGTTTTCGGCGATGGCCGCCAAATATTTTCCTCATGTGGAGATTATCGAGTACCACGGAGATCAGAAGCTGGACGCTCCTTCAGGCACTTCGATCAAGACGGCCGAATGGATTTCCGAGGCCCGCCAGGAGCTGCGTCAAGGCAATCCCGACGAGGAGGAAGTGATCGAGGGGGCCCGAGGCGGCTACTATAACGGGTTCCGCATACATAGCGTCCGATTGCCGGGCGTATTCGCCCAGCAGGAAGTCGTTTTCGGCGCGTTCGGCCAGACGCTCAAAATCCGCCACGATTCCTACGATCGCGCCGGTTATATGCCCGGCGTGAACACGGCGATCAAGAAGATTATGAGCGTCACCGGTATGGTCTACGGCTTCGAGCATTTCCTGGATTAGCCGTACCCGGATCCACCTAAATCGATTCCCCTCAGGAGAGGAGCCTGAAGTCAATGATCGATATCGCGCTCATCGCCCATGACCGCAAAAAAGAGGAAATGGTCAATTTCGCGATCGCCTACGAACATGTGCTTAAGCATCACAGATTGTATGCGACCGGGACGACGGGAACCCGGATTATGGAAAATACGTCGCTCAACGTTCATCGTTTTATGTCCGGTCCCCTCGGCGGAGATCAGCAGATCGGGGCGCTCGTCGCCGAGAACACAATGGACCTCATTTTATTTTTCCGGGACCCGCTGATGGCGCAGCCCCACGAGCCGGACATCATCGCGCTGCTGCGTCTGTGTGACGTGCAGGGCATTCCGGTGGCGACCAACGTCGCAACGGGCGAGCTGCTGATCAAGGCGCTCGAACGCGGGGACTTCGCCTGGCGCGAGCTTGTGCACAAGTACAAGCCCGGATTGGAAAAGTAACGAGCCATGAAGATTCAACCTTCAGATTCGCTGGATTTGTTGATCTTCGCCGCTCACCCCGACGATGCGGAAATCGGCATGGGAGGGACGATCGTCAAGCACGCGCGGGCAGGGCTCGCCGTCGGCATCGTCGATCTGACCTATGCCGAGATGTCCTCCAACGGCAGCGTGGAGACGCGTCAGCGGGAAGCCGCAAAAGCCGGCGAGATTCTGGGGCTGGCCGTGCGCGTGAATCTGGGCTTGCCGGATCGCGGCCTCGCATCCCTGCCGGACCAGATCGCCGCCATGGTCGGGGCGATTCGGAAATACCGGCCGCGAGTCGTGTTCGCGCCCTATTTCATCGATCGCCATCCCGATCATATTGCCTGCAGCCGAATGGCGGAGGAAGCGGTGTTTAACGCCAAGCTGAGAAAGTATGCGCCCGAGCTTCCGGCTTGGACGGTCGAGCAGCTCTATTTCTATTTCATTAACGACGCGCATACGCCGCAGCTGCTGATCGATATCGGCGACGTTCAGGAGACCAAGATGGAAGCTTTGCGCGCTTACCGATCGCAGTTCGCTCCCGAGGGGAGCGAGGCCGA
The DNA here is from genome assembly GCF_042654645.1 of Cohnella hongkongensis. NCBI lineage: Bacteria > Bacillati > Bacillota > Bacilli > Caryophanales > Paenibacillaceae > Cohnella > Cohnella hongkongensis. The sequence goes on along the minus strand of NZ_JBHSEP010000008.1, from coordinate 3,896 downwards.
TTGGGTCGAGACGCCGCTGACGGGCGCTTATTTGGACCATATCGTCGCGCGGGACCGGCTGCTGGGCCAGCCGCGCAAGCTGCGGTACGCGGAAGGCTTTATCGCCAAAGGACCGATCGAGCTCGAGCGCTTCTAATGGCGAAGCCTAGGAGAATACAATAAGAAATGACGACCGGTAGCGGTCATGCGGCCGCATACGCTATCGGCCGATTGGCGTTCGGACGGGGAGGCATAAGGATCGACATGAATCGACCGCTCAAAATCGGAATTACGTGCTACCCTTCTCTCGGCGGCTCCGGAGTCGTCGCGACAGAGCTCGGAAAGCTTCTGGCGGAGAAAGGGCATGAAATTCACTTTATTACGCACAGCATGCCGTTTCGTCTCGGCAAGTTTCACCGCAACGTTTTTTATCATGAGGTAGAGGTGTCGGATTATTACGTATTCCGCTACCCGCCTTACGATCTGTCGCTCGCAAGCAAGATGAACCAGGTCGCCCGACTGCAAAATCTCGATCTGCTTCACGTCCATTATGCGGTGCCGCACGCCGTCTGCGCCATTCTGGCGAAGCAGATGGCCGGGGACGAGCTGAAGGTCGTCACGACGCTGCACGGAACGGATATTACCGTTCTGGCCCAGGACGAGTCGCTGAAGGACATTATCCGGTTTGGCATCCGCAAGAGCGACGCCGTCACGGCGGTCAGCCGCGATCTCATTCGGGAGACCCGGGAGCTGCTGGACATTCGCGAGCCGATCGACTTGACCTACAACTTCGTCGACAAGAGAATCTACTACCCGCGAGAATGCCGGGATTTGCGCCGGGATTACGCGGAGCCGCACGAGAAAGTGCTGATGCATATTTCCAATTTCCGTCCCGTGAAGCGCACGTCCGACGTCGTCGACATTTTCGCCAAGGTGCAGGCCGAGATTCCGGCCAGACTCGTTCTTGTCGGAGAGGGACCGGATTTGCCGCGCATTCAGTCGAAAATTCAAGCGATGGGGCTGTCGCACCGCGTTCATTTCTTGGGCAAGCAGGACGACGTCGCGCAGGTGATCTCCATCGCGGATCTGATGCTGCTTCCGTCGGAGAAGGAAAGCTTCGGCCTCGTGGCGCTGGAGGCGATGGCCTGCGGCGTGCCGACGATCGGATCGCTGGCCGGCGGCATTCCGGAGCTGGTGGAGCACGGACGCACCGGGTTCCTCTCTCCGGTCGGGGACACGGACGATATGGCGGCCAACGCCCTGAAGCTGCTTAGGGACGAAAAATTGTACGCGGATTTCAGGGAAAGATGTCTGTATCGGGCGCACCGCGTATTCTGCAACGAGCTGATCACGGCGCAGTACGAGGCCATCTACTACAGGGTGCTGGGAATGCCCGTGGAGGTTCCCGTTCCCGAGTGCAAAGTATAAGGCCTGAAGAGCCGACTTTTTGAATCCGCACTTTCCAAGAAGGAAGAGAAACGAAATGCGCAGTTCAGACGAAGACAGCAGATTGTGGGAGGACGGGCTGGCCGTCGTCCGAACGCTGGAAAACGCCGGCCACCAGGCGTATTTGGTCGGCGGGTGCGTTCGGGACAGATGGCTGGGCCGGCCTCTGAACGATATCGACATCGCGACGTCCGCAGAGCCGGCGGCGGTGATGGCGCTGTTCTCCAAGACGCTGCCGACCGGGCTGAAGCACGGTACGGTGACCGTGATGGAGGGGGGACGGCCGTTCGAGGTGACGACGTTCCGCCGGGAAGCGGGCTATTCGGACGGGAGAAGGCCCGATGAGGTCGCGTTCGTGCGGGAGGTGGAGGAGGATCTCGCGCGCCGCGACTTTACGTTTAATGCGATGGCGTTCTCCTCCGGCGGCGAGCTGATCGACCCCTTCGGCGGTCAGGATGCGCTTCGGGCGGGCGTCGTCGACTGCGTAGGAAACGCCTCCGAGCGCTTCGGAGAAGACGCGCTGCGCATGCTCCGGGCGATCCGGTTCGCGGCGGAGCTCGGCTTCGAGCTGCTGCCGGACGTCTGGGACGGCATCGTCAAGCAGCGCTCTCGGCTGAAGCAGGTCGCGCTCGAGCGCATCGGGGCGGAGTGGGACAAGATGATTGCCGGCAGCGGACCGGAGCAGGCGATGCACTATTTGTTCAAAAGCGGACTGCTCGCCTACGCGAAGGAGCCGCTGCCGGAAGCGATCGTCCAGGCGGCGGAGAGATATCGGCTCAACGGCTCGCCTTGGGAATGGGACCCTTGGGGCGCCGCGGTCTCCGACGAAGCCTCGCTCGGCCATCTGCTGTGCCTCCCGTCGCTGCCGGAGACCGACCTGCGCTGGGCCGCGCTGCTGACCGGCATGAACGTCGGCGAGACGGACGCGTCCGCGCTGCTTCGCACGCTGCGGATCGGCGGGCAGCGGACCGCGCGGATTGCCTCGGTCGCCGGCTTCTTCGAACGGCTGAGCGGCTGTCGTCCGGACGAATGGCGGCAAGGCTGGATTGAAGCGGTGCTGGACTTCGGCCGGCCGGTCGCCGAAGACGCGCTTGCCGTGCAGGAGGCGTGCGGGGAGCCGTGGGACGCCGCAAGAAGCTGGCTGGAAGACATGCCGATCGCCGCTGTGGCGGAGTTGAACGTGAAGGGCGACGAGCTGTCGGGTTATTTGCAGCAGCCGCCCGGACCGTGGATCGCCCGGACGCTTCGGCAACTTCTGGCGGAGGCGGCTTCCGGCCGTCTGCCCAACGAGAAATTCGCTCTCTTGTCCGCAGCCAAAGAGATGAGAGCGTCCAAGCGGGAGGGAAGCGAATGAACAAGGCGAATTTATTGCGTTTGCTGGAAGAGAGCGAAGGGGAATACGTCTCCGGCGAAGAGATCAGCAGACTGCTGAACGTCAGCCGAACGGCGATCTGGAAGCAGGTTCGCAAGCTGGAGGCCGACGGCTTCCGGATCGAGGCCGTTCCGCGTCTCGGCTACCGACTGATGGCCAAGCCCGCGAAGCTGACGATGCAGGAGCTGCTCCCGAAGCTGCGGACGGACACGTTCGGTCGCCGTCTGATTGTGCTGGACGTGACCGACTCGACGCAGAACGATCTGCGCCGACTGGCCGAGGAGGGGGCTGCCGAGGGCACGCTCGTTATCGCGGAGAAACAGACGCAAGGGAGAGGGCGGATGGGAAGAAGCTGGCTGTCGCCTTCGGGCAAAGGCATCTGGATGAGTCTGCTGCTCAGACCCCCGGTGCCGCTCCCGCTGACTCCGCAGCTGACTCTTCTGGCGGCCGTCGCCTTGAGCAGAGCGATCTCGCTGCATCTTCCCCAGCTGGACATCGGGATCAAGTGGCCGAACGACCTGCTCGTCGGCGGGAAAAAAATTAGCGGAATACTGCTGGAGTCCGCCGCAGAGGACGAGCGCTTGAATTACGTCGTAGCCGGCCTGGCCATCTCCGCGAATCTCGACGCGGAGGACTACCCGGAGGAACTGCTGGAGAAGGCGATTTCCTTGAAGATGGCGTCGGGAACGGCTGTCGACCGAGCCGGTCTGATCGCCGACGTGCTCGAGCAGTTCGAGCAGTTGTACAAGCTCTATCTGGACAAGGGCTTCGCGCCGATTCGAACGCTGTGGGAATCCCGATCGGTCACGCTGGGCAAGCCGACGGAGCTGCACACGCCGCAAGGAAAGGTGGCGGGAACCCCGCGCGGACTGGACGATATGGGAGGACTGCGCGTCGAGCTGCCGGACGGCTCCTGGCGAACCGTCTACTCGGGTGAAGTCGGAGCGCGCTAGCGGCTGGCGATTTGTGGCATCAGGCTCCACGCACCTGAATCAAAAATGAATCGTTAAAGCCATGTGTGAGTAAGGTTGCGAGGGTATTGTCGAAAATAAAGAAAATCCAAATTTTACTGGCAATTTTGGAGGAGGAAACGGCTTAA
>NZ_JBHSEP010000007.1:0-250191 GCF_042654645.1 Cohnella hongkongensis | reverse complement strand
AAAATTACGGTGCCCGGCGCATGCTGCTGGCGCTGTCGCAAATAGACATCCACACCAGCTACAGCACCGTCTATCGCCTCATGAAGAAGCACGGGCTGCTGCAGAAAGCGAAGCGTCACCCGAACGGCATTACACGCGAGGATGCCGCAGCTCAAAAGAGCGCGAACCTGATCCAAAGAGACTTCAGCGCCTCGGCACCGAACCAAAAGTGGCTATCGGATATCACCGAAGTGCCTTGTTCAGATGGCAAGCTCTATCTGTCCGCGGTGCTGGATTGTTACAACGGAGAGATCGTCGGCCTTGCCATGGACGACAACATGCGCAAGGAGCTCTGCATCCAAGCCTTTGAGAACGCGTGCAAGGCAAGAAACGCGCGCGGCATGATCTATCACAGCGATCGCGGCAGCCAATTCACAAGTCAGGCATTCCGAGCGTGTCTGGCTAAACACGGTGCCATTCAGAGCATGAGCGGCACAGGGCGCTGCTATGACAACGCAAGAATGGAAAGCTTCTTTGCTACGCTAAAGAAAGAAAAGCTGTACAAGATCAAAACCGAACACTACCCGATGGCGCAGATCAAATCGATCATCTTCAGATACATTATGGTCTACTACAACAGGCGGCGGATCTACACCACGAATCCAGGGGGCTGGCCCCCATCGATTTATCGTGAAAGAATGCTGTCACAAGCAGCCTAGCAACAGGATTTCTTCATGAGTGTGTTTTCAAACTGCACTTTTCTTGACAACTCCATTCCGATCTGAACTAGAACTAACCATCCACCAAGTCCAGATATGCCAAGTTGACTTTGTCCTAAATTATTTTCTTGAAGTTTTGTTTCCAACAAACACACTTCCCTCATTTTATGATTTGCATCGATATCGTATGGCGTTCTTGTATGCCGAATGGCCCCCGCGTGAATATTGTGTTATTCAAATGCTACATTTTTCCTTGCTTTATCCAAGACCAAATTCGATACGAACCAAACAATGCAACGAAAAGTACAAGAAGCAACATGAATACCCAAATGCCAAGTCGATTGAAATCTCTTAGACCATCTTCATTAATAAGTACAAAGGTTCCAAAACCTATGAAAAGAAAGTACATGAATACGTTTGGAATAATCCAGGCAATCCTGAGTTTAATGTTTTTATTGTTCAACATCTCCACCTCCATATGACGCTATCTTACGAGCTTTTGAGTAATCTGGTTGTCGTAAATTTACACCAAAGACCTCGACTTCATCGAAAAACCTGGACGTTTATTATTCCACCGAAGCCTGTATGCCCGGCAGCACCAGCGTGTGAAAAATCTGGTCCATCCTTGTCGTCGGATAAGGCATCTCATGGTCCAGCCACCAGTTTAGGAGTGACATGTACGCATTGGAAATATAGTATACCTGCATCTCAAGCGGCAGCGTGAACCGATGTGAACTCTCGAGCGCTTTCAACTGTTCTCTGACCAGCTCGCGAAATAGCTCCGTCATTTTTTCCTGGACCATGGCGCCGCTTTCCCTGCCGATAAAAGCCTGATACAGCCGATAATGTTCGCGGGCATGCTCCAACATAACCAAGCTGAACGGAAAGTACAAGTGCTGGGAGCTGACAGGCCGTTCGGACGAAAAGGGACGCTGCTCGGTCAGCATTTCCTTCAGCATTTGAAAGCCGTTGTACAGCAGATCGCGTTTGTCGTAGAAATGGGCGTAGAAGGTCGAACGGCCAACATTGGCCCGGTCGATAATGTCCTGGACGGTGATCGCCTCATAGCCTTTCTCCTGTATAAGCGACAGTAGCGCCTCATGCAGAAAATGCCGGGTACGGGACACCCTGCGATCCGCTTTTCTGATCTTCATAGCTCCCTCCTCTGTTTCTTGATAAGCATCACCATCATTGGTAGATTATATCAGATTCTGGATTTCTTCAACACAGACGTCTTGTTTCGCCTTCGCTCCTGTTTCCGAACAATGAACCGGCTTCTGTCCGATTCTGCACATATCCTCCCGCATTGGTTGTTGTATCCGGCACCCCCGCTTTTTATAATGAAATCGTTCTTCGCCTTGCCGACAAATACGTTGCCGGCAATCCGAAGGCTTTAGTTCGCGCACAGGAGGTTTGAAAGGATGTCCGATACACTTCACCCGGTTCTCTTGCATTTTCCCATCGTCATGCTGATTGTAGGGTCCGTCAGTTTATGGATTGCTGTCTGGAAGCCCGATTTTTACGGCCGAATGGCGAACGTCATGCTCGTTGGCGGAGTCATCGCGATGGTCCCGACGATGATTACCGGCATGAGAAGCACCGATTATGCGATTGAGGCCTTTCAAGCGGAAGAGGAACTGATTCTAACTCATCAAAATCTTTCGTTCGTCACGTTCGGCGTTTTTCTCGCACTCGTTATCCTCAAGCTGGCATTCAGAAAAAAGGCTGACCGGATCGTCACCGCCAGTCTGCTGGCCTTGTCCGTCATCGGAATCGTCATGCTGTTCGTCTCCAGCAATTACGGCGGACGCATTGTGTACGGTTAATGGAACCCTCTATCGGCAGCGGCCCTGTCGGTCCTTCTTCCCATCGTTCCGCGAATCCGTTAAAGTAAGAGAGAGCCTTGGCGCACTTCATAAAATCATCCGTCCAGGAGGACTTCCGCAACGATGCATCCGACACCCGAGTTGGCGAAGCCGCCACGACAGCGGCAGGACGAACCTTTCGTCCGAAGCAGGCACCTGATCTTCGCCGCCGCGACGATCCTGTATTGGACGACGCTCTATATTTATGTGCCGATCATGAGCCCCTATCTTCACGACCGCGGGCTGTCGATGGGCTGGATCGGCTTCATTCTCGGCAGCTACGGCATTACGCAGGTCCTCGCCCGCTTTCCGCTTGGCATCTATTCGGACGCTTTGACCCGGCGCAAGCCTTTTCTCATCATCGGCATGCTGGCGGGACTCGTCAGCTGCCTGTTTTTCCTGCTGCCCGGAACGTGGGGAGGTCCGCTGGCGGGTCGGCTGATGGCCGGCGTGAGCGCGGCGGCCTGGGTTCCCTTCACCGTGCTGTACGCGTCCTACTACCTGCCGAATCAGACGCATCAGGCGATGGGCATGCTCAGCTTCCTGACCGTATTCGGCCAGCTCGCGGGCATGAGCGCAAGCGGCTGGCTCGCTTCCGCCGGCGGCTGGGACAACGCCTTCCTGTGCGGGATCGGCGTCGCCGCAGTCGGCACCGTCGCAGCCTTCTTCGTCTACGAACCGCGGCCGAGCCAGCCGCTGCAGCCGAAGAGCGCTCCGATCTCCGTCGACCGAACGATCGTCGCGCGCGTGCTTCGCTCGCGGTTGCTCTGGCTCGTGTCGACGCTGTCCGTGCTGGCGCACGGCATTCTGTTCGTGACGATGTTCGGCTTCACGCCTCTGCAGGCGGTCGAGCTCGGCGCAAGCGAAGCGCAGCTCACCGGCATCGTCGTCTCGTTCATGGTTCCGCACGCGCTCGTCTCGCTGTGGAGCGGCCGCTATCTCGCGCCCCGCTTCGGCACGCGTCCGATCATGATCGCTGGCTTCCTGCTCGCCGCCGCCGCTACCGCCATTATCCCCTTCACTCAGAGCTTGGGCACTTTGGTGCTGACGCAAGCGGTTAACGGCGTCGCCCAAGCGATGTACTTCCCGCTCCTGCTCAGCCTGGCCATTCGCGGCTTCGCCGCCGCCGAGCGCGCGACCGCGATGGGACTGTATCAGTCCGTCTACGCGCTCGGCATGTTCCTAGGCCCGTACATCGCCGGCGGCCTCAACACCGTTGGCGGATTGCAAGCCGGCTTCCTGTTCGGCGCCTCGCTCGGCCTGCTCGGAGCCGTCATCGTCCTGGCGAGCAAGCGGCTTGCAGATTAGCGAAGCCTCCCGTTCCGCCTGGCGGCTTCCTAAGCACGCCACAGGCGTCCAACCTCCGGGAAGCGCATCCCGCGTCTCCGAAATTGCAAAAAAAATCGGCAAACCTGCGCGCTCCGCAGGATTGCCGATTTTCATTTCAGAAGTTACGCTAACTCTCTACTTCTTCTCCAGCCGAACCAGAACGATGCTGTGCGCCGGAACGCGCAGTCCTTTCTCCACCGCGACGGCTGCCCGCACATCAGGTACGACCCGCTCCGGCGCCTCCGCCGTGTTGGCCGCATGGATGTCCTCATGATGCAGCGCCCATACTTCGGCCGTCGAGGCGTAACCTTCCGGAAGCCCGAGCGTCACCTCGCACTCTTCCTCCAGATGGCGGTTCACCAGCGCGATGCGAAGGCTTCCGTCCTCGCCGATCACGCCTGCCGCATCGATATAGGGCGACAATACCGGCTGATGCTTTCTCGCCTGCTCCTCCCCGTAGCCCGGATGGCTCACCTGCGGCGCCGGCGTCAGCCGGGAAGGCGACTGCACCTCCACCCGCACGCTCTCTCCGACCATCCATTGCCGATACTGCTTGAACAGATGATACAGAGGCGTTTTGACGACGCGATCCTCCGTGACGTTCATGACGCCGTTTCCGTTCACGAGGAAAACGTAATTGGCCATGCCGACGGAAGGACTGAGCCGGATCATCGCATGAAACACGCCGGCGGCGAACAGCGCGTCCTGAAGATTGCGCGGACTGTTCCGATGAAGAGTATAACCGTCCTTGCCGGCCGGATCGGGCACATAGTGGCGAATGTTCCATTCGTCCAGCGAGATGCGAATCGTCCGCTCCAGCTTCATCCGGCTTAGCGTCGTCTCGATCGTGTTTCTCATCTTGCGCATCTGGTTCTCGAAATAGACCGGCGTGTACACGATCGGATAATACTCGGCGTCGCTTTCCCGGTCGACCGAGCAGCCATACAGATGAATGGTCAAATAGCTGAGATGCTCAGCCGCCGCTTCCACCGCCTTACGATCCCAATCCGGATCGTTGCCTTCGTTCGAGCCGACGCCGAGCAGCTCCAGTCCCGCGTCGTACTTTTTGACGAACTGCGCCCAGTTCGCAAGCTTCGCCGCGTATTCGTCGGCGTCAAGCCGGCCGGCCTCCCAGGAGCCCCACGTCTCGTTGCCGATTCCCCACAGCTTGACGCCGTAAGGCTCGTCGCGTCCGTTCTCCTTCCGCCACCGGGCGTCCGCGGTATCCGTTCCGTTGCAGTAATCGATCCACCGCAGCGCGTCGACCAGCGTTCCCGTTCCCAGATTCACGTTGACATAAGGCTCGGCTCCGACCTGCTCGCACCATTCCAGAAACTCGTCCGTGCCGAACGCATTCGACTCCAGCCCGCCCCAATGCCAGTTCGGACGCGTCGGCCGGCTCTCCCTCGGCCCGACGCCGTCCTTCCAGTCGTACAGGTCGACGAAGCAGCCTCCCGGCCAGCGAATGACCGGAACGCCCAGCTCCCGCGCCGCCTCCGTCACGTCTTGTCGCAGCCCGTGCCTGTCCGACAGAGGCGAATTCCCGTCCCAGACGCCAGGGTACATGCAGTTGCCCAGATGCTCAAAATATTGTCCGTAGAGATAGGGGCTGACCTGCCCCAATCGTTCGTCCTTGTCGACGACAATGCCCGCTTTCATGCCGCAATCCCCCTTCTAGCTTCCGCTCCGCCCCGCGAACGGGTTATGATGGCTGGCCGCGCTTCCGGACCCTTCCGTCTTCGTCAGACGCAGGCCTTCGTCCACGACCTTCTCCACGCCGTCCGCTTCCATTAAATACTGTCCCTGCTTCACGAGCAGCCTGCGGACCTCCGCCGCCGACACGTCCCGGACGCCTATGCCCCCGCTCGCCGCCAACGCGGCCGCCGTTCCCGCTCCTTGACCGATGCCCATCGCCGTCGCCATGACCCGCACCGATCCGAATGCGTTATGCGTCGCCGAGACGCAGCGGCCGGCTACGAGCAGATTGTCCACGCCTTGCGGCAGCAAGCTGCGGTACGGGATTTCGTACACCGCCTTGCCCGAGCCGGTGAACACCTGCTGCTCGCCCTCGGGCGGATGAATGTCGATGGCGAACGTCCCGCACGCAATGCCGTCCGCGAACGCCCGGCTGCTTAGCACATCCTCCTCGGTCATCGTATAGTCGCCGACGATATGACGCGTCTCCCTCACGCCTACCTGCACGCCCGTGTCGAGCACGTATGCGCGCTCGAAGCCTCCGATGTTCCGCTTCATAAACTCGGTGACCGCCCAAGCCTGATGTCTCGTCTCGATCTCGGCCCGCGTCAAATCCCGCACGTTCGTGCCGTCGATGCCCTGAAGCCTCGTGCAGTTGACCGCGAACTGTCCTTCCCGCGGCAGCTCGTACATGAGAATCCGGGGAGCGGCGTCCTTCGGATATTCTCCGCGCTCCACCGCAGCCTGAATGATCTCCTTCATCCCGAGAAAAGCAAGCGCGCTCTGCGAATCGATCTCCTCGTCGGTCGGCGAATCCTTGAGCAGTTGCCTGTTATCCTTCATCCACGCCTTTAACCTTCCCACATCGACGCCGGCCACCCGGTAAAACAGCGTAACCGGCTGCATCGCGCCGTCGGATTCCCGTCCTTTCACGAACGGGGCTCCGACTCTGGCCGCCACGTCGGCGTCCGCCGAGCAGTCGATCACCACCGACGCTCGGATCGCCTGCCGACCGGACTTGTTCTCGACGATGACGCCGGTCACCTTCCCGTCCTCGGCATACGCATCGGCGAACACCGAATGCAGCATCAGATCGACGCCCGCCTCGCGCAGCATTTCGAACAGCACCAGCTTCATACCTTCCGGGTCGAAGGGCGACATTGAAGCGTTATCGAACGTCAGGTCGGTCACATGGCCCGGAGAGGCCGTTTTGGCCACCAGCCGTTCGACCACCTCGCCGGCAATTCCCCGGATGACCTGATTGCCGTTCACGTCGTGGAAAGTGAACATCGGATTCACCATCGCCACCGTCAGATTGCCTCCGACGAATCCGTAGCGCTCGACGAGCAGCACCTTGGCGCCGTTCCTCGCCGCGGCCACCGCCGCTCCGATTCCGGCCGGCCCTCCGCCAACGACCAGCACGTCCGGCTCCGCGACGACCGGAACGCTTCGAGCCGGTTCTACAATCGATTTCATGCTCCCGCTCCCACCTGTCTTTATTTTTTTGTCGTGACGTACCACTCGTTAACCGCCTTCAACACTTCGCCGCCTCCGGCCGACTCCCAGCCGCTCAGGAACTTGTCGAACTCTTCGATCTTCTCCCCGCTCAGCAGCACCTGCAGGAAATAGTCGTTCTCCCTTTGGGTCAGACTCGGCAGGTTTTTGCCGACCGCCTCGATCGGCGGCATGAACGCGATCGGATTGCGCTTCGCATAGGTGTCGAAATCCTTGTTGAGCTCGTTGAAAGCCTCGAACAGCGTCGGGGTGCGGCGAAGACGCGCCAGCCACATGTCGGCGTATTCCACCTCGCGAATGCCGTTCAGGAAGAAGTAGGCGCTGCCTCTCTGCTCCGTGAACGTCGGCATGATCGGGCTGTAGACGCCGTTCTCCTCCGTGAAGGTCACGCCCTCCTCGCCGAGCGTCAGGAATGTGAAGTTATTTTTCTCCAGCTTCAGATTCATGAACTTGATCGCGTCCTCGGCATTTTTCGAAGATTTCGGAATGGCATGGACGTAGAGCAGCTTGTCGGCCATCTCGACCCCGGACGAACCGTCGGGCCCTTTCAGCGGAGGCATGTAGCCCATCCGGCCTTCCGGAACGTTCGTCTTGAACGCGTCATGAATTCCCGAAGCCATGTTCCAGTCGCCCGAGATCATCGCCGCCTTGCCGCCGACGAACTTCTCCTGCGACTGCGCCGATTTGTTGATCGGCCAATCCTTGTCGAGCAGACCCTCGTCGAACAGCTTTTTCATGAACGTCATATATTCCTTCATCTCCGGCCGCTTAATTCTCGGCAAGAGCTGGCCGCTCTCGTCTTCCGCCCATCCCGTGTACAGGCCGAACGCGCTCAGCACCATCGGCACGTTCATACCCGCCCCCGTCAGCGGAATCATGTCCGGCTTCTTCTGCTTGATCGCCAGCAGCGTCTCATAGAACTCGTCCAGCGTTTCCGGCATTTCCAAGCCAAGCTCGTCCATGACGTCCTGACGGACGATCATCGTCTGCTCGATATTGGGCCGTTCGTTTTTCTGCGGAATGCCGTACAGCTCGCCATTGTACTTGCCAAGCTCCCAGGAAGCCTCCGAGATCGCCTCCTTCATGTTCGCGCCGTGCTTGTCCACTAGTTCCCCGATCGGCTGAAGCGCCCCTTGGGCCACCAGCGTATGGAACTGCGTAGGCGTCAGCGACAAAATATCGTAGTTGGCGCCGGACGCGATCTCGATATTCAGCTTTTCCTCGGGATTATCCTTCGGCAGCAGCGTGTAGCTGATCTTGTAGCCCGTCGTCTCTTCGATGTCTTTCGCGACGGGCTCGGCATTCGGATCGAAGCCGACGTTGAACGCCAGCACCTTCAAGCTCGGCTTCCCTCCGGTCGCCGACGCGGATTCCGTTGCCCCCGCTCCCGATTCGCCGGCCGCCGGCCCGCTTCCCCCGGAGCATGCCGTCAGCAGCAGTGCCGCCGCTGTCGCGATCATTCCCGCTTTCATCCATTTGTGACGTCCCCACATTGCGATGTGGCCTCCCTTTTCGATAACGTTTTTTAATGAACCGCTTCTCTCCACCCTAGCCTTTCACCGATCCCAGCGTCATCCCCGTTACAAAATAGCGCTGCAGAAACGGATAGACGAGCAGAATCGGCACGATCGAGGAGATGACGGCGGCTGCCCGGAATCCCTCCGGGGCCATGCTGAGCCGGACCGAATCCGGCTGCTCCTGTAGCAGCTCCTCCGTGTTCGCGATCGTATCGAACAGAAAAAGCTGCAGCGGCTTGAGATCGATCGAGTTGACGTAGATCAGCGGGTGAAAATAATTGTTCCAATAACCGACCGCGTAGAAAATACTCAAAGTCGCGATCACCGGCAGCGAGATCGGCAGCACGATCCGCAGCAGAATCCGGAAGTTCGACGCGCCGTCGATTTTCGCCGACTCCTCGATGCTTTCGGGAATCCCTTCGAAAAACGTTTTGCATACGAACAGATTAAACGGCACGACGAGCAGCGGCACGATCATCGCCCACATCGTATCGAGCAGCCCCAGCTCCTTCATCAGCATGTAGCCGGGAATGATGCCGCCATAGAACAGCATGCTGAACACATACAGCAGCAGAATCGCCTTGCGGCCTTTGAATTCGGGCTTCGAGAGCGGATACGCCGCGAGCACCGTGATCGTCATGCTCAGTGCCGTACCGATCGCCGTCACCAGCGCCGTCACCTTCAGCGCGTCGAGAAACCGCGTATGCTCGAACACGAAGCGGAACGCCCCTCCGTGCAGGCCGATCGGATAGAACGTCACCCGATTGCCCATGACGGACGCCTGGTCGCTGAGCGACTTGGCCAGCACGTGCAGGAAGGGCAGCAGGCAGATGAGCCCGACCGCGACGAGCAGAGCCGTATTCAGCGTGTCGAACGCTCTGTCCGACCGATTGCGAATGTTGTTCATCGTTTACACCTTCACCTTCTCCGCTTGCTGTCTCCGGTTCTACCAGATGCTTTTCCCCAGATAACGCCGGCTGAGCTGATTGCTGGAGAAGATCAGAAGAAACGCGACGACCGACTCGAACAGACCGAGCGCTGTCGACAGACTGAAATCCATTTTGCCCAGACCGATCCGGTAGACGAACGTCTGAATGATGTCCGCAACGTCGTAGACCGCCGGATTGTACATGACCAGCACCTGCTCGAAGCCGGCGTTCAAGATTTGTCCCAGCCGCAAAATAAAGACGAGCAGAATGACCGGAACGATGCCGGGAATCGTAATGTGCCAGATCCGCTTAAACCTGCCCGCCCCGTCCATGACCGCCGCCTCCTGCTGCTGCGGATCGATCGCCGTCATCGCCGCCAGAAACAGAATCGTGTTCCAGCCGCTCTCCTTCCAGCCCTCCGTAAACACAAGCAGCGAGCGGAACCATGAGGAATCCGAGAAAAAGCTGATGCTTCGGATTCCGAACGCCTCCAGCGCCTGGTTGATCATCCCGTAGGAGCCGAACAGCGAATAGAACAAGCCAAAAATAATGACCCACGACAAAAAGTGCGGCAAGTACACGATCGTCTGCACCCAGCGTTTCATCCAGCGGATGCGCAGCTCGTTCAACATGACGGCGATCAGGATCGGAACCGGAAAGAGAAACACCAGCTTGTACAGGCTGATGATCAACGTATTGCTGATGACCCTGAGGAAAGCCTCGTCCTCCATAATCCGGTTAAAATGCTTCATGCCGACCCACGGACTGCGAAGAATCGAGTCGACGATATTGTCGCCGGCGAACAGATTGAAATCCTTAAAAGCTATCGTCAGACCGAGCAGCGGCGCGAATTTGTACACGATCAGGAAAATCAGACCCGGAACGGACATGAGATACAGATCGTAATTCATCCGAAAATAGCGCCAGAATCGATTGCGGTCCGGTTTGACGCGGCCCCCCTCCGGCGAGGCGGGCAGCCGCGCAAGCGTCGCTTCGGACTCCTTCATCGCCTTTCATCCTCTCCCTGATTCGCGACGCCGCCGCCCGCGGAACGGCGGCTCGCATTCGAAAAAAGGTTTACACCCTTTTCGAATTCGCCTTACAATGGGGTTGCGCTTAGTTTCCCCTGAAGCAATTGTAACCGCTCTCCTGTTCGGGTTTATAGGGGAGCGGATTACGATTTTACGGTGCTGCTGTATAGTTTTCGACTTCAATTCGGGGGGACTTTAACATGTACAAGCTCTTTATCGTCGATGACGAAAGCTCGGTCCGGTCCGGCCTGCGGGAATGCGTCGACTGGAACGCCTTCGGCATCGAAGTGGCCGGAGAAGCCGAGGACGGGGAGATCGCCTTGCAGGCGATTCTCGCGGCGAAGGACGTCCGTATCGTGCTGACCGACGTGCGGATGCCGCATATGGACGGCATCGCGCTGGCTCAGCGGCTCGCGGAGGCGGAGCATCCGGCGAAAATCGTATTCGTAAGCGGGTACGGAGATTTGGACTATTTGAAAATGGCGATCAAGCTGGACGCGGTCGATTATTTGCTGAAGCCGGTTCGCCTGCACGAGCTAAGCGAGCTGATCGGCCGGGTCGTGCGCAAGCTCGACGAGGAGGAAGCGGACCGCGACCGTCTTAACGGGCTGAGAATCAAGCTGAACCAGAGCATTCCGCTGCTGCGCGAACGGCATCTGACCGCCCTTGTGCTGGACGGCGTTCAGGATTCGGAGGCTTTGCGCGACCGGTTCGCGTTCCTTGGCATCCGGCTGCCGGTGGACGAGATCCGGTTGAGCGTATTCGCCGTCCGAATCGACGACTACGCGCAGACGTTCGGGGCCGTGCCGGAGAAGGAGCGGCAGCTTCGATCGTTCGTCCTGCTTAACGTGTGCGAGGACCTTATGAACGCCGTCGGAGCAGGGCATGCTTTCGAGGTTCGCCCTGGGGAATACGCCGGCATCGTTCGGCTCGATTCCGATTCCGACGAAGACGGCCTGTTCGCGTTCATCGGGAAGATCAAGGAGCAGATCAACCGGCTGCTCAGACTGAACGTGACGATCGGCGTCGGTCCGACCGCCGAAAGCTGGGAGGCGCTGCCGGAAGCCTACCGCTTGGCCTCCCAGGCGGCGGAGCATAAATGGTACTTGGGCAAAAACAACGTCATCACGATGGACGTCCTGGCGGGCAGCGCCGTCCCCGTTCATCCTTCTCGCGGCGGAGGCGACGCCCGGGAGATCGCCGCCCTGCTCCGAAGTCCGGATTGGGACGCCGTGCGGGCCGCGGCGGAAGAGATGCTGTCCGCCGGAGAACGCGCCGACGGCGTCGTACGGTCGAGAATCGCCTGCGCCCGCCTGCTGGCCGTATGCTCCGAGCTGCGGCTCGAGCTGGGTCTGCCGGGCGACCGGCTCGAGGAGAGCGAGCTGCGGCTGTGGACCGCGATCTCGGCCAGCGAGACGATGTCCGAGCTTCGCGAATCCGTCCTCTCCCATCTGAGGCTGGTCTTCGGTGAAATCTCCGCCAAGCGGGAGAAAAAAACGCACAACGTCGTCGCCCAAATCCGGCGGTATATCGAGGAGCATTACGCGGAGGAGCTGACGAACGCGCGGATCGCCTCGTCCGTGTATTTGACAACGACCTATGTCTGCCTGCTGTTTAAGCAGGAGACGGGCATGACCTTGAACGATTACGTCATCGAGACGAGAATCGCGCAGGCGAAGCGTCTGCTGGCCGATCCGGCGAACAGGCTGTACGACGTCTGCTATGCCGTCGGGTACAAGGATCCGGGCTACTTCGGCAAGCTGTTCAAGAAGATGACGGGCTATACGCCGGGCGAATTCCGGGAGAGAGGGCTATGAACGGGTGGAGAAGGCTGCGGGGCTACTTGAGGGCTTTTTTCGGGGCCAACATCACGAAAAAAGCGATCGTGCTCTACATTGCGCTAATCCTGCTGCCGGGATGCCTGCTGTTTTACGCGTATTATCGGCAGACGTCCGCCATTATTGAGCGGGATATGAGCGAATCGATGCTGCAGACGCTGAACCAGGCGCAATACAACATCTCGAACGTGCTCGACAGCGTCTCCAGCGTCTCCGACAGCCTGCTCTCTAACGAAGTCATCGCCGAGTATTTGAGCGGGGCCGATCGTCCGGCGCACGAGCAGCTCAAGGAATTCCAGACGCTAGAGAAGCTGCTGGCAAGCGCGGAGCGCAATCGCGGCATCCACCGGATTCGTCTGTTCGTCGACCCGAAGCTGACCTACTCCCGGGAAAATCTTCATTTCTTCTCCATGGATCGGCTTGATCGCGGCTCCTCTTGGTACCGGAGCATGCTCGCCCGCAACGGAGCGAACGATTGGCGGGGCGCTTACAAGCAAGCGTACTTAGGGGAGGAGGAGGCGGATATCGTATCGGCTGTCCGCATGATCCATGACCCGCTCCGATACGGCTCCGTCATCGGGGTGCTGAGCGTGGACATTAAGGCGGATTGGCTTCAGGATATCGTGAGGAGAGTGTCCCTCACCCCTTCTCAGGAAGTGTTCATCGTAGATAGGGAGCGGCGCATCGTCTCCCATCCGGACACGGCCAAGCTCGGCTCGACGGCCGCTCTCGACGAGAGCCGGACGGAGCAGATGGCCTCCGCCTCCGAAGGCAGCTTCCACGAGGAAAAGGGCGCCTACTCCTACTTGTTTCGACGGATTCCGGATACCGACTGGACGCTGGTCGCCAAGCTGCCGACCTCGGAGCTGTCCGGAGAGAGCGTCGTGCTGACGAAAATGTCCGCCGTGCTGCTGCTCGGCATCGTCTCCGTCGTCTTTATATTCATTCTCGTTCTCGCCTTCGCGGCAGTGGCGGAAAGTCTGAGCAAGCGCATTCGCGATATGATCCGCCGCTTGAGAGCCGAAGGGGCCGACCAGTTCGACGGCAGCCTCCCGCAAACCAAGGGCGATCTGAGGCAGCTCGAAAGCGCGATCTCCCGCATGGTACAGACCGTTCACGATCTGACCGCGCAGTCCTACCGCTCCAAGCTGCACGAGCGGGACGCCCAGCTCAAGGCGCTTCAGGCGCAGATCGATCCGCATTTTCTGTACAACACGCTGGACAGCATGAACTGGATGGCCGTTCGCCGCGGCGCCGGAGAGATCAGCGACATGATCGAGGCGCTCTCCACCTACTTCCGACTGAGCCTGAACAAGGGACGGGACGCCGTGACGCTGGCGGAAGAGCTCCAGTTGATCCGCTCGTACGTGCACATTCATAATACCCGCGACGACAGCGGCATCCGGATGCGGTACGATGTCGACGAGGCGGCTATGGCGTGCCGGCTGCCGAAGATGAGCCTGCAGCCGATCGTCGAGAACGCCGTTCTTCACGGCATCTATCAGAAAAGACCCAAGCACGGCGCGATCTCCATCTCGGCCCGGCTGGAAGGGGCCTGGCTTCTGATCGAGGTGGCCGACGACGGCGTCGGCATTCCGCCGGAGCGTCTGGAGCGCTCGCTGTCTCCTGCCGCCGGTACGGAAGCAGAAAGCTTCGGCCTGTATAACGTGCACGAGAGAATCCGCTTGTTCTCCCACGATTATGCCTCCGGGCTGTCGATCGCTTCAGAGCCGGGCCGAGGAACGACCGTCACGCTTAAGATCAAGCCGGACAACGACTCGCCTAGCTAGAGACGGAAGACCGCCCACAGCCCTGCCGCGAGCAGCAGCGCGCCCGTCGCCAGTGCGTAGTCCCGGGCGCGCCAGCTCAGCCGCTGCGCCCGGGTAGGGGTGTTCGTTCCGCCCACGCCCCGGCTCTCCAGCGCCAGCGCCACCTCGTCTCCGAGCCGGAACAGCGCGAGCAGGAACGGCAAAGCGGTATCGCGCAGCTTGCGGCCGAACGCGACCGGCCCCCGGGCCAGCGTTTTCCCGCGGGCCCGGATGATTTTCGCGAAGCGTTCCCACAGCTCCAGCAGCACCGGCACGAACCGCATAATCAGCGCGACCGCCAAAATTCCTCTTTGCGCCCATTCCGGGCTTTTGCCGCCGATCGAAGCCATCTGCTCCAGCGACCTTCTCAGCGACAGCGGCGACATGACGAGCGGAATCGCCAGCCCGAGCAGCAATATGAGCATCGTACGGCCGAACGTAAACAGCGTATCCGCGAAAGCCTCGCCCCGCACCGCCCACTCGCCTCCGGCTCCGGAAGCGAAGATCGCCGACGTCGCCACCGAGAACACCGCATAGTTCGCGATCAGCGCCCGCCAGCGCCGCAGCGATATGCGGCCGGCAAGCAGCAGCGCGCCTACCAAAACCGCCCCGACCGCAAGTCCGAGCCAATCTGTGAGCGCGAACAGCCCGAAGCTGATCAGCGCATACGCCAGCCATACCGACCTCGGATCGAAGCCTGTCAGACGGTGCCCGGATGCGGCAGCCCTCCCCCGGCGCTTCGGACGACCGTCCTTCTCTCGCTCGCCCGCTTCCTGCCGGGTATGACTGGCCCACTCTCGGGCATCTGTTTCCTGCCGGGTACGGCTGGCCCACTCTCGGGCGTCTGTTTCCTGACGCATTCCGCCGGCCTCCCAGCGCTCCGGCTGCCAGGCGGCCGCCGCTGCCGCCGGATCCAACGCCAGCCCGGCGGGGACACCGCTCCGCCAAAGCCGGTGAGCGGCCTGCAGCCAGGCCGGAACTCGCATGCCCGCTTCCGCCAGCCATTCGGGATGCCGGATCAGCTCCTCCCGGCCGCACAGCCGCAGCGTGCCCCGCGCATCCAGCAGCAGCGCTTCATCGGCAAGCGGCAGAGCCCAATCCGAGTCGTGCGAGACGAGCAGAATTCCTCGGCCTTCGGCTCGCAGCTCCTGCAGCCGGCGCGCGATCGTCCGGTGTCCTTCCCCGTCCAGTCCCGCCGTCGGCTCGTCGAGCAGCAGCCACGGCGCCGGCGCCGAGAACACCGCCGCCAGCGCCGCCCGCCGCCTCTCTCCGCCGCTCATTAAGTAAGGATCGCGCGCCAGCCACTCCTCGCTCTCCCAGTCCACCGCGAGCAAAGCCGCCTTGCGGCGCAGCTCGCCTTCCTCCTTCGCCAAACCGTAGGGGCGCAAGGAATAGTCAAGCTCGTCGCCGACGCTTCTGGCGAACAGCCCCTCTTCCGGAGACTGGCTCGCGTAACTGTAGCGAAGCAGCGCCTGTTCGCTTAAGCGAAGCTTGCGCTGCCGAATGCGGCCTCGCCGCCAGAGCCGATCCGAGCCGTAGCCGGCCAGCACGCCTTCCGGCGGCCTAAGGCCGGCGATCTTCTCCAGCAGCGTCGACTTGCCTGCGCCGTTCGCGCCCATTAGCAGCACGATCGAAGCCGGCGCCAGCGTCAAGCCTTCCGAGCGCCACGTCTCCGCTCCTTCGGCTCCCCGCCTCCACCGGATGCCGTCCAAGCGGAGCGGTATCGTCATCGACCTGTCGGAAGCCGCGATTTGTTTACTCATTTTCCGCCTGCCCCCATACCTTCTGCCATTCCCGCTCCGTCACCGGCAGCGGGTCGCTCAGCTTCCCCCGTTTTCTCAGCTCCAACGCCAGCTCCATTAAATAGGGCAATCTCAACCCCGCCCTGAGGCAAGGGGATAATGGCCCCACGTTCCCCGAAGCGTCCCCAAGCCCTCTCCCCGGAACGGGGGCGCCGCCCGGAACCGAAGCGCCTTCGAGGGCCGGACCGTACAGAAACTCCCGGCCTCTGCCGTCGAACACGATGCGGCCTTCCCCGACGGCGACGACGCGGTCGTCCGGTCCGAGCTCATCCAACCGCTGGGTCACCCAGACGACGGCGGCGCCGCTCGAATGCAGCTCTCTCGCCCTGCGCAGAACCGCGTCCCGATTGTCCTCGTCCAGCATCGAAGTCGCTTCGTCCAGCACGAGAAGCGGCCAAGGGTAAGCTGTTGCCGCCGCAACCGCCGCCATCTGCTGCTGGCCTCCGGACAGCCGTTCCCACGGCTCGTCCGCCAGAGCGGCCAAGCCTGCCCGATGCAACGCCTCGTCCGCAAGCCGAACGATCTCGCCGGAAGGGACGCCTCGCCATTCCAGTGCGAATACGGCCTCCTCTCGAGGCGTTTCCCCGAACAGCTGGGCCTTCGGCTGCTGCAGCACGATCGGGCTGACCCCGCTGCCTGCAAAGCCTCGCCGTACGGCTCCGCTCATGCGATCGAGCGGAAGGCCGGCCAGAAGCTTGGCCAAAGTCGACTTGCCGCTTCCGTTGACGCCGACGACGGTTAACCACTCTCCCGCCGACAGCGTCAACGTCGCCTCCTTCAGCCTGAAGGCCGATTCGGCGGCGGATTCCTCCCCGCCGCCGACCGTCACGCCATCCAGCTCTAGAGGCCCTTCCTTTCCGCTCAGTTGACCGTCAAGCCCGCTCCCGACGCCGGACACGGCCGCAACCGATGCCGCATGTCCGACCGAAGCGAGCGGTTCTGCTTGATTCCCCATATGCGTAATTCCCTCTTTTCAATCGGGACGTCCCATGCTACAATCACCATTGTTAACCAACCACACGAATACAGGTTAACATTTAGGAGGCTTTTTGACAATGTCGAATTCTACCCCTTCGCGGATACGGGGAATCGTCTTCATCTCCCTGTTCGGCGCATTATTCATCGCAGGCAGCTTCATCAAGATCAATCTGGGGTTCACGCCGGTTCCGATTTCTCTTCAGCAATTCGCTATCATGCTGGCAGGAGGCTTGCTCGGCGCCGTTTACGGGTTCTGGAGCATTTTTCTCGTCGTCGGCCTGACCGCGATCGGTCTCCCGCTGATGAACGGCTCCGGAGGCATCGCCCAGATGACCGGACCTACCGGCGGATTTATTTGGATGTTCCCGGTATCAGCCTTCCTCGTCGGCTGGACGACCGACCGGATCTACGGATCGGCGAGAAAAATCGGCCGCTCCCGCCAGCTCCTGCTGCTGATCGCCATGTTCGCCTTCGGCTCCCTCATCATGTACATAACCGGCGTGCCCTGGCTCGCACATGTCGTGGACAGCGAGAAGTACGACACGATCGCCGGCGCCCTGCGCGCGGGGATGTACCCGTATTTGCCGGGGGATGCGATCAAGGCGGTTGCAGCTACCTTGGTCATCGTCGCGCTTCGTCCCGTGCTGCCGCTTATACGTCCCGCCAGCCGAATCCGGCGCTAACGAATACGGAGCTAGCCGAGCACCGTGCTAGCCAAACACGGAGCTAGCCGGCCGCCCCGCCTCGACTTCCGGAACTCTCTGCCGCTCCCTGGGCGGTAGGGAGTTCTTTGGCCGGTTTCAGGACGATGGTACAAACAGGCCGTTCCTTCTGCGCATACAGTGAAAGGATTCATTAGTTTTCTTGTCCTGAAGGAGCGTGCCTTACCTATGGCCACCGGTCGTCTCGATTTATTTATCGCCAAGCTGCCCCCTCATACCGTCGTCCTGACCTTGAATTGCTCGGAGATGGCCTCCGAGCTGCTGACGATCCCCCGCACTGCGAAACTGACGTTAAAACGCGGCAGCATCAAACAGCCGATTCAGCTGCAATTTCTCGAGGGACGGGAATGCTTCGCGGACTTCATGGAGATGAACTATGCTCTCGCCCGCCAATTCAAGCTTACCGCTCTGCGCAGATACGCGCTTACTTACAATCCGAGCGACCAATCGCTGACGATCTCCCCGTCTCCGCTCAGCGAGACGGTCGCTTCACTCGCTTCCGGACCTGTTGCCGCCGGGGCGCTTTCCGTCGGCTACGAGCTGCTGTCCCGGCTCGGCATTCCCGAGCGTCAGGGCTCGATCGTCACCGTCCGAAGCGGCAAGCATCTTGCCAAGCTCCGTCTGCATGTCCCGGCCAACCTGTCGGACGATCGGCTCCGATTATCCGCGCAATGGCTGCAGAAGTGGAAGCTCGCCTCCAACCACCGCTATACGCTGCAGTTCGATCAACGCACCGCCACGCTGAGCATCGCCCCCGCATCAACCCGCTGATCGCTGGCGGGCCCTCGTCCGTTATTGACCTGCAGCTGCCCGAACAGCCCAAAAGACCGCGCCAGAGGCGCGGTCTTTTGGGCTGCGGTCGTTCGATCGCCTGGCTGCGGGGAATCAGTCGCACTGCTCCGGCGCTTCGGCCGGCTTCGCCGCTTCAACGTCGATCTTCTCCGCCACCGTATCGCGAATAATCGATATGATCGATTGCAGCATGTAATTGACGTCTACTTGACTTTGCTGGAACTGCTGGACGATCGGAATACCGTCGAGCTCGTCCTGGAGCTCCTCGATTTCCGCTTCGATTTTCTCCACCATGGCCTGATTTTTGAACGTATTCTGGAACGCGACAAGCTCCTTCTGCTTCTTCTTGATCTGGGCGATCAGCCCTTGGACCCGCTCGTGCGACTGAATTCGCTTCTCGGCCTTCTGAAAAATGTCGACCTCTTCGGTCGTCGTAATCAGCTGGGCCAGCTCGCGCGCCCTGCTCAAAATATCCTCGCGAACGATCAGCTCGCGATTGTCGAAGGACGGCATCGAACAAGCGCCCTCGTGATGGTGATCGTGGTCATGATCGTGGTGATGACCGTGTGCATGTGCTGACATTTAACCTCTTCCTTCCGCTCTTGTCTCGTACCTCTAGAAACTTCCCTCTTAGACCGCCTGGCTGGGCAGCGCCGGCGCCTCGACGACTTCCGCCTTCAAATACCAGGATTGCGCCGTCGTAATCCGCACTTGCACGAACTCGCCGATCCATTCCTTCTTCCCTTCGAAATGAATCAGCTTATTGGAGCGGCTGCGGCCGGAAAGCACGTTCGCGTTGCTCTTGCTTTCTCCTTCGACGAGCACCTCGACGACTTGGCCGACGAGCGACTGGTGATGCTCGAGCGACAGCTCGCCGATCACCTCGTTCAGCCGCATCAGCCGCTTCTGCTTCACCTCGTAAGGCACGTTGTCGGGCATGTCGAACGCAGGCGTCCCTTCCCGCGGAGAATAAATATACGTATAGGCGGACGTAATGCCCGCTTCGCGCACAAGCGTCAGCGTCTCTTCGAACTGCTCCTCCGTCTCCCCTGGGAAGCCGACGATAATGTCCGTCGTCAGCACCGCGTTCGGAATTTCCCGGCGAATGCGCAGCGCCAGCTCCAGGAAGCGCTCCCGCGTGTACTTGCGGCTCATCCGCTTCAGCACTTCGCTGCTTCCGGACTGCATCGGCAGATGGATGTGCTCGACCAGATTGCCGCCCTTGGCCAGCACTTCGATCAGATGGTCGTCGAAATCGCGAGGGTGCGACGTCGTAAACCGGATTCGAGGGATATCGATTTTGCGGATATCGTCCATCAAATCCCCGAAGCGGTAATTCCGGTCGGTGAAATCTTTCCCGTAGGCGTTCACGTTCTGCCCGAGCAGCGTAATCTCCTTAAAGCCTTGACGCGCGAGATCCCGGACCTCGGCAATGACGTCCTCCGGCAGCCGGCTTCGCTCCTTGCCCCGCGTGTAGGGCACGATGCAGTACGTGCAGAACTTGTCGCAGCCGTACATAATGTTCACCCAGGCTCGCAGCCCTTCGGTCCGCTTCTTGGGCAGATTCTCGATGATGTCGCCTTCCTTGGACCAGACGTCAATGACCATCTCCTTACCGAAGTGCGCTTCCTGCAGCAAATGCGGCAGACGATGAATGTTGTGCGTGCCGAAAATCAGATCCACGTGCGCATGCTTCTGCATCAGCCGATTCACGACCGACGCTTCCTGCGACATGCAGCCGCATACGCCGAGAATCAGTTCGGGACGCTGCTGCTTCAGCACCTTCAGATGCCCGAGCTCGCCGAACACCTTGTCCTCCGCATTCTCGCGCACCGCGCACGTATTCAGCAGAATGACGTCAGCGTCCGTCCGGTCTTCCGTCGGCTCGTAGCCCATCTCCTCGAACAGGCCGCGCATCACTTCCGTGTCGTGCTCGTTCATCTGGCAGCCGTACGTATAAATCAAATATTTCCTCCCGAGCCCCAGCGTCTTCAGCTCGGCGGGCACGGCATTGTCGTAGAGGACTTTGACCTCCTCCTTGCCGCGCTGCTTCTCCTGCCGGTAGTTCGGTTCGGAGACGATATGAATATCCCGTCCGTTCAGACGGATCGTTCTGCCGCTGGCATCCTCGGAAATGACTTTGGCGCCGGAGAAGTCGAAGTATTTGCTGTAATCCTTGGCCTGATCCGCCGGCTTCGATCGATTGGAGGCCTCCTGCGTCATTCGGATCCCACTTCCTTCTATGATTAATTCCTTAATCGGTTCATTATGCAAGAGGAATGCATCAATAAAAAATTATAGCACAATCGCCCGACCTAATCCATGATCGAACTGCGATGACGGTCAATGTGAAGCAGAATCAAAGAAAGGCCGTCCCGAAGACGGCCCATGACTTGATGCTTCAACGCTCGTCGAGAATTTCCGCATAGTCGCCGGTGCTTACGCCTGCCGCATTGCCTTCGTCGGTGTCGATGTGCATGTCGAGCGCGAAAGCGTCGGAGACCCGGGCGACCACCTGCTCGAAGACGACGCCGCGTTCGCCGCCGACTCTCACCTTCAGCAGCTGTTTATCGCGAATCCCCCACCGTTCTGCATCGGTCGTATGAAAATGAATATGGCGGGCGGCGACGATGACGCCCTTGTCCACGGTCACTTCTCCTGCCGGACCGACGATGCGGATGCCGGGCGTTCCCTCGATGCTGCCGGATTCCCGAACGGGCGGATTCAGGCCAAGCGCGAACGCGTCCGTGCGGGACACTTCCAGCTGCGTCGCCTTGCGGGCCGGCCCAAGAATGCGTACTTTAGGAAAAGAACCTTTCGGTCCGAACACGGCAACGGTTTCGTTGGCTGCGAACTGTCCCGGCTGCGACAGCGGTTTGAACTCCGTCAGCCTCGCCCCCGCGCCGAACAGCGCCTCCACGTGCTCCTGGGACAGATGAATATGGCGGGCCGATACGCCTACGGGAACTTTTCTGCTCTCCGCTCCACTCATGAACAACCCAACCTTTCTAAGAATCTAGCGTCTCTCCCCAGTATAACGCAAGAAGCGCACGGGACAAACCCGCGCGCTTCCTTTCGGCGGCCCGAATCGGGCCTTATTTGAATTCCGCCAACAATTTGTCAAAGTCTTCGCGGGGCAGCGTCAAATCCTGCTTCACGATCGCTTCCTCCTTAAAGCCCACCGCGAGCTCCTCGTACGACTTGCGCTCTTTGTTCTGATAGATAAGGCCGGTCAGCATGCCGCCCGTCTCCATAATTTTGTTCATCGCCGCGATCCGGTTGGATGGATCGTAATCCGGGAACTGATCCAGATTCACGATGTTCTCCTTAAACCAGTCGTACGTGTTCACCTTGTTGAACGTGACGCACGGGCTGAACACGTTAATCAGCGAAAAGCCTTTATGCGCAATGCCTTGCTCGATCAGCGAAGTCAGCTGCTTCAGATCGCTTGAGAACGACTGGGCGACGAACGTCGCGCCCGCCGAGAGCGCGATCTCCAGCGGAGACAGCGTCGATTCGATCGAGCCCTCGGGCGTCGACTTCGTCTTGAAGCCCTCCGCGCTGCGCGGAGAAGTCTGCCCCTTCGTCAAGCCGTAGATCTGGTTATCCATCACGATGTACGTAATGTCGAGATTGCGGCGAATCGCATGAACCGTATGGCCCATCCCGATCGCGAAGCCGTCCCCGTCGCCCCCGGATGCGATGACCGTCAGCTCGCGGTTCGCCAGCTTTACGCCCTGCGCGATCGGCAGAGCTCGGCCGTGAATGCCGTGCAAGCCGTAAGCGTTAATGTAACCGGAAATCCGTCCCGAGCAGCCGATACCCGAGATGACCGCAAGCTGTTCGGGCTCCAAGCCGACGTTCGCAGCCGCGCGCTGAATCGCCGCCTGTACGGAGAAGTCTCCGCAGCCGGGGCACCAGTTCGGCTTTACGTTGTTGCGAAAGTCTTTAAATGTGGCCATCTTAGTTCAGCTCCTTGCAAGCTTTGTGAATTTCCGAAGGCAGGAACGGCGTCCCGTCGTATTTCAGCACATTGCGGATTTTGCCGTGATACCCGAGATGAAGCTTGATCAGGTTGGCCAGCTGTCCTGTCGCATTGTTTTCCAGCACGACGATTTGCTTGGCAGCATCGAGATGAGGCTTGAGCAGTTCGCTTGGGAACGGATGCATCTGGCGAACCATCATCTGGTTCGTCGTCATTCCGTCCGCGGTCAACCGGGCGCGAGCCTCCTCGATCGTGCCGCCCGTCGACCCCATCGAGACGATCAGCAAATCCGGGCTCGCGTGCGGCGCATCGACCTTTACCGCATCCGTAATGCGCATATTCTCGATTTTGCCGAGGCGTTTGTCCATCATTTTCTCGCGGTTAAGCGCGTTCTCCGACGGACGCCCCTCCTGATCGTGCTCGACCCCCGTCACATGATGAATGCCGTGCTTCACGCCCGGCAGCACGCGAGGCGAGATGCCGTCCTCGGTAAACTCGTAGCGCTTGAACAGACGGTTGTCCTCGTTAGGAGGCAGATCTTCCGTCACGAGCTTGCCCCGCTTGATGGCGATTCGATCGTAGTCGAGCGGTTCCGAAGTCTGCTTGCCGAGCGACAGCTGCAAATCTGTTGCGACGATGACGGGAATTTGATATTCCTCCGCCAGATTGAACGCTTCGATCATATCGTAGAAGCATTCCTCGATCGTGCTCGGGGCGACGACCAGCTTCGGAATTTCGCCGTGCGTTCCGTTGATCAGCGCATTGATGTCGGATTGCTCCTGCTTGGTCGGCAAGCCGGTGGACGGGCCGCCGCGCTGCGTATCGACAATGACGAGCGGCGTCTCCGTCATGCCGGACAGGCCGATCGCCTCCATCATGAGCGATAGTCCCGGACCCGCTGAGGCCGTCATCGTGCGGGCTCCGGCATAGTTCGCTCCGATCGCCATCGTTACCGCGGCGATCTCGTCCTCCGTCTGTACGACCGTGCCGCCGAACTTCGGCAGCTTCTTGATCAAATATTCCATAATCTCGGACGCCGGCGTAATCGGGTACGCCGACATCAGACGGCAGCCTGCCGCGATCGATCCGAGCGCCAACGCTTCGTTGCCGATCATGAACAGCTTCATTTTGCCGTCCGCATCCTCCAGCTTGAACTCGTCAAGCGGACCTCCGGCCTGCTCCAGAATAAATTCCGCGCCGCGGCGTACCGCCTCCACGTTTTTCTCGACGATGGCCGGACCTTTGCGTCCGAATTCTTCTTCTACCGCTTTATTGAATACTTCCATGGGCAAACCAAGCAGCCCCCAGGATGCCCCGGAAGCGACCATGTTTTTCATGAGGGAAGTGCCTAGCTCTTCTGCGATGGCTGTAATCGGTACTGCGAATAATCGCGCTTGCACGCCTTCGGGAATCGTCGGCGAGAACTTCGCGTCCGCGATCACGACACCTCCTGGACGAAGCTCGCCTGCGTTCAGGTCGATGCTCTCCTGGTCGAAAGCGACCAGAATGTCCAAGTCATCAGAGATTGCCCGAATCGGTTTCGTGCTGATACGGATTTTGTTGTTCGTGTGTCCGCCCTTGATCCGCGAGGAAAAATGCCGGTACCCATACAGGTAATAACCCAGACGGTTGAGGGCTGTAGAGAAGATTCGGTCCGTGCTTTCCACGCCTTCCCCTTGCTGGCCGCCAATTTTCCATGACAGTTGACTGATCACAGTGCCCATCTCCTCTTAATCTCTGGTTCGTCCATTTTCGACAGATTTACCCAATATTATTTTATTACCCGTATAAATCTTATGTTTTACGAACGTAAAATGCAAGACATATTCGCTTGGTGAACGCATAACAGTTTGCGATGAAAACGTTCCCAAATAGAGATCGATTTTCCTCATACAGTTCAATTAGGTAGATTTGTTACCAGAAAACGAGTCGCGTTGTCCCCCATAATATCATGTACGAACGTGGCCGGATAGCGTTTCAGCATCTCCTCCATTAAGTCCGGATAACGTCCGGGGTGCTCGAGCCCGTGCACATGCGTGGAGATGCCGTCGAAGTCGGAGCCGAACGCCACCTGCTTCTCCCCGCCAAGCGCGCAGACGTGATCGACATGCCGAAGAACGTCCGCGATCCGGGCCGGCCTGGAGGCCGCCGCGAACCATGGAACGAATGTGATTCCGATCAGCCCGCCGGCCTCGATAATTGCCTTGATCTGCTCGTCCGTCAAATTCCGCGGATGGTCGACGATCGACCGCGCGTTGGAGTGGGACGCCAGAAACGGGCGGGTCGCCTTCTCCGCCAGCTCCCAGAAGCCCCGATCGGACAGATGCGACACATCCAGCAGAATGCCCATCCTTTCGCATTCCGCCACCAGCTGCCGGCCGGCCTTCGTAAACCCGCCGCCGCGCGGCTCCGTCGCGCCGTCGCAAGCCCAGTTCGCATGATTCCAGGTCGGTCCGAGAAGCCGCAGCCCCAGCCGATGCAGCAGCCGCAGCGCCCACATCTCTCCTTGCAGCGCGCCCGCGCCCTCCAGGGCAAACAATGCGCCGATCCGGCCTTCCTTCCGGGCCGCCTCCAGATCGGCGGAGAAGCGAATCAGCTTAAAGCCTTTTGCCGTCAAGACGTCGTTCCAGAACAATTCCGCGCCGCGAAATACCGTCTCCACATTTTGCGGCAGCTCCTCAGGCAAAAACAATGGAAAGACCTGCAGTCCGACCCCGGCTTGCCGCAGCCTCTCCGGCGTCGCGTCGAACGGCGAGCTTTCGCCCGCCCTCGGTTCCCGCCATCGGGTTCCCGGGTTTTCGAGCAGCTTGCAAAGCACATCGGCATGCAAATCCACGATTCTCATTCGCCGTTCCTCCCGACATACCTGATCTTTCGGCCGCCGCTTTCAGACACAAAAAAACCTGTCGAATCGATCATGCTCCGCCCGGCGCCCCTCGCGCCAACGCCCGCATCATCAAACAACAGGTCAACCACATACTCTCCGCCGATTATCTCGGCTCTACGATCAGCTTAATCGCCGTCCGGTCTTCTCCGTCGATCACAATATCCGTGAATGCCGGGATGCAGATCAGGTCTACTCCGCTCGGCGCCACAAAACCGCGGGCGATCGCCACTGCTTTAACCGCCTGGTTAAGCGCTCCGGCCCCGATCGCCTGCAGTTCGGCTGCGCCCCGTTCGCGAAGTACGCCTGCCAGTGCGCCTGCTACGGAATTTGGATTGGACTTTGCGGAAACCTTTAATACTTCCATGACCAGTACCTCCTCTTATGACAACCCGCCTAAGTCGGCACATCGGTTGCATCGGGAATTCATCGGAAATGAAGGCTGGGCCCACTAAGGCATACTTATTCGGTAACCCGCCCGATAATTCCTTCTTTTCCCCAAAGGCACGGCCTCAAAAAGTCCGACAATTCTGACAACGGCTATACAGCGATCCAGCTATCCTCGTCCACGCTAATCTTCTGCACTTGGACCGCCTTCCCCGTCGCTTCGTCGATGTCCACGAACACGCCGTTCAGCGTCCATTTGCCCTCGGCCACCGTGAAGCGACCCGGCATTCCGGTAATGAACCGGCGCAGCACCGTCTCCTTCTCCATGCCGAGTACGCCGTCCCGAGGCCCGGTCATGCCCGCGTCCGTCAGGTAAGCCGTTCCTTCCGGCAAAATCCGCGCATCGTTCGTCTGCACGTGCGTATGCGTTCCGACGACAAGCGATGCATAACCGTCGAGATGCCAGCCCATCGCGATCTTCTCGCTCGTCGCCTCTGCATGAAAGTCGACAAGCACGCACTTCGTCTGACGGCGAAGCGCTTCGATCTCCTCCTCCGCCGTCCGGAACGGACAGTCTGACGGCGGCAGGAACGTGCGGCCGATCAGATTGACGACGCCGAGCTCCTTGCCGCCGACTTTGACGATCATGCTGCCTCGACCGGGCGTGCCCGGCGGCAAATTCGCCGGCCGGACCATGCGCGGCTCGTCGTCGATGAATTCGAAGATGTCGCGGTTGTCCCAAGTGTGGTTGCCCATCGTAATGCCGTGAACGCCCCATTCGAACAGCTCGCGGGTGATCGACGCATTAATGCCCCGCCCGCCCGCCGCGTTTTCTCCGTTGGCGATAATGATGTGCGGCTGATATTTGTCCTTGATCCAGGGCAGCAGCCTTTTCACTGCGTCTCTGCCTATATTGCCGACGATATCGCCGATAAAGACGATCTTCATCCTCTTCACGCTCTCTTTCCGTATCCCTTTCATAAAAGGGAAGAAGCGGCTGCGTGTTGCCGCAGCCACTTCTCAGCCTTCCCTGCTTTGCGTACCTTATTTCGCGTATTCGACCGCCCGGGTTTCGCGAATGACCGTTACCTTGATGTGTCCCGGGTAGTCCAACTCGCCTTCGATCTTCTTCGTAATGTCGCGAGCGAGGCGGAACGCCTCCGTATCGTCGATCTTCTCCGGTTGAACCATGACGCGCACTTCGCGCCCGGCTTGAATCGCGTAAGACTTCTCGACGCCCTCGAACGATTCCGAGATCGCCTCCAGCTTCTCGAGCCGGCGAATGTACGTCTCGAGCGTCTCGCGCCGCGCGCCCGGTCTCGCGGCGCTGAGCGCATCCGCGGCCCCTACGAGCATCGCGATAACCGAAGTCGCTTCCTCGTCTCCATGGTGAGACGCGATACTGTTAATGACAACGGGATGTTCCTTGTATTTCTTGCCCAATTCCACTCCGATCTCGACATGCGAGCCTTCCACTTCGTGGTCGAGCGCTTTGCCGATATCATGAAGCAAACCCGCGCGCTTGGCAAGCGTGATGTCTTCTCCCAGCTCTCCGGCCATTAGACCGGTCAAGTAGGCGACTTCCATCGAATGCTTGAGCACGTTCTGTCCGTAGCTCGTCCGGAACTTCAGACGGCCGAGAATTTTGATCAAATCCGGGTGCAGGCCGTGAACGCCCACCTCGAATGTCGCTTGCTCTCCGTATTCCCGAATCCGTTCGTCCACTTCCTTGCGAGATTTCTCGACCATTTCCTCGATGCGGGCCGGATGAATCCGTCCGTCCGCGACAAGCTTTTCGAGCGCGGTTCTGGCAATCTCCCGGCGAATCGGATCGAAGCCCGACAGGATGACCGCTTCCGGCGTATCGTCGATAATGAGATCGATACCCGTCAACGTCTCCAGCGCGCGGATGTTGCGGCCTTCCCGACCGATAATCCGCCCCTTCATCTCCTCGTTAGGCAGCGCGACGACGGATACCGTCGTCTCCGCCACGTGATCCGCGGCGCAGCGCTGGATGGCGAGCGAAATGATGTCACGCGCTTTTTTGTCGCCTTCTTCCTTCGCCTGCTGCTCGATTTCCTTGATCATCTGAGCGGTCTCGTGACGCACTTCCTGCTCCACGCTCGACAGAATCAACTGCTTGGCGTCTTCGGTCGTCAGATTGGAAATCCGCTCCAACTCGGCAATTTGCTGCTTATGCAGCACTTCGATCTGGTCTTGAATCTCTTCGACTCGCTTCTCTTTGTTGGCGACTTGCTCCTCTTTGCGTTCCAACGCTTCGAGCTTGCGATCCAGCGACTCTTCCTTCTGCAACAGCCGCCTTTCCAGGCGTTGAATTTCGTTGCGGCGCTCGCGAATATCGCGTTCCGCTTCGTTACGGAGTTTGTGCACCTCGTCTTTGGCTTCCAGCACCGTTTCCTTGCGTACCGCTTCCGCTTCCTTCTTGGCCGCTTCCACGATCTGTACCGCAGCCGCTTCGGCGCTGGAGATTTTGGCTTCCGCAATGGATTTGCGTACGACATAACCGATCCCAAAGCAAAGGACGCCAACAACGAGAACGATCAAGAACCAGATCCATGTGTCCATCATGGTCTCTCACCTCCTCGTTGCATCACCAAGGCAACCGCTTGGGGATACTTATTCAATTGATTTTCCGGTTTCCAAACCGTTTAATTACGTGTAAACAAAGCAAAAAGTGTCGTAAAAACGCGCTCCGAATCGCTTCTTGGAAGGAAAAAGCGCCCGGAGTGGGAAGATGGAATACAAAATCATTTTATCTTTTGCGAAATTAGATTGTCAAGCAACGTCCGTAAGCGGATTCGCGATCGCTCCTTCAATCCTCCATATCATAAAGATCATGGAAAGACCGTTCTCCGTCCGTTTCCTCTCCTTCCGGTTCGCCGGATTCCTCCGCAGCCTGCTGTACCGCCATTCTCGCGACGCCGGAAGGGAAGCCTCTGCGCAGCAGCATGCCCATCAGCTTCATTTTCCGTTCCCTGTCATTCCCTTTCGTCGAAGGCCAGCGCTTGCGGGCGAGCGCAAGCGCGGATTCCTTCTCGACGTCCCCGTCCAGCTCGCCGAGCGCCTGCTCCACGTCCCGGCGATCGACGCCGCGCTGCAGCAGCTCCTGCCGGATCAGCATCCGTCCCTTGCGCTGCCCCGTCGCCCGCTGCTCCGTAAACCGCTTGGCGTACGCGGAGTCGTCCAGCATCCTTCTCTCCCGCAGACGCTTCACGCACGCCTCCACGACCTCCGGGCCGTACCCTTTGCGCTTCAGCGCAAGCGACAGCTCCGCCGTCGTCCGCGGCTTTCTCTCCAGCATGAGCAGCGCCGCTCGATAGGCGTCCTCCTTCAGCTCATCTTGCCGGAGCGTCTCGACCTCCGCTGCCGTCAGTCTTCTCCCCTTCAGCAGGCGCCAGCTCACGATCGTATCCTCATGAACGGTGAACACCGTCTCCTCGGCCTGCTTTGCCGTCTTCGCCCCGGCAATCAGCGCGTCGACCTCCGCGTTCCAGTCCGCCCCGCCAGCCTGCTCGCCGACCTTCGCGTTCCAGTCCGCCCCATCCTCGCTTTCTGAAGCCGCGCCGTCCCGCCCGTCCGCGTCGGCGTCCCTTGGATCAGCATTCCCTCGGTCTGCAGCTATCCTTAGCGCCACCCGATACATGTGCGGTTTCTTCGGATGAGCCTCTATGCCAACAACAACCGCTCCCCCGATTGGCTGCTTCCTCATCGATTCCTTGAGCCTGTCTTCTTTGCGGATTCGTTCCATTCGTTTCGTCTATCCCCTTTCTCAAACGCAAAGGGCGGCATCGCTTATGCCGCCCCTCGCTTATTTGGATGATTTGGCCTGCTTCGCGGTTAAATCTCTTCGGCGAATTCGGCATCTTCCTCGTCCTCATCGGAAGAGAAGGAAGCCGGATTGGCTGTCGTCGAAGAAGTAAGCAGAAGCTCGCGAATTTGCTTTTCGATCTTGTCCGAAATTTCCGGATTGTCCTTCAAGTACTGCTTCGCATTTTCCCGCCCTTGGCCCAGCCGTTCGTTGTTATAGGAGAACCAGGCGCCGCTCTTCTGTATAATATCCTGTTCGGTGCCGATGTCCACGATGCTGCCGACCTTGGAGATCCCTTCACCGTACATAATGTCCACCTCCGCCTGCTTGAACGGAGGGGCCACCTTGTTCTTCACGACCTTGATCTTCGTCCGGTTGCCGACCACGTCGTTGCCCTGCTTGATCGACTCCACGCGGCGCACGTCAAGACGCACGCTGGCGTAGAACTTCAAAGCCCGTCCGCCCGGCGTGACCTCCGGGTTGCCGAACATGACGCCCACCTTCTCGCGCAGCTGGTTGATGAAGATCGCCAAGCACTTCGACTTGCTGATCGCGCCGGAAAGCTTGCGCATCGCCTGCGACATAAGCCGCGCCTGCAAGCCGACGAACGAGTCGCCCATGTCTCCCTCGATTTCCGCCTTCGGAACGAGCGCGGCCACCGAGTCGACGACGATAATGTCGACCGCACCGCTGCGAACGAGCGCTTCCGCAATCTCCAGCGCCTGCTCGCCCGTATCCGGCTGAGACAGCAGCAGCTCGTCGATATTGACGCCCAAGCTTCGCGCGTATGTCGGGTCAAGCGCGTGCTCCGCGTCGATGAAGGCGGCCGTGCCGCCCGTACGCTGCACCTCCGCGATGGCGTGCAGGGACACGGTCGTTTTACCGGACGATTCCGGTCCGTATACTTCTATAATCCGTCCGCGGGGGTAGCCGCCGATTCCAAGCGCGATATCGAGCGCCAGCACGCCGCTGGACACCGTCTCAACCGTACGCTGGGCGCTCTCTCCCAACTTCATTACCGAACCTTTACCGAATTGCTTCTCGATCTGGCGCAAGGCCATGTCTAATGCGGCGCGACGATCCGACAACACACCCACATCCTTATCTCTTTTGATAGTTTAATCATACCGCGTTTCCATTCGTTTGCCAAGCATTTTAGGAACATTTGTTCGATTTTTTTATAAAAAAGAACCGCAGCAAAGTAATCTTCGCTACGGTTCTTCCGCAACTTTCTAGTAAACTTTAACACACTGCCGCGCCGCTTGACAAGCCTTGACAAACTTCTGTCACAATTAAGCAGGGGCCATTATCCCCGCTGCTCAAGCGGCTCCGTACCGCTCACGATCCGACTTCCGCCCGCCTCCGCCCATTATCCCTTTCATTCAGGAAAGGATTCACTCTTTTAACGGATTGCCGCAGATGACGCCATAGGATACGAAAATTCATGCCGCCACCGTTTCGTTCGCTCTCACTCCTGATCCGAAGGGATAATGACCATACACCCGCCACGTCCGCGTCCGTCATGCAAGCATCAGTCGTCCTCCTGGTCCCACTGAGCAAACGGGATAATGGCCGCAGCCACCCAAGCGCTTCCCCTCAACTCTCCTGACTCAAGGGGATAATGACCATACACCCGCCACGTCTGCGTCCGTCATGCAAGCATCAGCCGTCCTCCTGGTCCCACTGAGCAAACGGGATAATGGCCGCAGCCACCCAAGCGCTTCCCCTCAACTCTCCTGACTCAAGGGGATAATGGCCATACACGCCAAAAACCGCAAAGTCCGCGCCATCCCCGCTCAGCCCGCAGAAAAGAGGACTATACCGTCCGCTGCCCCGACAGAGACTGCCACAGCATGTAAAGAGCGCGTTTCGCCGCCCGCAGCCGGATGCCCTCGCGATCTCCGGACAGCTGCAGCTTCTCCACTCTCGTCTCGCGCCCGCGTTCGGCCAAGCCGACATAGACCAAGCCGACGGGCTTATCCTCCGCCGCGCCCGGTCCCGCGTTGCCGGTTACCGACAGAGCGAAATCGGCGTCCATGGCCGCCCGCGCGCCCTCCGCCATCGCCTGAGCCGTCTCGGCGCTGATCGCCCCGGGCGCCTCCGCTCCTTCCAGCAGCCGGCTCGGCACGCCGAGCTGGCGCATCTTCGCCTCGTTGCTATAGGAGACGAGGCCGCCCCGGTAGACGACCGCGCTGCCCGGGATCGTCGTAATAAGCTCCGAGACCATCCCGCCGGTGCAGCTTTCCGCGAGCGAAAGCGTCATTCGGTGCTCGGTCAGCTGACGAACGACTGCCGCCTCGATCGGCACGTCTTCTTCGGCGTACAGATAGGCTTTCGTCCGGGCGCGAATTTCCGTTAACGTCGCCTCCAGCTTCCTGACGGCTTGCTCGGCGTTCTCGGCTTTGGTCGATACGCGAACCGCAACCTCTCCTTCCTTGGCGTAAGGAGCGATCGTAGGGTCCTGCTGAGCCTCGATCAGATCGAGCAGCAGATCTTCGAGCATCGACTCGCCGATGCCGGCGAACTTGAGCATGACGGAATGAAGCGAATAAGCCGGTCCCAGCCGCTCCCTCAGCCAAGAAGCGCCGTCGTTGTCGAACATCGGCTTCATCTCGCGCGGCGGACCCGGCAGCAGCATATAGCTTGTTCCGTCGACGCTGAGCGCGTTGCCGACGGCCAGTCCCGTATCGTTGCGAAGCGGCGTTGCCCCCTCGATCAGCATCGCCTGACGGCGGTTGCTCTCGATGAAGTCGCCTCCCCGACCGGCGAACATCTTCATGATTTTGGCCATCGTCGGCTCGTGAAGGCCAATCTCCCTGCCTAAATACTCGGCAAGCGCATCCCTCGTCAGATCGTCCTGAGTCGGTCCCAGTCCGCCTGTGAAGACAAGGAGATCCGCTCGTCCCCGGGCAATGCCGATCGTCTCTATCAATCTTTGCTTGTTGTCTCCCACCACGGTCTGGTAATAAACATCAATGCCCAGCTCTGCCAACCCGCGCGACAGATACTGGGCGTTCGTGTTTACGATCTGACCGAGGAGCAGCTCCGTGCCAACGGCAATAATCTCTGCTCTCATGAAACCGCACCCCATGCGGTCCGGAAGGAACGGAAGGCTCTTCGCCCGCAGCCCGTTCAGTCCGAGACCGGAATCAGATTTTTGTTCTTCAGGAAATAGTCGACGCCCGAATAAACGGTAATGAGCACCGCCGCCCATACGACGACCAGATCGATGCGCAGGTCGATGAAGTTAAACGGAAAGTTGTTCAGCAGCAGCACGATAATCATCGTGATCTGGATCGCCGTTTTCCACTTGCCCCACTTGCTCGCGGCCAGCACCGCGCCTTCGAGAAGCGCGACCTGCCGGAGTCCCGTTACCGCCCATTCGCGGCTGATGATAATAATCGCCACCCATGCGCCCAGCTTCTCCATCTCGACCAGGGCGATCAGAACGGCGGCCATTAGAAGTTTGTCTGCGAGCGGATCCAACAGCTTGCCGAGATTCGTCACGATTTTGCGCTTGCGCGCGATATAACCATCCAATCCGTCGGTGCTTGCCGCGATAATGAAAAGCAGCAGCGCGCACACTTGATTGTAAGAAATGGAATATTCGCCGATCGTGAGCGTTCCGAGGTTCACTCTGACCAACAGAAAGATCGCGACGATCGGCACGAGAAAGATTCTGACAAGCGTGATCCGGTTCGCGAGGTTCACGCGATTCCCTCCCCCGACAAATCATACTCGTATGCATGGGTAATCCGAACCTTGCTCATCTGACCAATCTCCACGGGACAATTCGTAATGAAGACTTCCCCGTCGACTTCCGGCGCATCGTACTGGCTGCGGCCGATGTAGACGTCGCTGCGGCCGTCATAACGCTCGACCAGCACGTCGAGCGTCCGGCCGACATACTTCGCCGAATTCTCCGTGGCAACCTGCCGCTGAATTTCCATCAGCGTATTGGCGCGAAACTGCTTCACTTCATCCGGCACCTGGTTCGGCAGCCGATTCGCCGGCGTGTCCTCCTCCTGCGAGTATGTAAACACGCCCAGGCGGTCGAACTTCATCTCCCGGACGAAATCGCACAGCCTCTCGAACTCTTCCTCGGTCTCTCCGGGAAAGCCGACGATCATGGACGTGCGAAGGGCCACGTTCGGTATGCGCGCGCGGATCTTGCCAATCAGCTCGCGCACGTCGCGCTGCCGGCCCGGTCTGCGCATTCTTTTCAAGATCGTGTCCTCGCTGTGCTGCAAAGGCATGTCGATATAATCGCACACTTTCGAATTCGCCGCGATCGTCTCTATCAGTTCGTCCGTGAAGAAGCCCGGATACGCATAATGCAGCCGCACCCACTGAATGCCCGGCACCTCGCTCACCCGATTCAACAGTTCCGGCAGCTTGAAGCCTTCGTACAGGTCGGTGCCGTAGTTCGTGGAGTCCTGAGCGATCAGGCTGACCTCCTTGACCCCTTGCTTCGCCAGATTTTCTACCTCAGATACGATCGATTCAATAGAACGGCTGCGGAATTTCCCTCGCATAATCGGAATGCTGCAGAACGTGCATGCGTTATCGCAGCCTTCGGCGATTTTAACGAAAGCCGTGTGGCGCGCCGTGCTGAGGATTCGCGGCATCGCCTCTTCGTAGTTGAACACGGGGTTGCCCACGTAGACCGGCTTCGCTCCGCGAAGCGCCTCGTCGATAATGTCGTTAATCCGGTGGAAATCGCCGGTTCCGACGATTCCGTCGATCTCCGGCATTTCGTCCATCAGTTCCTTCTTATAGCGCTGCGTCAAACAGCCCGACACGATAAGCGCCTTCAGGCGGGACGTCTCCTTCAGCTCTGCGAGATTCAGAATCGTATTCACAGACTCCTCTTTCGCCGCGTCGATGAACCCGCACGTATTAACGATAACGACCGTCGCGTCTTCGGGCTTCTCTACCAGCTTGAAGCCTCTCTGGTGCACGAGTCCCGACATAATCTCGGAGTCGACCAGGTTCTTCTCGCAGCCCAGCGTAACGACGCTGACTTTCTCTATCATGGATGACTTCCCCCAAACGTTGCTCCGTTGTAATATCCACAACAGTATAAACGAACCCGCCAAACGGTGTCAAAAACAAGCGCCGTCAACGATAATTCGTAAATTGCAGCTCCAGCGGCAATCCCGCTCCCTTGAGCAGCGACATGACCGCTTGCAGGTCGTCCTTGCTCTTGCCGGTAACTCTAAGCTGATCGCCCTGGATTTGACTTTTGACCTTCAGCTTCGAATCCCGGATCAGCAGGTTCATTTTTTTCGCATTCTCCTGATCGATGCCCTGCTTCAGCTTGATCACCTGGCGGACCGTTCCGCCGGAAGCCGGCTCGATCTTGCCGTAGTCCAGGTTGAGAATCGGCACGCCTCTCTTGATCATTTTCGACTGAAGGATATCGACGACGCTTTGCAGCTTGAAGTCGCTGTCGGAGATGACGGTAAGCTGGTCGTTCTCGAGCTTGATGTCGCTTTTGCTCCCCTTGAAATCGAATCGGGTCTCGATTTCCTTCATCGCCTGATGAACGGCGTTGTTCATCTCCTGCATGTCCACTTTCGATACGACGTCGAACGAGTATTCCGAT
Source organism: Cohnella hongkongensis (assembly GCF_042654645.1). Taxonomy (NCBI): domain Bacteria; kingdom Bacillati; phylum Bacillota; class Bacilli; order Caryophanales; family Paenibacillaceae; genus Cohnella; species Cohnella hongkongensis. The sequence continues at coordinate 214,979 of NZ_JBHSEP010000007.1, read as the reverse complement.
GCCATTTGCATTCCTTCCTTTCATTTTCTTATTGCCCATTTATGGCCTTATTATAGCACGAGTGCTCCATGGGATTAAAACAAAAAGCCCTCCGCAGAGAGCTTTCGCTTTCTTAGCCGGTTCCGGCCCGCTTTATGGCGTTCCTCCCTGCTCGGGTGTCACCGGGGTAAAGATGTATTTCGTCGATCCAGCAGCGTTGCCGTCGTCGAAAGTCGCATCGTCCACGTAGAAATCGACCAGATCGGTTCGGCCTACGTTAACGTACAGCGGTATCGTCAAATCGAACGTCAGCGTATCCGGGCCGGATACGTTCGCGGAGTACAGCACCTTCCCGTTCCGGCTGTTCTCGCGCACCTCGATCCAGGCCCGTCCGGTCACCTCAAGCTTGAGCTTGTGTCCCGTTCCCGGCGTCACTTCGTAATGGTTGATGTTGCCGACCTTCTCCACGAACGTCAATGCGACGGGCTCGGACGAAGGCGTCTCGACCGGGGGCGTCTCTGACGGCGTTATGATCGGCGAAGAATCCCCCGTGTTCGGAGATGCCGTCTCCGTCGAGATCGGCGGCGGATTAGGATTCAGTTCCTTCGTGTCCGGCTCCTTATTGTTGGACCAATAGACGTAGATCACCGCCACGATCAGAATCGGAAAGGCCCACATCAGCAGCGATACGGCGACTTTCCCCCATCGATCGTTATGTTGTATGCTTCTGCGTCTCGGCTTGATCATCGGCTCGGGAATGGCCGTCTCCGACGAAGGCGGCTGAGGCAGTTCCTTCTGGTAGAGTCGGAGCACCTCTTCCGCATCCAGACCGACCGTCTCTGCGTACGTTTTCACGAAGGCCCTAACGTAAAAAGAACCCGGGAGCACTTTATACTCGCCCGTTTCGATCGCTTCCAAATATCTTTTGCGGATTTTCGTGTATTCTTGAATATCGTCCAGCGTATACCCGTGCTGCTCGCGCGCTTTACGCAGCAGAGCGCCCAAATCGGACATGCATCTCACCTCCCGGCATTCATGGTTCGTTTTCCGTGATCGGGACTACCTCGTCCTAGAAATCGTCGTTTAATCCGGCTGTCGTAAATTTCTCGTATGTAATTTCTTCATCCGGGGTGTTGCGCAGCTCCACGATGCAGTCGAACACGTCGTAATCGAACTGGGATTCCCTTACGAAAATGTCCGGATGCTCAATCACCTTCGTGGAAGGCATCGACATAATTTCCTGCAGCAGCGCGTAATGCTTCTCGTTCGAACGAATCGTGCTGACGATACCGTCGATGATAAAGACGTTGTTTGGCTGCATCTCGTCTTCGGACAGCTGGCTTCTGACCGTCTGTCTGAGCAGCGTCGAAGAGACGAACGCCCAATGCTTGTTCGCGCACACGCTTCCGGCGATGATCGACTCCGTCTTCCCGACGCGCGGCATGCCGCGGAGCCCGATCGTCTGATTGCCCTCTCTCTTGAACAGCTCCCCGAGAAAATCCACCAGAAGTCCCAGTTCGTCCCGGGTAAACCGGAACGTCTTCTTATCGTCGGAGTCCCGCTCGATGTAACGGCCGTGACGAACGGCCAAAATGTCGGTCAGCTTAGGCTGCCGCAGCTTGTTCACGGTGATGTTGTCGACTTTGCGAAGCATCTTGCCGAGCAGCTCAATTTTCTCTTCGTCGTCGGTTTGCAGCAGCATTCCCCGGGTGCGGTCTTCCACGCCGTTGATCGTCAAAATGTTCACTTCAAGCATCCCAAGCAATGAAGCGATATCGCCGAGCAATCCGGGGCGATTTTTGTGAATTTTGTATTCCATGTACCATTGTTTGGGTTCCATCTTGCACCTCATTTGAATGACAGAAAATAAAGCCTTACATGGAAATATCTGCAACCGACCATTCCGTTTTATCCGCCCTTTTCCTTTATTCTACAACGGTCCTCATTATCCTGCAAAATAAAACGGATTATTACTCCGAAAGACCTAGAAAATTCGAAAATTCGACGAAACCCCCTATGTACAGAAAAGCCTCCACGCGGAGGCTTTCCCGAGCTATGAATCTGCTTAATTGCTGCTGTCCGCCAATTTCACCATCAATCGGGCCATCGTTTTGCGTTCCGAATCGTCGCCTACGTCCCAGAGCTGTTTCAGCACCCGCTCCTCGTCGTTTTTCGGATCGACCTTCTGGTCCAGAAACTCTCCGATCTCGAAAGCGAGCTTGGAGATGGCATCCTCGCTGATCCCGAGCCGTTTAGCCGCTTCTACGCGATCGCCCAAAAACTTCTTCCACGTGTCGAAATTGCTGAGTACGGTTGACATTGAGCAGCCTCCTTGCGGGTTGGAATAATCATTGCCCATCGCTAATTTGCCCGTCAACTCGCTCGTTTATTCGCTGCCTGTCATCCCCGCCGCTCAGGCGGGCTCTTCGCTCCTACATGCGCCAGCCGCCGTTCAGGCCGAGCGTCTGCCCCGTCACATAACCGGCTTCGTCCGACACCAGATACCGGACAAGCTGCGCAACCTCCTCCGGACGGCCAAGCCTTCCCGCCGGAATGTCCTCGACGAGCGCCCGCTTATCCTCGGGATCGAGCGCACTCAGCATGTCCGTCTCGATCGCCCCCGGACTGATTGCGTTGACGGTGACGCCGGCCTGAGCCCATTCCCGGGCCAACGATTTCGCGAAGGCGTTCAGGCCGCCTTTGGTCGCTGCGTATATCGCTTCTCCGGCGGCCCCGCTTTCGCCCCAAATACTCGAGAGCAGCACGAATCTCCCCCAGCGGCTCCATCTCATGGAAGGACCGAAAAACCGGGCCAGATCGTATGCGCCCCTCAAGTTCACGTTCATCAGATCGTCCCACATTCGCTCATCCGCGTCGTCCAGCAGACCGTAGTAGGTCAACCCGGCGCAGTGTACGACAACGTTCGGCGTCCAGCCCCGCCGATCCAGCTCGGCCTTCAGCGCCGCGACCGCCGTAGGCGACCGCAGATCGGCCTGCAAAGCCACCGCTTCGACGCCGCCGCTGCGGCACTCGTCCGCCACTCTCTCCGCGGCTTTCGCAGAGGAATAATACTGCAGGACGACGTCCGCTCCGTCCGCCGCCAATTGACGGGCGACCGCGGCTCCGATGCCGCGGGAAGCGCCCGTCACGAGCGCGATTCGCTTCAAGGCGTGCCGCTCCGTACGACCGAGACGGCGCGACGATCGGGACGAGCGTGCTCTCTGGCCCTCTCGTTAATCTCCTCGGCCGTCAGACTCTCGTACGTTTCGACGACGGTGAACAGGTCGCCGCCCCTATGGCGATAACGGGTAAATTCGCCGGCGATCGCTTCGGGGCTGTTCATCATTCGCAGAAACGCTCCGATCTTTTTCCGGCGCGCCCGCTCGATGACAGCCGGCGGTATTCCGTCCCGTGCGGCCGCGTACAGCGCCTCGCTGACCCGGGACACCAGCTGGTCGGGATCGGGGGTCTCCCCTCCGATCATCGAGAATGCGTAGCCGGGGCCGGTATTGTACTCATGGCCGAAACCGTCGGAAATCAGCTGATCGTCATACAGCTGCTGATACAGCGTCGTGCTGGAGCCGATCGCCGCTTCGAGCATCAGCTTGGTCGCCAGCTCGCGGCGAACGGCATTCTCGCCACTGTCCGGCGGCGTTTCCTTAAAGCCGAACAGGCACTTCGGCAGAGAGACCGGGAGCTGCAGCTCTTTCCGCTCCTGCTTCACCTGCGAAGGCTCTTGCTCGAAGTGCCGCTTGATTTCTCCGCCGGGTGGGAACGATTTGGCGGCCTGGTCCTTCCGGATGCGCGCCAGCGTCTCTTCCGGATCCACCCCGCCGACGACGAACAGCGTCATATTCGAAGGATGATAGAACGTGTTGTAACAGTCGTACAGCATATCCTTCGTAATCGAACGAACCGACTCGGCTGTGCCGGCGATATCGATATGCACCGGATGCTTGTCGTACATTGCCTCGATCAGACCGAAATAGACGCGCCAATCGGAATTGTCCCGGTACATGTCGATTTCCTGCACGATAATGCCTTTCTCCTTCTCCACGTTCTCTTCCGTGAAGTACGGATTTTGCACGAAGTGCAGCAGCGTATCCAGATTGGCCTCGACTTCCCCGGTTGCCGTAAACAGATACACCGTCCGGTCGAAGCTCGTGTACGCATTGGCGGAAGCGCCCTGCGAAGCGAATTTGGAGAAAATGTCGCCGTCCGGCTCCTCGAACATCTTGTGCTCGAGGAAGTGCGCAATGCCGTCGGGCACCCGAATCGTATGTCCGTCCGGACGTGTGAAGTGATTGTCCACCGAGCCGTACTTCGTCGTGAACGTCGCGTACGTCTTCGTAAAGCCGATCTTGGGCAGCACGAACACTTCCAGACCGTTGTCCAGCTTCTCGTGCCATAGCGTCTCCTGCAGCTTCGGATAAGCTCGCGTCGCCATGCTCAGTCCTCCCCCTTCCGGTCTCTCAGGAAGTATATCGTGTCCAGCGCGACGTCTTGCGCCGCCTGCGTCACCAGTTCGGGCGTCACCGCTTTAATCTCAGCGATAAAGCTGTCGCCCGTGCGTTCCGCGCCGGAGATGACGTTGCTGAAATCGAAGGCGATCCGCTCGAACGCCGAATCCTGCAGCTCGCGCAGCTGGCCGGCGATCATCGCTTGCGTCCGACGCAAATCTTCCTCCGCGAAGTCGCCCCGCTTCATCGCCTCCAGTTGCTCTTGAATAATCTGCACCGCCTTCTCGTAGTTGGCGATCTCGATGCCCGATTGCAGCGTCAGAATGCCTTTGTGGCCGTCGAGACGAGAGGAGGCGTAGTAAGCGAGACTGGCCTTTTCGCGGACGTTCACGAACAGCTTCGAATGCGGAAACCCGCCGAGAATTCCGTTATAGACGAGCAGCGAAGCGTATTGATCGCTGCCGTACGTCGTTCCGACGCGCAGCCCCATATTCAGCTTGCCTTGGCCGACGTCCAGCCGCTCGACGATCGTCTGCACGTTCGGACGCGCCGCTCTGAGGACGGGCTTCGCATAAGAAGACGGAGGCCCTTCCGGCAGGCGGAACGATTTTTCGGCAAGCGCCCGAACCTCCTCCAGCGTCGTGTCTCCCGACACGTACAAGTCGAAGGAGGCTTCCTTCAGCCAGCTTTGGTAAGCGTCGTACAGCTTGGCGGCGTCATACTCGCCCAGCTGCTCCTTCCTGCCCAGAGCGAGCAGCCGATACGGTTCGTCCTTGCACATCTCCTCGACGCAGCGTTCCGCCGCATAGCGGATCTTGTCGTTGATGATCGCGTCGATTCGTTTGGCGACCGTCGTTTTCTCCGCTTCCACGAACTTCGACTTGAAGCGGCCGTCCTCCAGCGCCGGCGCCGTCAGCACCTCGCCCAGAAAAGCCAGCGCCTCGCCCAGCAGAGGCTGCGATGACGAGACGAACCGATCGTTGATCATATCCAGCCGGAACTGAACGATCTGATGGTCTCCCCTCTTGTACAGATCGAATCCGAAACCCGCTCCGTACAGATCGTCCAGCCGTTCCCGGAATGAGATCGTCTCCGGATAAGAACGCGTTCCGCGCCGGAGCACGAATGGGGTCAGGGCGACGGAAGTGACCCGGTCTTCCGATAATGGAACGCCCGCGAACAAGGACAGCGCGAACGTTTTGAAGCGTTTCGTCGGCAGCACATGCAGCCGCAATCGCCCCAATTGGCTTCTTTGGAACTGTTCGGACATGATCTCATGCTCCTTTAATCGTAATCGCGACTCGCCGAGTCCGCAGCATTTCAGCCCCATTCTACCCGATTGGACGAACAGGAAGCAAATTCCTGATCGGGATATGCGCCTGAAAAAACAACAACCAACCGCGTCGCTGGGAACGCGGGTTGGTTGCATGTTCTCGTATCGGCGAAGTTTCGTTCAGCGGCAGAAAATATGCTTGCCGATCGTCTTGTACTGCGGCCGCGTCCAGATCCATTTGGAGGTCGCCGTGACGGGGTTGAAATAATAGAGGCAGCCGTCGCTGGGATCCCAGCCGCTCACCGCGTCCTTCACCGCCTTATATGCCTTCTCGTTCGGCTCCAGGTAAATCTGGCCGTCGGCTACCGCCGTGAACGCGCCTGGTTGAAAAATGACGCCCGAGGCCGTATTCGGAAACTCCGAAGCTCGAACCCGGTTGAGGATCACCGCCGCTACGGCCACCTGGCCTTCGTACGGCTCGCCGCGAGCCTCCCCGTACACCGCGTTGGCCATCAGCTTCAGATCCTTCTCGGTTAAACCGAGGTTGTTGGAGGCCGGAAGGTTGTTGCCTCCCGAGGAACCTCCGCCGCCCCCACCGGTTCCGCCGCCTCCGGTCGTCCCCTGAGGCAGCTCTTCGGCAGTCGGCCTCCAGTCCTTCGTCGCCTGCCACAGCTTCAGCTTCGTCTTCGGACCGACGACGCCGTCCGATTTCAGACCGAACTTCCACTGGAACCAGGTTACGGCATTTTTCGTTTTCGGTCCGAAATCGCCGTCCACCTTGCCGTTGTAGTAGCCGATAGCCTTCAGCCTTCCCTGCAGCTCGTAAATGTCCTTGCCGGAGGAGCCTTGCTTAAGGATCGCATTGCTGAACGTTTCCTTCGTTTGGGTTTGGTGCTGCAATGTATATAACCCCAGCAAACCGAATACGACGCATACGGTTACGATCACGAGACGATAACTCACTTAAAGTCACGCCTTTCTGCATACAGGTTAGTCTTCGACCGTTAGTATGAGAAAGGCGTCAGCCTCTTATACCCATTTTTGCTGTTTCGCTTCGGATTAGGAAGGGATGCGCTGCTGGTACTGCTCCATTGTCATCAGCACCTCGCGCGGCTTGCTGCCCTCGTACGGGCCGACAACGCCTTTGGCTTCCATTGTATCGATCAGCCTCGCGGCGCGCGTATAGCCGATGCGCATGCGCCTTTGCAGCAGCGAGACGGATGCCTGCTTCGCCTCCAGCACGATCTGCACCGCCTGGTCGAACAGCTCGTCCACGATTTCGTCGGAGTCTTCCCCGGCGCTTTCGTCGACCTCCGGCACCAGCTCTTCGTTGTACTCCGCTTCCGCTTGCCCGCGGCAGTATCCGACGACCGCCTCCACCTCGTTGTCCGACAGAAACGCGCCCTGCACGCGGATCGGCTTGGACGCTCCCATCGGGAGGAACAGCATATCCCCGCGACCGAGCAGCTTCTCCGCTCCGACCATATCGAGAATCGTTCGCGAGTCTACCTGAGACGACACCCCGAACGCGATCCGGCTCGGAATATTCGCCTTGATGACGCCGGTGATGACGTCGACGGACGGGCGCTGCGTCGCGATGATCAAGTGGATGCCCGACGCCCGCGCCATCTGCGCCAACCGGCAGATCGCGTCCTCGACGTCTCCGGCGGCCACCATCATCAGATCGGCAAGCTCGTCCACGATCACCACGATGTACGGAAGCACCGCGTCCGGGTTGTTGCCGCTCATCATCAGCGCATTGTAGCCCTCGATGTTGCGCGTTCCGGATTTGGAAAACTTCTCGTAGCGCTTCTCCATTTCCACGACGATTTTTTTCAGCGCGAGCGAAGCTCTGCGCGGATCGGTGACAACCGGAGCGAGCAAATGCGGAATGCCGTTATAGACGTTGAGCTCGACCATCTTCGGATCGATCATCAGAAACTTGACTTCCTCCGGCTTCGCCTTATAGAGCAAGCTTGTAATGATGCCGTTAATACAAACCGACTTCCCGGAGCCCGTCGCTCCGGCGACGAGAAGATGGGGCATTCTCGCCAGATTGCCGACGATCGGCTGGCCCGAGATGTCGCGGCCGAAAGCGATCGTCAGCTTCGCCGGCGACTCCTGGAACGGCTGCGTTTCCAGTACTTCGCGCAGCGTGACGACGCTGACCTCGTTATTCGGCACCTCGATGCCGATCGCCGACTTGCCGGGGATCGGCGCTTCCATCCGAATATCCTTCGCGGCGAGCGCCAGCGCGATGTCGTCGGTCAGACTGACAATCCGGCTGACCTTGACCCCGGTGTCCGGCTGCAGCTCGTACCGCGTAACCGCAGGCCCTCTCGCTACGTCGAGCACCTTCGCTCTGACGCCGAAGCTTTCGAGCGTCGCTTCCAGCTTGCGCGCGGTGTTCATATAATCCGACGGATTTCCCGACTTGCCTCCGCCGCTCGGCTTGTCCAGCAGGCTTACGGAAGGCAGCCTGTAAGGCTTGGGCGCCTTCTTGACCGGAGCCGCCGCCATTCGAGAATCGGCAGAGGCCGATGAGGCTGATCCGGTCGACTCGCCGCGAACGGGGAGCGCTTCATCGTTTTCTTCGTCTAACCCTTCATCGATTCCGTCGTCCGCAATGTCAGCGCGGCTCTCCGCCGCGTCCGCGGCTGCGTTCTCGGAAGGCAGGTCCGCCGCCGCTCCCGGGAACGTATAGGACTCCATTTCCTCCACAGCATCCTCGTCTGCATACGAGCCGGACAAAGGCGAATGCCCGTCATCCTCTTCTCCGTCCGGATCGATATCCGGATAATGAGCCGTGAAGTCGGTAAAGCGCGGCATATCGGACGGTTCCTCCATCCGAGCTTCTTCCGCCGGATCCGTCTCGGCTTCCGCACTCGAGAACGAAGGCTCGTTTGCCGGAATCCCTTCATCGCGGCGGACGCCCGTGCGAATTTTTATCGTCGCGCGGCCGGGCGTTTCCTTCCTTGCGAACGGAATCGGCTCCTCTTCGGCCCAATACTCCTCCTGCGAGGCGTCGTATTCTTTCTCCGATTTGCCGTGAAACAGCTGGAAGAACAGCGGCGTTTTCCTCGGGGTCGGGATAAGCGACGGCTCTTCCATGCCGTCGTCCGCGACGGCCGGCTCCGGCGCGGATGCTTCAACAGCGGCCGCGGCGCCGCCTCTCCCTCTGCGTCCCGGTCCGCGAACCGGGACTGCCTTAATCGACAGCAGCTTGCGTCCCGACGAGAATCGGGCCGCCACAAGCGGCATCGCCCTCGCGAGAAACAAGCGAACCGACCGTCCGATCTCTACGTACGAACGATTCGTCACAAGCATGAACGCGATAGCGATTTCGATAATGAGCACGAACTTCGCCCCGTAATAGCCGAACAGCCAATAAAGGACGGAATATTGCAGGGCCCCGACCATGCCGCCGCCGACATCGGCGTTGAACACCTTGATATCGTTCAGCGCCGGAGCCTGCCATAGAAGCTCTCTTAGTTGATTCATCGTTTGGTTCACGATGCCGGAGGGCGTAATGGCGTCGAGCGTCCCGAGACTGTTGTCGATAGACGCCATCGCGCTCCACAGCGTCATGATCAGGGAGACGAGAACGAATCCGGAACGTCTGGCCGTCCACCCTCTGGGCCATGCTCGTTTCACCATCACGTATAAGCCGAACCAGATGCCGGCCAGAGCGAGCAAATAATAATGCTTGCCGAGAATGAATCCGAACAGCTTGGACAGAGACCGGCCTACCGCGGCTTCGCCGGAGATGGCAATAACGGATAAGGTAATCAGTACGATGCCGTAAATTTCATATTTCAAGCTTGCCGCGAACGAAGGCCGCTTCTTCTTGCGCTTGGCCAATTTTGCCACCTCCCGGTTCAACATTATATCACAGTTGACGGGAGGTTGGCATGACCGCTCCGACCTACGCTCCGAAGCCCGCAGCGTCGGAGCGGCTCGAAGCCGGGGGAAACGGCTCGCTCTGCGGCTGATAGCCGATCAGTTGTCCGGGCGCATACTCCGCCATCAAATAACAGTCCAGCGGAGCCGACAGCAGCCGGACGATCCGGCCCACTCCCGGTGCCACGGGAACGAGCTGCATCGTGATACCGTTCACCGTCGTTTCCAGAAACGGGCCCGGCTCGTTCTGATGGCCGTCCAGCACCAATTCCAGAGGCATCGCCGTATAGATCGTCATTCCCCATTCGCTCCTTCCCCGGACAACCTGCGTTCCCGGATGCGCCGGTTTAATTCGCCCAGCGCCTCGCCTACGCCTCCTACGGCATCGATCAGGCCGTGCTTCACCGCGTCCTGGCCGATGACCGTCGTGCCGATGTCCCGGGTCAGCTCGCCCGTTTTGAACATCAGCTCCTTAAAGGTCTGCTCCGATACGTTCGAATGCCGAGTAACGAAGCGCGTCACCCGCTCCTGCATTTTCTCCAAATAATCAAACGTCTGCGGGACGCCAATGACCAGCCCGTTCATCCGAATCGGATGGATCGTCATCGTCGCCGTCTCGGCGATAAACGAAGCGTTCGCCGACACCGCGATCGGCACCCCGATTGAATGCCCGCCGCCAAGCACGAGCGTTACGGTCGGCTTCGACAGAGACGAGATCATCTCCGCGATCGCCAACCCCGCTTCCACGTCTCCGCCAACCGTATTAAGCACGACCAGCAGCCCTTCGATTTTGGGATTCTGCTCGGCCGCGATCAGTTGGGGAATGACATGCTCGTACTTGGTCGTCTTGTTCTGCGGAGGAAGAATCAGATGTCCTTCAATCTGTCCGATAATCGTCAAGCAGAAAATATGGCTCTCGGCCGAAGGAACCGACGTCTGGCCGAGCTGCACGACCGCCTCCGTCGCCGACGGCTTGTTCGCTTCCTCGGACGGCGGACCCGGCTTCTCCGACGTCTGTGCCGACTTTTCCCTTTCGCTCATTTCATCAGCCTCCTGCTTGGTTAACGGCTGGACATAGTATAAGGCTTTTCGCACAAAAAAAACCGTCCTCCTTCCGTCCTTGTTCGGACGGTGGAAAACGGTTTTTAGACGAGTGTGGGTTTGTTTTTCTAGACTTCCATGATGATCGGCAGGATCATCGGTCTTCTTCTGGTTTGGTCGTACAGGAAACGACCGAGCGCGTCCTTGACGTTCGTCTTGAGCGACGCCCATTCGTTCACATTGTCGTTCATCAGCTTGTGCAGCGTGCTCGTCACGATGCGATTCGCTTCTTCCAGCAAACCTTCCGACTCGCGCACGTAAACGAAGCCGCGGGAGATGATGTCCGGCCCGGACAGGATGGTCCCGTCCTGCTTGCTCAGCGTCACGACGACGACGAGTATGCCGTCCTGCGACAAAAGCTTGCGGTCGCGAAGCACGATGTTCCCGACATCGCCTACGCCGAGTCCGTCGATCAGCACGTTGCCGGACGGAATTTTGCTGCCTTTCCGCGCGACCCCGTTCTGAATTTCGACCGTATCGCCGATATCGATCAGGAAAATATTGTCCTTCGGAATGCCGACTTGCTCGCCCAGCAGTCCGTGGTGGCGAAGCATTCTGTATTCCCCGTGAATCGGAATGAAATATTCCGGCTTCATCAGGTTCAGCATCAGCTTCAGCTCTTCCTGGCTGCCGTGTCCGGAGACGTGAACGCCCGAGATCGAGCCCGGTCCGTAGATGACGTGGGCACCGAGTCTCATCAGCTCGTCGACCGTTCTTCCGACGTACTTCTCGTTGCCCGGAATCGGCGTCGCCGCGATGATAACCGTATCTCCCGGAAGGATATCCACCTTACGGTGCGTGGAACGCGCCATCCGCGTAAGCGCAGACATCGGTTCGCCTTGGCTTCCCGTCGACAGAATGACGACGCGATCGGCCGGCAGCTTGTTCACTTCCTCCGGCTCGATCAGCATGCCTTCCGGAATGTTCAAGTAGCCAAGCTCGGATGCGATGCCGACGACGTTCACCATGCTTCGGCCGATGACCGTCATCTTGCGGCGCGTCTCCGCGGCTGCGTTAATCACCTGCTGAATGCGGTGAACGTTCGATGCGAACGTGGCCACGACGACGCGCTGCTTCGCGCTGCGGAACAGCGACTCGAATTCCTTGCCGATATTGCTCTCGGAAGGCGTATATCCAGCCCTCTCCGCGTTGGTGCTGTCGGACAGAAGGGCCAGAACGCCCCGGCTGCCGATCTCGGCCATTCTTTGCAAGTCGGCGAACTGATCGTTCACCGGCGTGTGGTCGAATTTGAAATCGCCCGTATGGACAACGTTTCCTTCCGGCGTCTCCAAGCATACGCCGACGGAGTCGGGGATGCTGTGGTTTGTCCGGAAGAAGCTCGCTTTCATCGCTCCTAACGTCAGCACCGTATCCTCGTTAATCAGGTGGCGCTTCGTATCTCCAAGCAGTCCCGCTTCCTTCAGCTTGTTTTCGACCAAGCCGAGCGTCAGCTTCGTGCCGTAGATCGGTACGTTCAGCTGCTTCAGCACGTAAGGAAGCCCGCCGATATGATCCTCGTGGCCATGCGTCAGCAGAATGGCCCGCACTTTGTCCCGATTTTCGAGCAGATAAGCGATATCCGGAATAACGACGTCGATTCCGAGCATTTCCTCTTCGGGGAATTTCAAGCCGGCGTCAACAACTACAATGTCATTGCCATACTGGATGCAATACATGTTTTTGCCGATTTCGCCGACGCCGCCGAGCGCGAAAATCAGTAATTTGTCCTGGTTGTTTTTCTTTGACACTACACTAGTACCTCCTAGATCATTCGACGCACCCGATCGATATGAAGTTTTCAATTTGCTTAATTATTTGCCGCACCCAATCACTCTCAATCATTATACATGAAGCAATTCAGGAAAAACAAGAAGCATATGTAACGCAAAAACCGATGCCCGGAGGACATCGGTTCCCTAGCAAAATCCAAGCGACCGAAAACCTCGTTATTATGCGTTCAGCAAGTTGTGCAGGAACTTCGCTTCCGCTTCGTTCATCGGCACGAGAGGCAAGCGAACTCCGCCGACCGGCAACCCGCGCAGGGAGAGGGCATGCTTGACCGCGACCGGGTTCGGCACCGGATGCGGGCAGTTGAACAAGCCTTTAAAGACGGGGAACAGCTTCGCGTTTAACGTCTGCGCCTCTTTCACTCGGCCATCCGTATAAGCCGCGATCAGTTCCTTCATCTCCGCGCCGACAATATGGCTGGCTACGCTTACGATGCCGTAACCGCCGACCGACAGCGTCGGCAGCGTGACTCCGTCGTCTCCGCTGTACAGCAAGAAACCGTCTGGAGCGTTCGCGACAATCTCCGTCATCTGCTCCAGGGATGCGCATTCCTTCGTGGCGACGATATTCGGAATTTCCGCCAGACGAAGCGTCGTTTCCACCGACAGGCTCACGACCGTGCGCGACGGCACATTATACAGAATCACCGGCAGCGTCGTCGCTTCTGCGATCGTGCGAAAATGCTGGTACATGCCCTCTTGGCTCGGTTTGTTATAGTAAGGGGCGACGAGCAGGATGCCGTCTACGCCGGCCTCCTCGGCCTTTCGCGTCAGATGAATGGAGTGGGCTGTCTCGTTGCTTCCCGTTCCGGCGATAATTTTGCAGCGGCCGGCGGCGTGCTTGACCGCAAATCGGAACAGCTCGACTTTCTCGTCATCCGATAAAGTCGGGGATTCGCCGGTCGTTCCGGAGACGACAAGGCTGTCGGATTTTTGCTCCTCGATCAGATAATCGATCAATTTCGCCGTCGTGTCCCAATCGATGTTCAAGTTTTCGTCAAAAGGAGTTACCATTGCTGTAATCAAACGACCGAAACTCATTCCCATTTCCTCCTCTAATGTCCTCCGGCAGGGGAGAGATGAAGCGCGAATGCCGTGTGCAGCGCCTGCAGCGCGACCGCCAAATCCTTCTGGGCGATGAGCACCCAGATCGTGGTATTGGAGTCCGCGGATTGCAGGATCGGGATGCCCGCCTCGGTCAAAGCCTCGACAATGACGGCCATCACTCCCGGCTGACCGTTCATCCCGCCTCCGATGACCGACACTTTGGCGCACTCCCCGCGAACTTGCGGCTCGAAGCCGAGGTCCCGCAGCAATTCCACCGCCAGCGTCGCATCCTTCTCGGACACGGTATAGTGCACGCCTGTCGGCATGACGCTGATGAAGTCCACGCTAATGCCGTGCGTCGCCATCGCTCGAAAGACGCGCAGCTGCAAATCGGCCGGTCCCTTCGGATCGCTCACTGCCAGCTGCGTCACGTCGCGGACGTGCGCCAGCCCTGTTACGGTTTTGTCGTACAGGATGCCTTGGCTTCGCAAAGCCTCGGCGTGCGTGACCAGCGTGCCCTCTCCGTCCGAGAACGTCGAGCGGACGCGCACGGGAATGCCCGCTTTCATCGCGATTTCGACGGCGCGGGGGTGGATGACTTTGGCCCCGTTATGCGCCATGTTGCATATTTCCTCATAGCTGACGGCGGCCAGCGGCCTCGCGTCCGCTACCCAGCGCGGATCGGCGGTCAGAATGCCGTCGACATCGGTATAGATGTCGACGACGTCCGCCTTCAGCGCCGCGCCAAGCGCCGTGGCCGATGTGTCGCTTCCGCCCCGTCCGAGCGTCGTCACTTCCCCGTCTCGGGTCATTCCCTGGAAGCCCGCGACCACCACGACTTGCTTGTCGGACAAGTGCTTCAGTATGCGGTCCCCGTCAATCTGCAAAATTCTGGCCGAGCCGTAATGACCGTCCGTCACAATGCCGGCCTGTCCTCCCGTCAAGGCGACGGAGCGTATTCCTTCGCTCTGGAGAAGACTGCATAGGACGGCAGCCGATATAAGCTCGCCGCACGAGAGCAGCAGATCCTTCTCCCGATCCGGCAGCGAGTCGCCGTTCAGTCGAATCAGCTCCAGCAGAGAGTCGGTCGCGTAGGCGTCTCCGCTCCTCCCCATCGCCGATACGACGACGACAACTTGGCTTCCCGCTTCGTACTCGCGGATAATATGACGGAGGACGCGGCTCCGACTTTGCTTGTCGGTCAGCGACGTCCCGCCGAATTTCTGCACGACCAGTTCCATCCCGTTTCCTCCGCTCTGCTAGGCAATGGGAGATCAGAGAAAGACAGACCAGACGTTGCGGTAATTCTATCTCAAGCGTGTGTGAAACGCTCAATGAGCATAGGTTGCAGTTGCTTGCCTTCCATCGCGGCCTCGCAAGTCTCCATCACGAGATCCATTCTCGCGACGAGAGAGTTCGGCTTGGCAGCCGGATTGTCCTGCCCGAACGGCACGAAGTACACGTGCTTCATAATCAGAAGCTTGGCGATATTGGCGGCGTTAAGTCCCAGCCCGTCATTCGTAGAGATCGCCAGCACGAGCGGGCGCTGGTTGCGCATCTGCGCCTTCGCGGCCATCAGCACCGGACCGTCGGTCATAGCGTTCGCCAGCTTGCTCGTCGTGTTGCCCGTGCAAGGCGCGATCGCCAAAATGTCCAGTCGCTTGGAGGGTCCGAGCGGCTCGGCGTCTACAATAGAAGATATGATCTCGTTGCCCGTAATTTGACCCAAAGTTTCCTGCCAGTGGCTCGAGGTGCCGAACCTCGTATCCGTCGTCATAATCGTCGTCGAGACGATCGGAACGACGTTGGCGCCCGCATCGACGAAGCGCTTGATCTGCGGCATAATTTCCTCAAGCGTGCAATGGGAACCGGACAGCGCATACCCAACCGTGATTCCTTCCCAATTCATGGTTGATTCCCCCGTATTCGGTTGTCTTCCAGAATGATCTGGGTCAGACTGTTCGCGATGATCCGACCGGCCGTCTTCGGTGCCACGATTCCGGGCAATCCGGGAGCCAGCAGAGCCTTGATTCCGCGCTTCTCCGCGAAGCGAAAATCGGTGCCGCCAGGCTTCGAGGCCAGGTCGATAATGCATGCGCGTTGGGGGAGTTGGGCGATCACTTGCGCTGTGACTATCATAGTCGGAATCGTGTTAAAAATCAAGTCGATATTCCCCGCATGACGCGCCAAATCGGGCATATAGAAGGGCTCGAATCCCATCTCGAATGCACGGGCGAACGTCTCGTCCCGGCGCACTCCGACCTTGACTTTGGCCCCGAGCGCCTGGAGCGTTCTCGCCATCGTAAAGCCCGTTCTTCCCAGTCCGAGAACGATGCAATTCGAACCGTGAATCGTAATATCCGTATTCTGAATCGCCATCATCAACGCGCCCTCGGCGGTCGGAATCGAGTTGTAGATGGCAACGTCGTCCCTCTCGAACAATTCGACAAGCCCGATTCTGTGCTTCTCGCAAAGCTTGCGGAGATAAGGCTTCGCCATGCCCGTAATCACCTTGCTTGCCCTTGGCAGCGCGGCCATATGCGCGTCCGCAAGCTTCAGCTCCAGATCGGTGAACAACGCTGGGATAACTCCTTCCTCATCCGTGCCGACAGCCGGCAAGACCAGTGCGTCCGCCTCCGCCAGCAGCTCGGGAGACCATTCTCCCTTGACCGCTCCGCTAAAAGGAGTGTCCAGCCTGTCGAAGCCGACGATCGTCACCGAGGCGTCCTTCTCCGTCAGCTGGCGGATCACTTCCAGTTGCCGGGCATCCCCGCCCGCAAGCACGACTTGAACTCCCGTAAGTATCGCTGCCCCCTCCTCTCGACATTCCCTTCGCATAGCACATCGTATGCATGCGCCCATTCGGGGGTGCCGACCATTTTCCCCTTCGCTGGGAACCTCTTCTCTGACTTCATCCGCTATTCGCTATTTTCGAACCCTGCCGCCATTATCCCCTTGACTCAGCCCGTCTTCGCTGCATACCTGCACCTCTATCTGGTCGGCTTATCCTTCCCTCGGGCCATTATCCCGTCCATTCAGGAGATTCTCCTCTCGCATTCAGGAGATTCTTCTCCCCCCGTTCTCTCTCCATTTTTTAGAAAAAACTCTTTAAATAAGAACATATGTTTGGTATAATGGAACCAGAAAATAACTGAGCGGAGGTCGCCCACGTGAACCAAACCGATTTCCAGGCGTTTTGTCTCTCGGGCTCCAACGAACAAGCCTGCATACAGCTCTTCCACCAAGCGAGGTGGCCTGACGGTTTTCGCTGCCCGCACTGCGGAAGCCGCCGCGCTTACGCCATTCGCACCCGGAAAATTCCCTTATACGAATGCAGCTCGTGTCGAACCCAAACGTCTCTTACCTCCGGGACCATATTGGAAAAAAGCCGGACCCCGATCCGGCTATGGCTGCTTGCTCTGTTCCTTCACTCGACCCCGCAAGGAATCAGCGCGGTTCGTCTTGCTTCCATTATAGGGACGACTTATAAAACCGCCTGGCTCATATGCCACAAGATCCGCCACGCCATGTCCCATGCCGACAAGGACAAGCTACTGACCGGCCTGGTCCGGATCAACTTTGCCCAATATGGACGCCCCTATAATCCGACCGTGTATCGCCATCCTCAGGAGCAACCGCTGCTGATCGGTGCAAGTATGAGCGGCCAGGGGGAATTTACTTATATTAAAATCAAGCAGGCCGTCGAAGAGTGCTCCTACCCGCATTTGACTTGTCCCTTGAACAAGCATCCTTTTCTGAAAAAGCATGTCTCTCCGGATGCCCCGGAGGTCATTGCCGTCACCCTCAAATTCAGCAAGGACAGAAACATTCGTCTCCTTCAGCTCTGCCAACGCGCTTCCAACTGGATCAACTATACGTTCAACGGGATCGGACCTAAGCATCTCCAAGCCTACATGGACCAGTTTTGCTTCCAATATAACTACGCCGCCCGGCAGCACCAGCAACCATCGGCCTTCGAATCTCTCTTGCGGATGGCCTCGTCGGCTCCTGTTCTTACTTACCCCAATCTCATCCGCAGGCCGAACATCCAACCTAAGCTTCGCGCCCAGTACCGCAACCTATTAAAAGAGGCTTCCTAAGCCAGGTCAGCTTCCCGATCCCCGCAGTTACGCTTGAATGTTTAGCGCCATCATCGCCCTATAGTTGGTTTGTCGCCATCCTGAGTTGCAGGGATAAAATCGCGAGCCTTCCCATCTCCACTGTGCGACTTTGCGACCTGCACGACCTGTGCGACCTGCACAACTGCCCACTCCCGGTCAACCCACATTCGCAGCCCTGAGCTGCGGGGATATTGGCCATCCAGCTGAAGCGGACGAGCGGGCTCGACTATGTTGAAGGCCAAACCGGGCCACCGGCTACCGGCCACCGAACCACAAGCGCCGAGCAACCAAGCCTCAAACGACCTGACTCAACGGGATAATGGCTCCAGAAGATAGAAAAGGCCACCCTGGAGCCGCCCCCTTAAGGAGAGGGGCGACGCCGGCTGGCGTGGTTGAAGAAACTGAAAAGAACGATTCGTTACTTGCCGGTATGGCCGAAGCCGCCTTCTCCGCGAGAGGTGTCGGAAAGCTCGGACACTTCTTCGAGAACGACTTGAGGAACGCGCTGGAACACCATTTGGGCGATACGCTCCCCGCGCTCAATCGTGAACGGCTCCTGCCCAAGGTTAATAAGCAGAACCTTCACTTCACCGCGATAATCGGCGTCGATCGTCCCGGGAGAATTCAAGCAAGTAATACCGTGCTTATAGGCAAGACCGCTGCGAGGCCGAATTTGCGCCTCCAGCTCTCTCGGCATCGCCATCGCGAAACCGGTCGGAATCAACGCTCTCTCCCCCGGAGCCAGAACGACAGGGTCCGCAACTGCAGCATGCAGATCGAAGCCGGCCGCCCATTCGGACATTTGGCGGGGCAGCGAGACATCCTCATTTCCCGGCAGTCGCTTCAGTTGAATTGGATACAATGAATTCCCTCCCGATTCCGGACAATACCTGATGATCGGCTCCGACCAACGCAACCGCGCAGGGCTGAGCCATCATGGAAGCCATAATTTCATTTAAGTCGGACAGCTCGACCTGATCGATGCGCGCCAGCATTTCGTCAAGCGTGTAGTGGCGCCCGAGCATCAGCTCGTTTTTCCCCAAACGATTCATGCGGCTGCTGGTGCTTTCCAGGCTAAGGATCAAATTGCCCTTCAGCTGTTCCTTGCCTCTATGCAGCTCGGCCTCGCTTAGCCCTTTCACTGCGATCTCGCCAAGCAGGTCCATCGTAATATCGTATACTTCCTTCGTCTGCTTGGGGGCAGTTCCCGCATATACGGTAAACAAGCCGCTGTCCGCATAAGAGGTATGGTAGGAGTAGACCGAATAAGCCAAGCCGCGCTTCTCGCGAACTTCCTGGAACAGCCGCGAGCTCATTCCACCGCCAATCGTATTGTTAAGAAGAATCATCGCATACAGATTGGGCGCCTTGCTGGAATAACCCGGAAAAGTCAGACAAAGATGGTTCTGTTCCGTTTTCTTGCGATGAAAGAGCGACTGAGAATGAAATACCGGAGGCTCGATCGCCGGATCCTTGCCGACGACGTCAAATCGCCCGAAATGCCGCTCCAGCAGCTCCAGCACTTCCTCTCCGACGTTGCCGGCGATGCTGATCACCGTATTGTCGATCCGATATCTATCCTTCATATATCGGCGCAAGTGGTCCGGTCCCATCGGCTGGAGACGTTCGGCTGTCCCCAATATGGAATAAGCGAGCGGATGGTCGAGGTAGGCGGCCCGGGACGCCAGATCGTGAACCGTATCGTCCGGCGTATCCTCGTACATGGCAATTTCTTCGAGGATAACGTTTTTCTCCTTCTCCAATTCGCCCTCGGCCATTTGGGATTCGAAAAACATATCCGACAGAACGTCGACTGCGATCGGCAGATGCTGGTCCAGCACTTTGGCATAATAGCACGTATATTCTTTGGATGTAAAGGCGTTCACATTGCCGCCGATGCCGTCGAAGAGATCCGCGATATCTTTAGCGTTGTGACGATTCGTCCCTTTGAACAGCATATGTTCGATAAAATGGGAAATCCCGTTCGTATCGGTATTCTCGTATCGGGAACCGGCCTTGACCCAGATGCCGAACGAAACCGAACGATAAGTCGGAATCGATTCGATCATGACGCGAAGACCGTTCTTCAGCGTATACTTGTTCATTCGACTTCCCCCCTTTGCTAATGGTAAATGAACAGTGATACCACTATAACAAATTCCGACATTCGTCACAACCGAACATCGATACGTTCGGGAGACAGCGTCTCGGATACGGTTCCGGGAAAATAGCCCCTCGTCTTGATCGCAGCGATCATTCCTTCCAGCGCACCGGCCGTCGTGGAAGTCGGATGCATCAAAATCAAGGCGCCCGGTCCGACCTTTCTCGACACCTTAAGGACGACGGAAGACGGATCGGGCTTCTGCCAGTCTATCGTATCCAGCGTCCACAGCACCGTCCGAAGTCCGTACTCCGCAGCGACTTTGATCGTATTCTCGTTGTAATAGCCGGAAGGCGGCGCGAACCAGACGTTGTTCACGCCCAGTTGTTTCAACAGCTGCTCCGTTCTGCCGATCTCCTGTCTTTGTCGCTCGGCTCCGAGCTTGCTCATGTCGGGATGCGTATACGCATGATTGGAAGCCTCGTGTCCCTGTTCGATAATTTTCCGGGCCGTTTCCCTATTTTTGGACAGCCATGTGCCATCGAAGAAAAAGGTCGCCTTCACGTTCTGCTCCTTCAGGACGTCGAGAATGGCGGGCAAGTACTCGTCTCCCCACGCCACGTTGATCATTAGCCCGACGGCCGGTTTGGCGGCATTGCCCCTGTAGATCGGTTGAACGGGCAAATCCTGCAAGGAGACCTTCGGTTTAACCGTCTTGTACACCCAAGGAAAGCTGTCCCCCGAGCTCGCCGTGGAGCCGAGCAGCTTGGCCTTCAAATACGTGGCTTTAATGTCCACGACTCGTCCGTCGTAGCCGGGAATCGCTTTCCATACCCGGTCGATGACCGCGTTGATGGGCGGCTGACTCCGCTTGGGCGCTTCCGACCGGATCCAACTCAGCAGCTCGTCCTCCCGCTTGTCTTCCGTCAGCGCCGTAATGGAGGTCTCCTGCAGCTTCACGGTCTGCACGAACGGTCGAATCGGGCCGTACGTTCCCGCGAGCAGTACGGCAGCCAAACTGGCCGTCATCGCCGCCAGCAGCCCTACCGGGATTTTCCTTGCCATGTTTCGCTCACCCCGTCTTGTCCGATTCCCTGCCTTCATCCTATGCCATGGAATCGGTCTTTATGAGTGAGCATCCCATAGTAACAGCCAATTTATGCAAACAAAAAGAGACCTTCGCATTGGAGTCTCTTTTGTCCATCTTATTTCGTTGGGAATGCGTTTATACCGATACTTGCTCGGAGTTGAGCAAAGCTTTGCGCGACAGGTTGATCCGCCCCATGTTGTCGATCTCGGTCACCTTAACCTCGATCTGGTCGCCGATATTGACCACGTCTTCGACTTTCGCCACGCGCTCGTTGGCCAACTGGCTGATATGGATCAGACCGTCCTTGTTCGGCAAAATTTCCACGAAGCAGCCGAACTTCTCGATCCGCTTGACCGTTCCGGTATAGACTTCGCCGACGACGACTTCCCGGACGATGCCTTCGATAATGGCGCGGGCGCGTTGGTTCGCCGCTTCGTCTGCCGAAGCGATGTACACGGTGCCGTCCTGCTCGATATCGATTTTGACGCCGGTGTCCTCGATGATTTTGTTGATGATTTTGCCGCCGGAGCCGATAACGTCGCGGATTTTGTCCGGGTTGATCTTGAGAGACAAAATTTTCGGCGCGTACTTGCTCAGCTCTTGGCGCGGCTCCTTGATCGTCTCGAGCATTTTGCCGAGAATGAACAGGCGGCCTTCTTTGGCCTGATCCAGCGCTTCGGTCAAAATCTGGCGATCGATGCCGTCGATTTTAATGTCCATCTGGATTGCCGTTATCCCGGCGGACGTCCCAGCCACCTTAAAGTCCATATCTCCAAGGTGGTCTTCCATCCCCTGGATATCGGTCAGGATCGACGTATGCTGTCCGTCCTTAATTAATCCCATCGCAACGCCGGCTACCGGCGCTTTGATCGGGACGCCCGCATCCATCATCGCCAACGTGCTGGCGCAGATGCTCGCTTGGGAGGTGGAGCCGTTCGATTCCAATACCTCCGATACGAGACGGATCGTATACGGAAATTCCGCTTCCGAAGGAAGCACCTTGAGCAGCGCGCGTTCGCCCAGCGCGCCATGGCCGATCTCGCGGCGTCCAGGCGGACGGAGCGGACGGGCTTCTCCGACGGAAAACGGCGGGAAGTTGTAATGATGCATGAAGCGCTTGGATTCCTGCGGGCTGATGCCGTCGAGAATCTGAACTTCTCCAAGCGGCCCGAGCGTGCATACGCTAAGCGCTTGCGTCTGTCCGCGCGTAAACAGCCCGGAGCCGTGCGTGCGCGGCAGAATGGAAATATCCGAAGAAATCGGGCGGATCTCCGACAGCCCGCGGCCGTCCGGACGCACCTTGTCGTGCGTAATGAGCCGGCGGACTTCGTTCTTGACGATGTCGTACAGCACTTCCTTCACGTCGCCGAGCTTCTCCGGAGCATCCCCATACACTTCGGAGAAGTGCTCGACGGTCTCTCCGTTAATCGCGTCGATCGCGTCTTGGCGCGCGTGCTTCTCGGAGATGCGCACCGCTTCGACCAGTCTTTCCTGCGCGTACGCCTTGACCGCCGCTTCGACTTCGGCATCGACGCTGTGCAGCTTGACTTCCATCTTCGGCTGACCGGCGACCTCGACCAGACGGTCGATCGTATCGACGATCTTCTTGATCTCGTCGTGACCGAACATGATCGCTTCCAGCATGTCGCTCTCGGAAACTTCGTTGGCTTCCGCCTCGACCATCATGATCGCGTCGCGCGTTCCCGCTACGACGACGTACATGTCGCTGATCTCTTCCTGCTCCTGTGTCGGATTCACGATGAACTGTCCGTTAATTCTTCCGACGATAACGCCTCCGACCGGTCCGCTGAACGGAACGTTGGAGATTGACAGCGCTGCGGAGGTTCCGATCATCGCCGCGATTTCCGGAGAGCAGTCCTGATCCACGCTAAGCACGAGATTGACGATCTGAACGTCGTTCCGGAAGCCTTCCGGGAACAGCGGACGAATCGGACGGTCCGTCAGCCGGCTGGCTAATATCGCTTTCTCGCTCGGACGCCCTTCCCGTTTGATGAATCCTCCGGGAATTTTGCCCACCGCATACAACCGCTCTTCATAATTGACGGTCAGCGGGAAGAAATCCAGATCCTTCGGCTCGCTGGAAGCCGTCACGGTAGACAGCACGACCGTCTCGCCATAGCGCACAACGACCGCGCCGTTCGCTTGCTTCGCCAATCGCCCGGTTTCCAAGGAAAACGGTCGACCGCCCAGCTGCATTTCCACGCTTTGTTCCAAACGATTTCCCTCCTTTAAGCGCGAGCTGTTGCTCGTCGCTTTGCATCCTATGTAGTTTCGACACTGTTCCCATTATTTCCTGCCGCTCGGGAACTTAGGCATGTCTTTTCGTGATTTCCCCGCTCCTATATAGGGAAAAAGCAACCTGAGCGCCTGTTAGGGCGGTATGCCCCGTACGACACGGCCAGGTTGCTTTCATGCGAATCCAAATTAACGGCGCAGGCCCAATTTGGCAATCAGAGCGCTGTAGCGGCTAACATCTTTTTCTTTCAAGTATGCCAGCAGCTTACGACGTTGACCAACCATCTTGAGCAAACCGCGACGGGAGTGATGATCTTTCTTGTGCTCCCTGAAGTGTGCCGTCAGATTGTTGATGTTCTGCGTAAGGATAGCAATTTGAACCTCCGGGGATCCGGTGTCCGTTGCATGCAGCTTATGCTCTTCGATCAATTCTTGCTTGCGTTCTTGAGTCAATGCCATCCTTGTTCACCTCCTTCTTCGAAATCGCCGTTAGCCGAGCTGGCGCCGGTGAGAACGCTTCGCCAAGCTAAGGTTCTGCGTGCCGCGGCGCAGGCGACCGCCTTGCGCGACAACGTTGTATAGTATAACACAACTTAGAGCCGATACACAATGGATTAGTCCCGCGCCTTTACGGAGAAAATTTCGCGGGCTCGCGCCGAGTCGCTTGCGATCTGCTCGACCAGCTGATCGATTGACTCGAACTTCTTCTCCGCGCGGAGAAACGAATGGAATCTCATCGCCAACCGGCGGCCGTATAAATCTCCGTCGAAGTCAAACAGATGCGCCTCCAGCTTCAGCGCGCCTCCCGGGGCGTCGAAGGTAGGCCGATGGCCGATATTCAGCACGCCGCTATGACGGCTCTCCGCCGTACCCGCCTCCGACAGCACATCGATCTCGACCGCGTAGACGCCGGTACGGGGAATGACATACGGCTGGTCGAGCCGGAGATTGGCCGTCGGGTAGCCCAGCTGGCGGCCTCTCGCGTCCCCGTGAATGACCGTTCCTTTCAGGAGATAGGATCTGCCTGTCAGCCGCTTCACTTCGGCGCATTCGCCCTGTTCCAGCCGCTGGCGAATCCGCGTGCTGCTCACCTTGCTGTCGTCCAGAAATACCGGAGAGACGACTTGAACCTGCAGCCCTCCGCCTCCGAACTCTTTCAGCGCTTCGGCATTGCCCTGTCCGCGATGTCCGAACGAGAAATCGAACCCGACCGTGACCGTCCGGACGCCGAGAGGCACAATCAGCGACTGAACGAATCGCTCTGCGGTTACCTCGGAGAATTCGCGGTCGAACCGAATGACGTAGGCTGCGTCCACGCCCAGTTCGGCGAACAGCCCCAGCTTGTCCTCCAACGGAGTCAGCACCCCGTCGTACTGCGAGCCGTGGCCGAGAACGACCCGCGGATGCGGATCGAACGTCATGACGGCCGAAACCAGATCCTGCTCCCGCGCCGACGCGACGGCCCGGCGAATGACTTCCTGATGTCCCAGGTGCACGCCGTCGAAGAAGCCGATCGCAAGCGAAAGGCCTTTCCTCTCCGCGGCTTGCGCAAGCCCCCCCGTTACATTCGCAACTGATAAATGAATCCGTTCCACCTGATGCCCTCCTGCTTAGTCGGACTGACTGTCGTTTGGCCGATCTTCCGACGGATGAAACACCTTCACGGGACGAACCCGCTCCGCCGCCTCGTCCACCGAGAACAAGCCGAGAAAAACGCCGTCCGACCGATAAAGCTTCCAGAGTCCGCGACGGTCGGGAGGCGGCTGCAGCTTGGCGGCCTGAACGGTTTTGCCCTGAAGCAGATGCCGCGATTCCGGCTCGGAAGCGACGGCGGCGGGAAACTGCGTCAGCAGCTTGTCTGCCGCCAACAGCCTCCGCCCCAGCTCTCCCTGCTCAAGCAGCTCCGGAATCTCTTCAAGCGTCACACAGCTCTCCTGCCCGATGCCTGCGCTTTCGGTGCGTACGAGCTCGGCCATTACGGCGGGCACGCCCAGCTTCCGCCCGATGTCCGCGCACAACGTGCGGATGTATGTGCCTTTCGAGCAAGTTACCGTAAAAGCCAGCTCAGGCTCGTCTACACCGGCGGTTACCTCTTCGACTTCCAAGCGATGAATCGTGATCCGCCGAGCTTGCCGCTCGACGGTAACGCCCTGCCGGGCCAGCTCGTACAACCGCTTGCCGTTCACCTTGACGGCCGACACCATCGGTGGAATCTGATCGATCTCGCCGACGAAGGAAAGCGCGGACTCTCTGATCATCGGCTCCGTCAGGTGAGTAGCGTCCTTGCGCTCGATCACTTCGCCGTCCAAGTCTTCCGTATCGGTCGCGATGCCGAATTTAAGCTTTGCGCGATACGTTTTGGGCGCTTCCTGCAAATATTCGACCAGACGGGTCGCGCGGCCGACGCATAACGGAAGCACGCCGGTAACCGACGGATCCAGCGTTCCCGTATGGCCGATCCGGCGCTCTCGCAGCAATCTTCTCGCCCGGGCGACAACGTCGTGAGACGTCCAGCCAGCAGGCTTCCAGATCGCCAGCACGCCTTCCCATGTCGAGCTGCCGTCCTTCATAGCGCATCCAACGCTTTCCGCACTTGTCCGATCACCTGGCGGATCGTCTCCGCCAGCGGCTCCGCGAATCGGCATCCCGCCGCGCGAACGTGGCCGCCCCCGCCGAATGCTTGGGCCACCTCCGCGACGTTCACGCGCCCCGCCGATCTCATGCTGACTTTCACTGACTGCTCTCCGTTCTGCTTAAAAAGCAGACCGACTTCGACGCCTTCGATATTGCGAGGATAGTTGACGAGACCTTCGAGATCCTCGTTCGTCGCTCCCGTATCCTCCAGATCGTCGGAGGTGACCCAGAGCCAGGCGATCCGCTGGTCCTCGCTTAACTCAAGCCTGGACAGGCCGCGCTGGAGAATGCGCAGCTGCCCGGGCGTCATCCGCTCCAGCAGATGCTCCGCCAGCTCCGGACCGTTCACGCCCGCTTGCAGAAGCCGCGAAGCCATCGCCATCACGAGCGGAGACGTGCTCGAATACCGGAAGCCTCCCGTATCGGTCAGCAGCCCGGTATAGATCGCGGTGGCTACATCCGTGTCCAACTCCAGTCCGAGCTCGTCCAGCAGCTCGAACAAAATCTCGGCCGTAGCGGCCGCATGGGTCTTCATCAGATTCACGCGACCGAAGCCGTTATTCGTCGGGTGATGATCGATGTTGAGCAGCTCCGCGTCCGGCGCGAACCATTGCTCAGTCCGCCCGACTCGCGCGTAATCGGCGCAGTCGACGCAGATGACGTTCCGATACGTTCTGGCCTGCGGTTGTCCGTCCGCCGCACCGGCTTCGTCCATCGAACGAATCTCCGAACTCTTCCACAGAAACCGCAGCCGGGAGGGCACGGGGCCCTCGTTCAGCATCGTATACTGCTTGCCCAGCTTATCCAGCAGCCAGGCTACGGTCACTGTCGAGCTAATCGCATCGCCGTCGGGCTGCACGTGAGAAACGATCAGGAAGTCGTCTCTGTCGCGAATGAAAGCGGCCGCTTCCTTCAATTGTTCGGTCCACATGCCGGTTCCCTCCCTGCGAACTTTACGGCTCCAAAGCTTGTTGATTGACTTGCTGCAGCAGCTCCTCGATGTGGCTGCCGTACGCGATAGAGCTGTCGAAACGGAACTCGATCGCCGGCGTGTGACGAAGCTTCACCCGCCGTCCCAGTTCCGAACGCAAAAACCCGTTCGCGCGTCCGAGCGCCTTGAGCGTCTCTTCCTTCTGCTCGTCGCTGCCCAGAATGCTTAAATACACTCTGGCCAACGAAAGGTCGTTCGTCAAATCCACGCCCGTGACCGTTATAAAACCGATGCGCGGGTCCTTCAGCTCCGTCTGTATGATCTGGCTGATTTCTTTCTTGATTTGCTCGCCGACCCGTCCGACTCGAAATTTGGCCATTCACAATCCCACCTTCGCATGCTGCTGGGATTAGCGCTCGACGGTCTCCATGACGAAGGCTTCAATAATGTCGCCTTGTTGAATGTCATTGAACTTATCCAGCGTAATTCCGCACTCATAGCCTTCCGATACTTCCTTCGCGTCATCCTTGAACCGCTTGAGAGAATCGATTTTGCCGGTGTAGACGACGATGCCGCCGCGCGTCAGGCGCGCTTCCGCATTGCGGACGATTTTGCCGTCGAGGACCATGCAGCCGGCGATCGTGCCGACCTTCGTCACCTTGAACGTCTCGCGAACTTCCGCATGTCCGACGACCTTCTCCTTGAACACCGGATCGAGCATCCCTTTCATGGCGTGTTCGATCTCTTCGATCACCTTGTAAATAATCGAATGCAGACGAACGTCGACCTTCTCCTGCTCGGCGATCGCTTGCGCGCGAGGCTCCGGACGCACGTTAAAGCCGATTACGATCGCCGACGATGCCGACGCCAAAATAATATCGGACTCCGTCACCGCGCCTACGCCGCTGTAGATCGTACGCACGCGAACGCCTTCGATGTCGATTTTCTCCAACGAGCCCCGAAGAGCTTCCAGGGAGCCTTGAACGTCGGCCTTGAGAATGACGTTCAGTTCCTTCATATCGCCTTCCTTGATTTTGCTGAACAGATCCTCCAGCGTTACCGCCTGGTTCGCCTTCATCTGCGATTGGCGGGTTTTGATCGAACGCTTCTCGGAAATTTCCCGCGCCTTGCGCTCGTCCTCGAACACCATGAACGGATCGCCGGCCTGCGGCACCTCCGTCAATCCGGTAATTTCCACCGGCGTCGACGGTCCCGCCTCCTTGATCCGGCGTCCGCGATCGTTCGTCATCGCCCGAATCCGGCCGAAGCAGTCGCCCGCGACGAACGCGTCGCCAACCTTCAGCGTACCGTTCTGGACGAGAATGCGGGCTACCGGGCCCTTGCCTTTGTCCAGCTCGGCTTCCATAACGGTGCCACGCGCCCGTTTATCCGGATTCGCCTTGTAATCGTTCACCTCGGCGACAAGCAAAATCATCTCCAGCAAGCCGTCCAGGTTCAGCCGCTGCTTGGCGGACACTTCGACGAAAATCGTGTCTCCGCCCCATTCCTCTTGCACAAGGCCGTACTCGGTCAGCTCTTGCTTGACCTTGTCGGGGTTGGCGCTCGGCTTGTCGATCTTGTTAACCGCGACGATAATCGGCACGTTGGCCGCTTTCGCGTGAGCGATCGCCTCGACCGTCTGCGGCATGACGCCGTCGTCCGCCGCGACGACCAGAATCGTAATATCGGTAACCTGCGCTCCTCGGGCACGCATCGTCGTGAACGCTTCGTGGCCCGGCGTATCGAGGAACGTAATTTTCTTGCCGTTGATTTCGACTTGATAGGCGCCGATATGCTGCGTAATTCCGCCGGCCTCTCCGCTGGCGACCTTCGTCTCGCGAATCGCGTCGAGCAGCGTCGTTTTGCCGTGGTCGACGTGGCCCATGATCGTCACGACCGGAGGACGAGTGACGAGATCGTCCGGATCGTCGTTCTCTTCAATCGTCTCGAACTGCGTATCCTCGACGACGATTTTCACCTCGGCTTCGACGCCGTACTCGGAAATGACGAGCAGAACGGTGTCGAGGTCCAGATCCTGATTGATCGTGGCCATCACGCCCATCATCAGCAGCTTCTTGATCACTTCGGAGGCGTCCTTATGAAGCAGCTTCGCCAGCTCGCCGACCGTCATGTTTCCGCGGACGATGACCTTTTTAGGCGTATTGTCGATTTTCTCGCGCGGAGGCTGGTTGTTGTTCTTGCGGCCGTTTTTGCCGCCCTTGCCTCTGCCGCTCTTGAAGCTCGATCTGCCGTCGTCGAACCGGCTGTCCTTCCGCTTGCCGCCCGGACCGCCGTTGCGGTTGAAGTCGTCTCCCGTACGCGCTTTGCCGTCGCGTCCGGCCGGACGCCCGCTGTCGCCGGGACGGCCGCCTCTGGCGCTCGCGGCTGCCGGAGCGGGGCTGCGCCCTGCGCCGGCGCCTGAACCCGGACGGGCAGCCGCCGAACCTCCCGATCCGCCCTGCGGACGGTTGCCGTAACCGCCTTGGCCTCCGCCGCCCTGCGGACGGTTGCCGTAGCCGCCTTGGCCTCCGCCGCCTTGCGGACGGCTGCCGGGACCGCCTTGGCCTCCGCCGCCCTGCGGACGGCTGCCGGGACCGCCTTGGCCTCCGCCACCTTGCGGACGGTTGCCGTAGCCGCCTTGGCCTCCGCCTTGCGGACGGTTGCCGTCCCGGTTGCCGTAGCCTCCCTGACCTCCGCCTTGCGGACGATTGCCGTCCCGGTTGCCGTAGCCGCCTTGGCCTCCGCCTTGCGGACGATTGCCGTCCCGGTTGCCGTAGCCTCCCTGGCCTCCGCCCTGCGGACGATTGCCGTCCCGGTTGCCGTAGCCTCCCTGGCCTCCGCCCTGCGGGCGATTGCCGTCCCGGCCGCCGCTGCCGCCCTGGCCTCCGCCCTGCGGGCGGCCGCCTTGCCCTTGCGGACGCGAGGCGGGCTGCGTCGAAGACGCTCCGGCGCTTGCCGCCGGAGCCGACTCCGGCGCCGCGGACGACGGTGCCTGCTGAGGCGCCGGACGAGACTGCTGCTGCGCGCCGGAAGCCGCCTGCCCGACCGCTTGAGGACGGCGTTCCCGCTCCGGAGCGGCCGCAGGCTTCGCCGAGGCTTGGGCCATTTTCGCAGCCGCGTTCGCTTTAACGTCGCGGAAGAACTTCTCCACCGCGTTCGTCATGCCGTCTTCCATCACGCTCATATGGTTGTTGACGGGCATGTTCATTCTTTTGAGAATCGTAATGACTTCCTTACTGCTCATGTTGAGCTGCTTCGCGTATTCGTAAACCCTAAGCTTATCTTTGTTATCCGTTTGATCTTGTTTACTCAATATTCTCCACCTCCGAGTGTTGATTCCAACCGGCGGACAGCATATCGGCAAAGCCCCGATCCGTTACCGCGAACAGAACGCGTTCGGGTTTGCCTACGGCCGACCCCAGTTCGAACCGCGTAAAACCGACTAGCAATGGCACATCGTAACTGCTGCATTTATCCTTGATTTTCTTCCTCGTATTCTCCGAAGCGTCTCCGGCCAAGATCACCAGCTTGGCCTCGCCCGATCTAATCGCCTTGAGCACGACTTCTTCCCCGCTGATCAGCTTGCCTGCTCTCGTCGCCAGACCGAGCCGCGACAACGCCTTATTCGCCGTCTTCATCGTCCGCCAGCTCCTTGCTCGTCTGGAACTCCTCTTCGACTTGAATGAAGTCGGCCTCCAGGCGATCGTAGATATCGGCGCTTACCGGCGTCTTCAAGGCCCGCTCGAAAGCTTTGGACTTCTTCGCCAGCCGGAAGCACGCCACCTTGCCGCACAGATAGGCTCCGCGTCCCGGCTTCTTGCCGGTCAGATCGATATGAATCTCCCCTTCGGGAGAGCGCACGATCCGGATCAGCTCCTTCTTCGCCATCATTTCCTGGCAGGCGACGCATTTGCGCTGCGGAATTTTCCTCGTTCTCACGGCCATCCCCCTCAGTCGATGGATACGCTGTCCTGATGCATCGTAGCCCCGGTCGACTTCGGACGTCCGTATTCCTGCTCCGCCTGCGTCTCGCTCTTGATGTCGATTTTCCAACCGGTCAGCTTCGCAGCCAAACGAGCGTTCTGGCCCTTAATGCCGATCGCGAGGGAAAGCTGATAGTCCGGCACGATGACGCGCGCCATTTTCTCCGCTTCGAAGACGATCACCTCCAGCACTTTGGAAGGGCTGAGGGCGTTCGCCACGTACTCGTCGATCGCTTCGGACCAGCGGACGATGTCGATCTTCTCGCCCTTCAGCTCGGTGACGATCGATTGAACCCGAGTGCCGCGCTGCCCGACGCAGGAGCCGACCGGATCGACCTCCTCGTTGCGGGAGTATACGGCGATCTTCGAGCGGAAGCCCGCCTCTCGCGCCACCGAGCGAATCTCGACGGTGCCGTCGAAAATCTCGGGAACCTCGAGCTCGAACAGCCGCTTCAGCAGCCCCGGATGGGTGCGCGACAAAATGATCTGCGGGCCCTTGCTCGTATTTTCCACCTTCGTAATGAAGGATTTGACGCGGTCGCCCTGCTTGAACTTGTCGGTCGGCATCAGCTCGGTCAGCGGCAGCGCCGCTTCGACCTTGCCGAGATCGACGTACAGGTTGCGCAGATCCATTCGCTGCACGATTCCCGTAACGATGTCCTGCTCCTTGTCGACGAACGCGTGATAGATCAGGCCGCGCTCCGCTTCGCGGATGCGCTGCGTAACGACCTGCTTCGCCGTCTGCGCCGCGATCCGTCCAAAATCGCGAGGCGTCACTTCGATCTCGGCGATGTCCTCGATCTGATAGTGCGGATTAATCGCTCTGGCCGCCTCCAGCGAAATTTCCAAGCGGGGGTCCAGCACTTCCTCCACGATCGTCTTGCGGGCATACACTTTAATCAGACCCGTTACCCGGTTAATGTCGACGCGAACATTCTGTGCTGTATTAAAGTTACGTTTGTAGCTGGAGATAAGTGCCGCTTCGATAGCTTCGATCAGAACATCTTTACTGATGCCCTTCTCTCGCTCGATTTCGGACAGCGCCTCGATAAACTCCATGCTCATGGCTACCTAATTCCTCCTCATATACGCGTCTGCCGCAGCTTGCCGCCGCCGTCCGCGCCTTCGTTAATAATTAGAAAACGATGGCCAACCTTGCGGAAGCCACTTTATCGTAAGGGATCGACTGCTTGCGGCTTCCGACCGTCACGACAAGCGTCGTGCCGTCGAATTCCTCCAGACGTCCTTCAAACTCCTTGGCTCCGCCGATCTTCTCGTACGTCGTCACGAACACGTGCTTGCCGACCGCCTTCGCGACGTCCTCCGCTTTCTTGAGCGGACGCTCCGCGCCAGGCGAGCTGACCTCCAGGAAATACGCGTCCTCGATCGGGTCCAGTTCATCCAGCTTTACGCTAATGAATTCGGAGAAACGGCCGCAATCGTCGATGTCGATGCCGCCTTCCTTATCCACGAAAATACGCAAAAACCAGTTGCTTCCCTCTTTCACGTATTCCACGTCCACCAGCTCCAACCCGTTGTCCTCCAAATAGGAGGCCGCGCAGTTTTCCACGATGGATTTGATTTGCGGTGAATTCAATAAGGTATACCTCCCGATGTTTCAAATGGATGACCGCAGCCCGGCATGCCTTCGCAGCCCTAAAGGTCCGCAGACAAAACGGAAAGAGTGGGTTTCCCCACTCTTCTGCAGACAGTGTTATCCACATGATTACCAAAGTTAATATAACATAACCTTACAGGCTCTGGCAACCACAACTTTCCTTGCCGCCGGGACGCGCCGACCTTAGAACAGCATCAGTTGGTTCGATTCGGGAAGTCCGCGGAACGCGCCGAGTCCGGCCAGCACCTCGACGATCGTCTTGCTCGCGCGCGAGCGCTGCTGGAAGTCCTCGATCGACAGGAAGTCTCCCTCTTCCCGAGAGGCGGCGATATTGCGGGCCGCGTTCTCCCCGACGCCCGGAATGGCGCCGAAGGGGGGAATCAGACTATCTCCGTCGACGATGAAGCGGGTCGCTTCGGAGCGGTACAGATCGACGGATTTGAACTTGAAGCCCCGCGCCGTCATCTCCAGTCCCATCTCCAGAATCGAGATCATATTCTTTTCCTTCGTCGTCGCCTGGAAGCCCTTCTCCTCGATCTCTATCAGCGTCTTCAAGATCGCGTCGTAGCCTTGGCAGAACAGCTCGACGTCGAAGTCGCCCGCCCGCACCGAGAAGTAAGTGGCATAAAATTCGATCGGATAATACAATTTGAAGAAGGCCGTCCGCACGGCGGAAATGACGTAGGCTGCGGCGTGCGCTTTCGGGAACATGTACTCGATGCGCAGACACGAATCGATGTACCATTGCGGCACCTTGCAGCGCTTCATCTCTTCGATCCATTCGGGCGTCAGCCCTTTGCCCTTACGCACGCTTTCCGTAATTTTGAACGCTAGCGACGCGTCCATGCCCGCCTTGTAGATAAGAAAAAGCATAATATCGTCGCGACAGCCGATAACCGTCTTGATCGTGCACGTATTGTTCTTGATCAGCTCCTGCGCGTTGCCGAGCCATACGCCCGTTCCGTGGGACAAGCCGGAAATCTGCAGCAGGTCGGCGAACGAGGAAGGCTTCGTCTCCTCCAGCATCTGCCGCACGAAGCGCGTTCCCATCTCCGGCACGCCGAACGTCGCCACCGGGGAACGAATCTGCTGCGGCGTTACGCCAAGCGCTTCGACCGAATTGAACAGGCTCATCACCTTCGGATCGTTCATCGGAATCGTCGTCGGATCGACGCCGGTCAAGTCCTGCAGCATCCGCATCATCGTCGGATCGTCGTGTCCGAGAATATCGAGCTTGAGCAGGTTCGCGTCGAAGGCGTGGTAATCGAAGTGCGTCGTCTTCCAGTCGGCGCTCGTATCGTCGGCCGGATATTGAACCGGCGTAATGTCTTCCACTTCCATATAGTCCGGGACGACGACGATGCCGCCCGGATGCTGTCCGGTGCTTCTTTTGACCCCGGTGCATCCCGCCGCGAGCCGGCTCAGCTCCGCTCCGCGCCACGACTTTCCGTGCTCCTCCTCGTACTTCTTCGTAAAGCCGTACGCGGTTTTCTCGGCGACCGTGCCGATCGTCCCGGCGCGGAACACGCTTTTCTCGCCGAACATCACCTTCGTGTAATTGTGCGCGTGAGGCTGATATTCGCCCGAGAAGTTCAAATCGATATCGGGAACCTTGTCCCCCTTGAAGCCAAGGAACGTCTCGAACGGAATGTCCTGCCCTTCTCCGCGCATCGTCGTGCCGCAGTTCGGGCACGCTTTGTCCGGCAGGTCGAAGCCGCTCGGCACGCTGCCGTCGAGAAACCATTCGCTGTGCTTGCAGTCCGGCTTGCGGCACAGATAATGGGCCGGAAGCGGATTAACCTCGGAGATGCCGAGGAACGTCGCGACGATCGACGAGCCGACGGAGCCCCGCGAGCCGACGAGATAGCCGTCCTCGTTCGACTTTTTGACGAGCCGGGCGGAGATGAGATAGTTGGCCGAGAACCCGTACTTGATAATCGGCACGAGCTCCTTCTCGAGCCGGGCCGTCACCACCTCCGGCAGCTCGTCGCCGTACAGGCTGCGCGCCGTCGCGTAACAGGTGCTGCGGATTTCGTCGTCCGCCCCTTCGATGATCGGCGTGAACAGCTCTTCCGGGAACAGCTTGATCTCCTCGAAGCGGTCGGCCAGCTCGGACGTGTTCTTCACGACGACCTCGTACGCCTTCTCGGCCCCGAGAAAGCGAAACTCCTCCAGCATCTCGCTGGTCGTGCGGAAGTGGGCGTCCGGCTTGCGCTGGTCCTTGAGCGGACTGAAGCCGGTAATGCCGTGAATCGTAATGTCGCGGAAGATTTTGTCCCGCGGCTGCAAATAGTGGACGTTGCCCGTGGCGATGACCGGCTTCGACAGCTTCTCGCCGAGCCGCACGATGCGGCGCAGCGCTTCCTCCAGCGAGGCTCGGCTGCCGACGAGCCCTTTCTCCAGCAGATGGAGGTAGAAATCGATCGGCTGAATCTCCAGCACGTCGTAGAAGGCCGCAACCTCTTCGGCATCCTCGATCGACTTGTTCAGCGTCGTCTCGAACAGCTCGCCCTTCTCGCAGCCCGAGACGACGAGCAGCCCTTCGCGGAGCTCCGTCAGCTTGCTCTTCGGAATGCACGCCACCCGGTGAAAATAGTCGGTATGAGAAAGAGAAATCAGCTTGTACAAGTTCTTCTTGCCGACCGCGTTCAGCGCGTAGATGCCGCAGTGGAACGGTCGCGTCGTCTTCCAGCCGTTCTCGTTCAGGCCGTTGAGCAGATTCAGCTCGTTCACGCCGCGATCCTGCAAATCCTTCAGCAAGCCGTTCAGAATGCCCCCGAGCGCGACCGTGTCGTCGATCGCCCGGTGATGGTTCTCCAGCGACACCTTGTACAGCGCGGCGAGCGTGTTCAGTCGGTGGTTTTTCATCGTCGGGTGCAGGTAGCGGGCCACCTCGAGCGTATCGAGCACGGGGTTGTCCACCGGCGGCAATCCGAACCGCTTGCAGGCGTGCTGGATGAAGCCGATATCGAAGCCCGCGTTATGGGCGACGAGCACCGCGTCTCCGACGAAGGCGATGAACTCCTTCAGCTTCGGCTCCAGCTCCGGCGCGTCTCGGACCATATCGTCGGTAATGTTCGTTAGCTGCTGAATGTTGTACGGAATCGGCTCGTGCGGATTGATGAACGTCTCGAAACGGTCGATCTCCTGGCCGTTCTTCATCTTGACGCCCGCCAGCTCGATGATCTTGTTGTCGGTCACCGAGAGGCCGGTCGTCTCGATGTCGAATACGACGTATTCCGCGTCCGCCAGCGTCTGCTCCCTCGGCTGGATAACCATGCCGACCGAGTCGTTGACGACGTTGGCTTCTACGCCGTAAATCACTTTAATGCCGTGCTTCTTGCCGGCCTTGGCGGCGTCGGGGAAGCTCTGCACGTTCCCGTGGTCGGTTACGGCGATCGCCTTGTGCCCCCACTTGGCCGCCGTCTTGACGTAGACGTCCACGGGCGTCACCGCGTCCATCGTGCTCATCGTCGTATGGAGATGGAACTCCACCCGCTTCTCCTCGGCCGTATCCTTCGGCTCCGGCGGAGCGGGAATTTCCCGGATGTCGTTCGGGAACATGACCAGCTCCGGCGGGTTCAGGAAGCGGTCGTACTCGACCTTCCCGCGCATTTTCACCCATTTGCCGTTGGCCAGCAGACCGAGCATTTTAATATCCTCTTTGTTCTTGCCGAAAATCTTGATCGACAGCGAATCGGTAAAATCGGTAATCGAGCAGGTGAACAGCGTGCTGCCCGTCCGCAGCTCCTTCGTCTCCAGGCCGAAGACGACGCCCTGGACGGTGACCTTCTTCTCCTCCTCGCGAATGTCCTGAATCGGGACCGGAGGCTCCTTGATCTCGTAGCCGTGCTGCAGCACCTGAGGCGCTTCGCCCTCCTCGGCCGGAGGCGCTTCCTCCCTGGCGCTCGCCATAATCTGCTCGATCGCGGCGCGGTTCTCCTCCTCGATCTTCTGCGTAAACTCCGTGTACGTGTCCGGGCTTGGCGCTCCGACCGTCATCTTCACGCGCAGCGGGCGCAGGAAGCGCATATCGAAGTATCGCCCCGCATACCCGTCGATCTCCTTCTTCCGGGCAAGCCCGAGGTTCGTCTCGTTGAGCAGCGCGATCGTGAGCACGTCGCCGTCTACGCTTACGTCGGCCTTCGCAAGCCAGCCGTTGACGGACGCGACCTCCTTCTGCATCCCGTCCACGAACGCCTGCCAATACTCCTTGACGATCGCGTCCGAGGAGATCTCCGGTCCGTAGCGGATGACGATGTCGACGTCCGCGATATGTTGAAGCTTCGACCTGACCCTGTCCAGCAAACCTATGTATATCGTTCTCGGAAGCAATACGTCCTTGCCGATCGTAATCGTCCATCGCTTGCGGGACCGGCTGATTTCCACCTTCTCGATCTGCCCGTCCCGAAAATGCTGCCCCAGCCATTCCGTCGGGAGCTCCGCCTGCTGCAGCAGCACTTCGAACCGCCTGCGCCTATCATCCGTCGGCTGCATTCCACGTTCCTCTCCTTACCTGTTCGCCTTGAAAAATAAAAGCTTCCGTGAAAAAGGCCGACGCGGAGGAACCGCATCCGGACACCGTCTTCCATCAGAAGCTGACGTTGCTTTCTATTATTCTACTAAAAGGCTGGCGAACCGGCAACCTGCTCCTGTCGAAAAAAGCCGCGACTTGTCCTCTGCTGCCGGTTGCTGCCGGGACGGCTTGCCCGGCCCGTTCTCAATACGCCCGCGCGAACACGACGGTATGCTCGGCCGCATCGCCGCATACGAGACATCGGCTTTTCCTCTCGGAGGGCTCGAACGGGATGTTCCGGCTCGTGGCGCCGGTCTCGTCCTTCACCTGCTTCTCGCAAGCGTCCGAGCCGCACCAGCCGGCCAGCGCGAAGCCGCGCTTCTCCTCCATCGCCGCCTTGTACTCGTCCAGCGTGTCGACCGAGAAGAAGTTGTCCTCGCGGAAAGCTCGCGCGCGCTCGAACATGTCCGCATGAATCTGCTCCAGCAGCGCCTGCACCTCGGCGACCAGGTTGTCCAGCGCCACCGCCTTCTTCTCGCCCGTGACGCGGGAGACGAGCACGCACTGGCCGTTCTCCAGATCGCGAGGGCCGAGCTCCAGACGGATCGGAATGCCGCGCATCTCGTATTCATTGAACTTCCAGCCCGGAGAGACGTCTGCGCGATCGTCCACGCGCACGCGGATTCCCGCAGCCTTCAGCTGCGCAAACAGCTCGTCCGTCTTGCCGATGACGACTTCGCGCGTCTTCGGAGGGCCGATCGGAATCATGACGACTTGAGTCGGCGCGACCTTCGGCGGCAGCACGAGTCCGCGATCGTCTCCGTGAACCATGATCAGGGCGCCGATCAGACGGGTGCTGACCCCCCACGAGGTCGTATGGCAGTATTGCTGCGTATTCTCGCGGTCCAAATACTTGATGTCGAAGGCGACGGAGAACTTCGTGCCCAGATAGTGGGACGTCCCGGCCTGAACGGCTCGTCCGTCCTTCATCATCGCTTCGATCGAATACGTGTC
The DNA here is from genome assembly GCF_042654645.1 of Cohnella hongkongensis. Lineage (NCBI taxonomy): Bacteria > Bacillati > Bacillota > Bacilli > Caryophanales > Paenibacillaceae > Cohnella > Cohnella hongkongensis. The sequence continues at coordinate 177,168 of NZ_JBHSEP010000007.1, read as the reverse complement.
GACCGCTCCCGCGAACCTCTCCGACGGCGTCTTCTGGCCCTTGATGACCGGAATCGCCAATACGTTCTCCACGAAGTCGGTATAGACGTCCAGCATCTGCATCGTTTCTCTGCGGGCGTCCGCTTCGTCCTCGTGAGCCGTATGGCCTTCCTGCCACAGAAACTCGCTCGTCCGCAAAAACGGCAGCGTCCTTTTCTCCCAGCGTACGACGTTCGCCCACTGGTTAATCAGCAGGGGAAGATCCCGGTAGGAGTTGATCCACTTCGCGTACATGTGGCCGAACATCGTCTCCGACGTCGGACGGATGGCCAGCTTCTCTTCGAGCTGCTCGCCTCCCGCTTCGGTCACGAAGGGCAGCTCGGGGTTAAACCCTTCGACGTGCTCCTTCTCCTTCGTGAAGAAGCTTTCCGGAATGAACAGCGGAAAATAAGCGTTGCGGTGGCCCGTCTCCTTGAACCTGCCGTCCAGCTCGCGCTGCATGTTCTCCCACAGCTCGTAGCCGTCGGGGCGGAACACGATGCAGCCGCGCACCGGCGAATAGTCCATCAGCTCCGCCTTCTTGATGACATCGATGTACCAGCGGGAGAAATCCTCGCCTTGAGGCGTAATCTCCGTTACGAAACCTTTATCCTTCGACATGACGTTCCTCCAACTTTATCCTAGGCTTGCGAAGCGCTTCATCTTGCGAAAAGCCGTATACGGCTCAGTTTCTGACCAATCCCACGATATCGTTATACGTCACGACAATCATGAGCAGCATGAGCATGGCGAATCCGACGAGGTGCACCATGCTCTCCCGGTTCGGATCGACCGGCTTGCCGCGGATCGCCTCCAGACCGAGGAAGAGCAGCCGGCTTCCGTCCAGCGCCGGAATCGGCAGCAGGTTGAAGATGCCCAGATACAGACTGAGAATGCCCGCCCACAGCGTCAAGTCCGGCAGCCCCCGCTGCGCGATCTCCACCGTCACCTGCGTCGTCTTGACCGGTCCTCCGATATCGTCGAGCTTGAATTCTCCGAAGATCAGCTTGCGGAAGCCTTCGAAGATCATTTCGGTCATCTCCACCATGTTCGTTCCCGCGAAGCGGATCGTCTCCGCGACGCTCGGGCTTCGCATCTCCCCGATCGGGTAGATGCCGATCTTGCCCGTCTCCGGATCGGGCGTCACCTTGATCGGCAGCTCCACGCCGTTCCGGTCGACGACGATCGAAAGCTGTTGGCCCGCCGAGGCGTTGATTTTCTCGACCATGCCGTTCAGATCGCCGCCGACGGGCTCCCCGTTGATCGATTTTACCCAGTCGCCCTTCTCTATGCCGGATTGAGCGGCCGGCGCGTCCGCCACCACGTCCGAGATGAACACCTTCGAAGAGTTCTCGATTGGAACGCCCTGCAGCACCAAATAAAGCGCGAACAGAGCGAAGGCGAGAACGAAGTTCATGACCGGACCGGCGAAAATCGCCAGCGCCCGCTGGCCGACCGTCTTATGCCCGAACTGGCGGTCCAGCGGCGCGATCTGCGTCTCCCGCCCTTTGGCGATGACGAGCGCTTGAGGATGCACAGAGTAGCGTTCGATGTCGCCGTCGATATCCAGCGCGATGTGCAGCCCCTTCTCCAAATCCAGCGACTTGACCTCTCCGCGCATGACGTTCGACCGTTCGTCCAGTCTGTCCAGGTAAATGCGCGTCACCTTGTCGTCCTTCAAGCGAACGGCCAGCGTCTGACCCGGCTGCACCTCGACGATCTCCGGGTCCTCCCCGGCCATTCGGACGAAGCCTCCGATCGGCAGCAGGCGCAGCGTATAACGCGTCTCGCCCTTCTTGACCGAGAACAGCTTGGGGCCGAAGCCGATGGCGAACTCGCGCACGAGAATGCCCGCTCTGCGGGCAAAATAGTAATGGCCCCATTCATGCAGGGAGACGAGCAAGAAAAACATCAATATCGTCAGCAGCGCTACCTGTAAGTTTCCCATCTGTCCAACCCCTTTGCGATTCGAAGACCACCGTCCGGATTGGCTTTCCGGCTCGGCTGATTCTTAGATTACATGATTGTCCGAGCCGATACAAGCGCGGCCGAGCTTTCCTGCCTTCAGCGCTCTCGGGTAGAGGTCAGATCAACGAAACCGCCTCCCGGCGGGCCCAGGCGTCAGCCTCGAGAATGTCCTCCAGCCCGGGGGACGGAACCGGCGCGTGCTTGGCGAGCGTTCGTTCGATCGTCTCCTCGATCGCGAGAAAGGAAATCTCGCCCTTCAGAAACCGGGCGACGGCGATCTCGTTCGCCGCATTAAAAACGGTCGTCGCCGTGCCGCCCGCGCGCCCTGCTTCGTAAGCCAGACGAAGGCACGGATAACGCTCGAAGCTCATCGGCTTGAAGTGCAGCGTCCCCTGCTGGAGCAGATCGAGCGGAGAAGCCGGGGAAGCTGCGCGTTCCGGGTAGGTCAGCGCGTACTGAATCGGCACGCGCATATCCGGGTTGCCGAGCTGCGCCATGACGCTCGTATCGACGAACTCGACCATGGAATGAACGATGCTCTCCGGATGCAGCACGACGTCGATCTGGTCGTAGGGGAGATCGAACAGCCAGCGAGCCTCGATCACCTCGAGGCCTTTGTTGGCCATCGTCGCCGAATCGATCGTCACCTTGGCTCCCATGCTCCAGTTCGGATGCTTTAACGCATCCTCGACCGTCACGTTCCGAAGCTGCTCCCTTCCGAGATCTCGGAAGCTTCCGCCCGAAGCGGTCAGCATCAGCCGCTTGACCGCCTTGGCCGGCTCGCCGTTTAAGCATTGAAAGATGGCGGAATGCTCGCTGTCGACCGGCAAAATCGAGACCCCCTTGGCCTTCGCCCGGCTCATGACGAGATGCCCCGCCGTTACGAGCGTCTCCTTGTTGGCCAAGCCGATGTCGGCGCCCGCCTCGATCGCAGCCAGCGTCGATGTCAGTCCCAGACTGCCGACGAGCGCGCAGACGACGTAATTCGCGCCCGACTCGCCGGCGATCTGCCGCAAGCCCTGCTCCCCGTGCACGACCCGCACGCCGGCCGGAGCCTCGGCTCTCACTTGCGCCGCCAGCTCTTCGGTGCCGGCGGACACCCACTTCGGCTTGAACGCCCGCACCTGTTCCAGCAGCAAGCTCACATTGGCCCCCGCCGCCAGCCCCACGACCTCGTATTCGCCGGGACGGCGAGAGATCACATCAAGCGTCTGCGTTCCGATGGATCCGGTGCTGCCGAGTACGGCTATTTTTTTCATAGTCAACCTCCGCTGTCCACTCTATGTTTATGTCGTCCCCCGCCAGATTATCCTGCCAGCAGGCCAAGCAAATGGACGAACGGGAAAACGATCAGCCAGCTGTCCGTTCGGTCCAGCACGCCGCCGTGTCCCGGCAGCAGCCCGCCGGAATCCTTCACCCCGCGGAACCGCTTGTACGCGGATTGAATGAGATCGCCCAGCTGTCCGGCTATCGCCGCCGTCAGGCCGATCAGCGCCGCCCGGCCGTAGCCGAGCCATTCCGGCTGCGCGTAGGCGAAGACCAGGGCGATCCCTACCGCGATCGCAAGCCCCCCGATCGCGCCCTCAACCGTCTTGTTCGGGCTGATCGACGGCCACAGCTTCGTCCGGCCGATCGCCTTGCCGACGAAATAAGCGCCGGCGTCCGAGGCCCAGATGCAGGCGAACAGGAGCGCCGACCAGAAGACGCCCTGTTCAAGCTCCCTTGTCGCCGCCATATAATGAAAGCCCATGCCGATATAGACCGCTCCCAGAAACAGGACGCCGGCGTTTTCCAGCTGGATGCGGTTTTTGCTGATTACGGTTGCGGCCAGCAAAGCGAACAGGAGCAGCCAGACGACGGCCTCGAACGAAGGGAGCTTCCCTTCGAACGGCAGGCCCGGCAGGGCGATCAACAGGACCGCCGCGAATCCGAACAGCACGTCGGGCCGCGTCCAGGCTTGTCCGTTCAGCCTGGCGAATTCCCAGTATCCGATAAGCGCCATGATCAGCAGAAGGCTGTTGTAATACCAGCCTCCCGCAACCAGTAATCCGATGAATATCGCTCCGGCGACGACGCCGGTAACGATCCGCTGACCCATGCCGTCACAGCCCTCCGTAGCGGCGCGCGCGCCGTTGATATTCTCTGATCGCTTCGTACAGATGCCGTTCTCCGAATTCCGGCCAATACACGTCGGTGAACCAGAACTCGCTGTAGGCCAGCTGCCACAGCATGAAGTTGCTCAGCCGAAGCTCGCCGCTCGTCCGGATCAGCAGATCCGGGTCCGGCAGACCGCTGCTCAACAGCCGTTTCTCGAAGTCGTCCTCCTTCAGCGCATCCGGATCCAGCTGCCCGGCGGCGGCCTGCCTGGCGACCTCCTTGACCGCTTCCAGCATTTCGTGCCGGCTCCCGTAATTCAGGGCGAAGTTCAGAATAAGGCCGGTATTGTTCGCCGTTTGCCGCACCGCTTCCTCGACGGCTTCCACCGTATGCGGAGGGAGCTGCTCCCGATGGCCCATCATCCGGACCTGAACGTTGTTATCGATCAATTCCTCCAGCTCGATCGACAGAAACTCCTGAGGCAGCTTCATCAGAAACTCCACCTCCGCCTTCGGCCTTTTCCAGTTTTCCGTGGAGAAGGCGTACAGCGTAAGCACCTCGACGCCGACGCGGTCCGCGGCTTTCGTAATGCGCTTCACGGCTTTCATGCCGCTGTGGTGGCCGGCAATGCGGGGCAGTCCTCTCGTCTTCGCCCAGCGGCCGTTGCCGTCCATAATGATCGCGACATGCCTCGGAATATTGTCGCCGGTCGGAAGCTCTTCCTCTCCCGCCTGCGCCTGTTCGATGTCGTCTGCCGTTAACGCCCCGCCACGTCTGCGGAACCATTTTCCGAACAAACCCATGATTGCATCCCCCTAGTAGCGGCAACGCTCACCCTGCTGCAAGTCAAAAGAGAATAAACCCCACCTTGCGGAGGGGTCGTGCGCCTTACCCTTTAGACTTCCATGATCTCTTTTTCTTTGGCAGCCAAAATTTTGTCGACTTCGGCGACGAACCGGTCCGTCAGCTTCTGTACGTCGTCTTGGTGGCGGCGGGACTCGTCCTCGGAAATTTCGCCCTTTTCCTTCTTCTTGATCTCGTCGTTGGCGTCGCGGCGGATGTTGCGGATGGCGACCTTCGCTTCCTCGCCGAATTTCTTCGTCGATTTGGCCAGCTCCGCCCGGCGCTCCTCCGTCAGCGGAGGAATGTTCAGACGGATGATCGAACCGTCGTTAGCCGGCGTCAGTCCGAGATCCGATTTCTGGATCGCTTTCTCGATGGCGGGCAGCGCCGTCTTGTCCCATGGGGTAATGACGATGGTGCGGGAATCCGGCGTATTGATCGCGCCCATCTGGTTGATCGGCGTAAGCGTCCCGTAGTATTCGGCTTGCACCCGATCCAGCATCGCGGCGGACGCGCGCCCCGCCCTCAGGGTCGCAAGATCGCGCTTCAACGCGCCCAACGCTTTCTCCATACGTTCTTCGGCGTCTTTCTTAATCGCTTGCGGCATTAGTCCATGCTCCCCTTTACGATCGTGCCGATTTTCTCGCCCATGACGGCACGTTTAATATTGCCTTGCTCAGTAATTGCGAACACGAGAAGCGGAATATTGTTATCCATGCATAAGGAGGATGCGGTCGAATCCATGACGCCAAGATTTTTGTTGAGCACGTCCATGTAGGTGAGCTGCTCGTACTTCTCCGCGCCCGGATCCTTGAACGGATCGGCGCTGTAGACGCCGTCGACCTTGTTCTTGGCCATCAGAATGACTTCGGCCTCGATCTCCGCCGCCCGAAGCGCCGCAGTCGTATCCGTCGAGAAAAACGGATTTCCCGTTCCCGCCGCGAAAATGACGACCCGTCCCTTCTCCAGATGCCGAATCGCGCGTCTGCGGATGTAAGGCTCCGCGATCTGCTGCATCGCGATCGACGTCTGCACCCGGCTTGGCACGTCCATCTGCTCCAGAGCGTCCTGCAGAGCGAGCGAGTTCATGACCGTCGCGAGCATCCCCATATAGTCCGCCGTCGCGCGATCGATCCCCTTCTGGCTGCCCGCGATGCCCCGCCAGATGTTGCCCCCGCCGCAGACGATCGCCACCTCGACGCCAAGCTCGATCACTTCCTTGACCTGCTCCGCGATCGACAGAATCGTCGTAGCGTCGATGCCGTAGCCGTTGTTGCCAGATAGAGACTCGCCGCTCACCTTTAATACCACGCGTTTATATACGGGACGTTCCAACGTTTTGTACCTCCAGCATGCATATTTAAAAAAGAGGGAACACGCCGTGTTCCCGGATGGGTAGATCTCTTATTGGTTGACTTGCGCCATAACCTCTTCTACGAAGTTGTCCGTCTTCTTCTCCAAGCCTTCGCCCAGCTCGTAGCGAGCAAAACGGCGGATGGAGATTTTCTCGCCGATGGCGGCGATTTTTTCGTTCAGCAGCTGAGTGATCGTTTTGTCCTGATCCTTGACGAACACTTGCTCCATCAGACAGTTTTCTTCGTAAAACTTGTTCATGCGGCCTTCGACCATCTTGTCGACGATTTTCTCCGGCTTGCCTTCGTTCAGCGCCTGGTTGCGGAGAATTTCCTTCTCCTTGTCCAGCTCGGCCTGGGACACTTCTTCGCGGCTCAGGAACTTCGGATTGGCCGCGGCGATCTGCATCGCGATGTCCTTCACGAACGCGCGGAATTGATCGGTCTTCGCCACGAAGTCGGTCTCGCAGTTGACTTCGACGAGAACGCCGATCCGTCCGCCGGCGTGGATGTAGGATTCCACGATTCCCTCCGTCGCGACCCGGTCGCCCTTCTTGGCTGCCGCCGCAAGGCCCTTCTCGCGGAGAAGCTCGGACGCCTTCGTCAGATCGCCGCCCGCTTCCTCCAACGCTTTTTTGCAATCCAACATGCCTGCTCCGGTTCTTTCGCGGAGCGTTTTAACGTCTGCTGCATTTATTGCCATGGGGACTCCTCCTAAATGTATGCTTTCCCGCGCTCTCAAGCGCGAGTCAGGCTGATCGTTTTTGGAAAAAAAGGGCGGTGAGAAGTTCCCTTCTGACCACCCTTCGATCGTAACTGTATGTTCGAACCGGAAGCTCCGTCGAATTAAGCGGTCGTCTCTTCGCCTTGGCGGGATTCGACGATAGCGTCGGCCATCTTGGCCGTCAGCAGCTTAACCGCGCGGATCGCGTCATCGTTGCCGGGGATGACGTAGTCGATCTCGTCCGGATCGCAGTTCGTGTCGACGATGCCGACGATCGGGATGCCGAGCTTGCGAGCTTCCGCAACCGCGATGCGCTCTTTGCGAGGGTCGATAATGAACAGAGCGTCCGGCAGCTTGCGCATGTTCTTGATGCCGCCGAGGAACTTCTCGAGGCGTTCTTTTTCTTTGCGAAGGATAATTACTTCCTTCTTGGGCAGCACGTCGAACGTGCCGTCCTGCTCCCATTTGTCCAGCTGGTGAAGACGGTCCGTACGCTTCTGAATCGTAGAGAAGTTCGTCAGCGTACCGCCGAGCCAGCGCTGGTTGATGTAGTATTGACCGCTGCGCTCCGCTTCTTCCTTAACGGAATCCTGAGCTTGCTTTTTCGTGCCTACGAACAGCATCGTGCCGCCGTTCTCTCCGAGCTGACGCACGAAGTTGTATGCCTCGTCGACTTTCTTAACCGTTTTTTGCAGATCGATAATGTAAATGCCGTTCCGTTCAGTAAAGATGTACTTATCCATTTTCGGGTTCCAACGACGTGTTTGGTGACCGAAATGCACGCCTGCTTCAAGCAGCTGCTTCATGGAAATGACTGCCATCTTCCTGCACCTCCTAGTGGTTTTTGGTGAATCTCCGCCGCTTCTCGCGCTTCCCGCCAAAACTCGTCCGAATTTCCGAACAAGCACCGTTGACGGAATTGAAAAGCGTGTGTTTTTTGCACCGAGAAATAATATACCATATCGGGTATGTTCGCGCAATGGCCCGCCTGCAATATTCTCAAGTTCGTCAACTTTCGAGCTCGACTTATTTAGGGCGCACCAATTCGTCCATAATCTCCTGATAGGTCGGCTTGCCCGTAAACACGGCCGTCCCGACTCTCATCTTGTTGGCCACCGGTCTCGTTCCTTCGATAAAAGCTTTAAGGTCGTCGATGACGCCCTGCTTCAGCAGCTCCTCGCCGACCTCGGTCAGACTCATTCCGTAGCTGATGTTCACCGAAACCTGCCGCTGCTCCGCCTCTTCGGTCTCTTGCCGTTCCGTCTCGGAAGGTTCCGGCTCCTCATCCGCCGCCGCATTCGCCGCCGAGCCGGAGTCGGCCGGCTCCCCGGACGTCCCGGTCGAGCCGGCGGCGCCTTCCTCGCCGGCCGCCTCGCCGCCGCTCTCCCGCTCCAGCTGCGCAAGTCGATCCGCGACAAGCGCGTCCAGCTGCTCCTGCGAGAGCAGCAGCAGATTGGCCTTCTTCGCTTCGTCGCTCAGCTGCTCCGCCGTCAGCGGTTCTGCCGGCAAGGGGGCTTCGCCCTGCTTTTCCGCGAACAGCATCATCTGCAGCATGACCGCGCCGACGATCAGCCCGATCCCGAACCCCATCCACCAGCTTCGATGTTTACGCATGCTGCTGTTCCTCCCGTTTGGCGAGCTGCAGAATTAGCTGGACTTCGCCCTTGTTCATGCCTGCCGCTTTCGCGATCTGCTCGACGGATTTGCCCTTCTCGTACATCCCGAGAAGCTCCGCGTATCTGCCGCGAATCGTCGTCGGAACGGTATCCGGCTCCGGGCGCTCAGAGCGTTCCGGGAATGCTTCTCCGGCCTTCTCGCCAGTTGGGATCGGATGGACTTCCGGGTCTGGGCTCGCTTCCATAGAGCGGGACGTTCCGCTAGGCTCGACGGGTGCAGGGGGGAGTGGCGAAGCCGTGGATGGGGGTTCCGTTGGGGTCGCGGACATACGAGGCTGTTCCGACAGCGACTTCATCTGCTGCTCCAGTTCGACGATTCTGCGGCCGAGCGTCTCAACCGTACCGTCGTGCTCTTGCTTAAACTTGGCGACGGCGTCCAGCAGCTCGCGATTTTCCGCTTCCAGATCCTCCATCAGCCGCTGGTACGCCTCTTCGCTAACCGCTTCCTGCTCGGGACCGCTGACAGACTTCGGCTTCATCCATGCGAATCCGAATATCGCGGCCCCGAGCGCTACCATGTAAAACCAAGGATCCACCCCGAACTCTCCTCTCCAGCTTGCCGTTCATGATGTCTTAGCCTATAAAGTCGATATGCTTCCCTTTATACGGATGCTCCGGAGGCTTGCTCTCTTCCTCGGCCTGCTCCTGGGCTTTTCTCGCCGATTGACGCTGGTTGTTCCGCTCGCGGGGCTGACGGTCCGAGATCGTCCCGCCTTCCGCCGACTCGGCTTTCGTGCTTCTCGTCGCGTCCTGCTCCGCGGCCTTCACGGCCTGCTGGCCGAGCAAGCCCTGCTCCGTAGCCGAGCGCTGCTGCTGCTGGTGCTGCAGCGGCGTTACCTCCACGGTCCGCGGAAGAGAAAACTGCAAATCGACCGGTCTGTAGCTCATGTCGCATCACCTCGATTGGGGATCAATTGAACGGAATCATCACGATGTCTCCGTCCGAGAACCGCAAAGAGACTCTTTGCGAAGCTTCCTTTACAAATCGCGTATAGCGTCCGATGACGATCTTCGTGCCGCCCCACAGCGTATGAACCGCGTCTACGCGCGCCGTTGTCGCATCCTCCAGCGTCTTCTCGATCTCCAGCATTCGGTCCTTGGCCGCCTTAAGCTCCTCTGTCGTCTGGCGCTTCGTAGTCGTCAGCTTCACCCGCAGCGCCAGCTTGTCCCCGCTCAGCTGCCCGGCGGCGGCCATCTGATCCAGCATCGACAGCGCTTTCTCGGTCTTGTCCAAGCTCTCGGACAGCTCGCGCATCGACGTTTTCAAATGTCCGAGCTCCAGTCGCAGCTCGGGACGAACGCCGACCTCGACGACGGTCGCCGTCGACATCGAATTTCCGATCATCCTCGCCGTGACCCGTTCTCCCGCCTGAATCGTGCCGCCTACGATCAGTCCTTTGGCGCCCATGCATTTAACCGATTTGCCGGCGCGGACGTTCGAGTGCATAATGCTCTGGGTCACCAGCACGTCCTCGCCGGCAACGACGTTCCCCTCTTGGACAAACGAGCAGCGAACGTTGCGGCCGGCCTTCACATATCCTTTGTTCGTTCCGATAATTCCGCCGGTAATTTCGATCGATCCCTCCGACTCCACCTCGGCGCCCTCAATTCCGCCCGTAACCCGGATATCCCCCGATGCCCGGACCCGGAACCCGGTCAGAATATTGCCGCGGACGACGACGGTGCCGACAAAATCGATGTTCCCGATATTGTAGTCGACGTCTCCGTTCACTTCGAAAACGGGGAAGACGTTAAGCTTGTCCTTGTCGGTTTTCGTTACGAGGCCGTCGATCGCCGCGTACATCGCGACTTTCTCGGGATTCACGACGACGTTTTTACCGATCTTGAACTGCACGTCCTTGCCTTCCTTCGGAGGAATATCCTCCCCTGTGACGGCTTTGCCCGGCTCGCCCGGCTCCGCGGGCACCCTCTCGGCGATCAGTTGGCCCGCCTTCACGTTCGCCAGCTTCGTCACTTGCTTGTAATCGACGCTGCCGTCCTCGCGCTCGACCGGGCCGCGGCTCTCCTCCTCGTCCTCGCCGTAGAGCAGCTTGATGTAGCCGTCCTTGCCGGGTTTAGGCGGAGTGCCGACAGCCACGATGTTCTGCGTGAAATAGAAGTCCTGAGGTTTCTGCGCAATGAGGTAGATCGCGTCCGACTGCAGGCCCGCCTCGACTCCTTTCGACAACAAAAATTGCTCCAACTCGCGGGCCGAAAACTTCGGCTCTCCCTCCACTCTCTTAAATACGAGGTAAGCATACATCTTGTCGTCGGATATCGTAACCTGCAGACCATCCTCCATGGAGAAGCTTCCATTGTCAGGCATCGTTAACGCCCCCTTATCCGTTTTGAAGCAGCTGTTCCTTTTGTTTCGCCAGCGCCCCGCGGAGTCTCAAAATCGCTTTGGAATGCAGTTGGGAGATTCTCGAAGGCGACAGACACATCACTTCCGCAATCTCGCTAAGCGATAAATCTTCGTAGTAGAACAAAGAGATGACGGTGCGCTCCTTCTCCGTCAGCTTCGTGATGCCGTATTTCAGAGAGTCTTTCAAATACGTCTCGTGAACTTTGGACTCCGGACTGACGGCTTTGTCGTCCACGAGCAGCGAAAGACGGGTCTCGGACTCTTCCTCGCGGATCGGGTCTTCCAGGGAAAATACGGCCGCCACCGCCACCTCTTGAAGCATTTGTTGAAATTCCTTGTTGCTAATATTCAAATAGTCGCATATCTCGTCATCCGAAGCAGATCTTAAATGCTTCTGCTCCAGAACCGTATAGGCGTCCTCGATTTTTTTCGCTTTGTCTCGAACCGAGCGGGGCACCCAATCTCCTTGCCTAAGCCCGTCGATAATAGCCCCCCGGATTCTCCATGAAGCATACGTTTCGAACTGGAGGCCGCGCCGATAGTCGAACTTCTCGATCGCATCGATCAGTCCCATGGCGCCGTTGCTGGCCAGATCGTCCTTCGTCACATTTTTCGGCAAACCTACCGCCATACGGCTGGAGACGTAATCTACAAGCGGCAAATAGTGTTCGATCAGCCGTTTTCTTGCATCCGGATCCTCGTCGTCTTTCCATCGCTGCCATAAATCCTGATGAGATAGCCGGGAACGTGTTTGATCGACCATTCTGTCCTCACCATCCTTATTCGTCCGTCAGGCGCCGTATCGCCTGAGCCACTTCCTCCGGATTCGGATTGTCGAGTGACACCACCCGCTTAGGCTGCAAAGGCTGGAAGCCTTTGACCTCCTCGTCTGCTGTCGCTTCGGGCCTGCCGTCGGTCCACTGCTCCTTCAGCATCTCCGACAAGGCCTCGCCTTCGTCCGGGGTCGTCAGATCGAGCACGCTCCCCCGATCCGGTCCGCTCTCGGCCGCTGCCGCGGCCGGCTTGCCGGGCGCGAGCAATTGCCCGAGGACGAAGCTGAGCGCAAGCGCCAAAGCGGCAAAGGCCAGAAAGGCATACAAGCTTCTGAGCAATGTCGTTCCCAGCGGATTGTTCGACAGGGAGATCACGCACGTCAACAACGCTCCGAAAACTCCGAATCCGATTGTGAATCGCCAGGAACCTTTCATCTTAAATCTCCTTTACTCCGTGCTGCACGCTGCGAATGAGAAATACGCCGTTCTGACTGTACAATTCCACCGTTCGGCCGTAGTTGCCCCCGGTATCCTCCGCCACGAGACGGATCGAAAACCGTTCCAGCTCGTGCTTCGTCGCTTCCACGTTGCGCGGCCCGATCCGCATCGTATCCGCCCCGCCCATGAAAGCGAACATCTGCGCTCCGCCGGCCATCTTGGCGACGAGGCGATGGATCGACGCGCCCCTGCTCTTCAGTCTGTTCACGAGCTCCGGGACGGCCGTATCCGCGTATTTGGCGATATTCAGCTGGCCTTCGCGGGCAATCTCGGAGGACGGCAGCATAATGTGCGCCATTCCGCCGATGCGCAAATCGGGATCGAACAGAGTCAGTCCGACGCACGAGCCCAATCCGGTCGTCTTCAGCACCGCTCCGCCCTCTCCGATATTGAGGTCCGCCATTCCGACTTTAATCAGAGTTCCTTCGGTCATCAGAACGGCACTCCTAACGCGCGAAAGAGCTTCTCGAACGAGTCCGGATCCGGTATGAGGAAAAAATGGCCTTCGGCGTCCTGCTGCCCTTCCAGAAAAGTCGTATCGATGAGCAATGCGTCGTCGCCCATCGTCCCGAACTGAAGCAGACCGTAGCTCAAAATCGCCCCCGCCATGTCCACCGCCAGGGAAGGCACCGTCGGCGACATCCGCAGTCCGGTGAAATCCGCCAGCGCCGACAAATACGAACCGGCCAGAATGTTGCCGATCTCGTTCAGAGCCGACAGTTCAAGCTCGCTGTAGGGATCGTTCTCCGCCGCGCTGAAGCCCAGCAGCCCTTGCAGAATCCGGCGGGCCGGGCCTTGCTTGATGATGAAGAACATGTTGCCGGGCGCATCCCCTTCGACGCGAAGGAAGATGGCAATCACGACCGCTTCCGAGCCGCCGACCCGCTCGGCAATCTCCTCGAACGGGAGCAGATTGACGGTAGGCACCGCCATATCCACCGGCTTGTTCAGAAGCGTCGACAGCGCGGTCGTCGCATTGCCCGCGCCGATATTGCCGACCTCCCGCAGCACGTCCAGCTTGAAATCCGCATTGTTTCTGAACAGATTCACGGTTTATTCCCCGAACTGTTCCAGCTGAATAATCTCGCTGCGGTTCAGAACCTCGGACAGATTGAGCAGGATCAGCAGGCGATCCTCCCCGATCTTGGCCACACCGCTTAAGTATTTGGCCTTCACTCCGCCGACCACTTCCGGCGGGTTCTCGATGGCGTCGCTCATGACATCCAGCACGTCGTTCGCCGAATCGACGATAAAGCCGACCTCCAAGTCGTTCGCGGCGACGATGATGATTCGGGAGTTCTCCGTATACTCCGATTCGACAAGGCCGAAACGGCCGCGCAAGTCGATGACCGGAATGACGACGCCGCGGAGATTGATAACGCCCTTGACGAATCCCGGCGTTTTCGGCACGCGGGTAATCGGCAGCATCCGCTCGATCGTGCGAACCTTGTCGACCTCGATTCCGTACTCTTCCTGCGCCAGCGTGAAGACGATCACTTTCATTTCCTCTGCCATGAATGATTCCTCCCTTAGAGTCCGGACTGTTATTTAATAATCGCGTTTGGATCCACGATCAAGGCGACTTGCCCGTCTCCGAGTATCGTCGCTCCCGAGACGACGCCCTTCACGCCCGCCAAATATTTTCCGAGAGGCTTGAGCACGATCTCGCTCTGTCCGATGAATTCGTCGACGAGAACGGCGGCCAGCTTGTCTCCTTTGCGAACGACGAGCATTTCGGTTTCGCTTTCCTCGTCATCGCGATAATCCGGCGAATCGATCAATTGGGCCAGAGAGATGACGGGAATGATCGATTGCCGATAGTCGATCATGCGATTGCCGTGCAAGGTGCGGATTTCGGCCCGCTTGATCGAGCCCGTCTCCACGATCGAGGAGAGCGGGAACGCATACTTCTCGGAGCCTTGCTTGATAAGCATCGCCGCGATGATCGACAGCGTCAGAGGAAGCTGGATCGAGAACTTCGTCCCTTGTCCAAGCGTCGACGTGACGGTCACGTTGCCGCCGAGGGAAGTGATCTTCGACTTGACGACGTCGAGGCCGACGCCGCGTCCGGAGATGTCCGACACTTTGTCTGCCGTGCTGAAGCCCGGAGCGAACAGCAGCATGTTCACTTCGTCGTCGCTCAGCGTCTTCGCTTCCTCCGGCGTGACGACGCCCCGCTTGATCGCCGTCTCCAGCACCTTCGGGCGATTGATCCCCTTGCCGTCGTCCTCGATCTCGATAAACACGTGGTTGCCGCTGTGGAACGCCCGCAGCACGACCGTTCCGGACTCCTGCTTGCCCTGCGCGACCCGGTCGGCGATCGATTCGACGCCGTGGTCGACCGAATTGCGAATCAGATGGACAAGCGGATCGCCGATCTCGTCGATAACGGTGCGGTCGAGCTCGGTCTCGGCCCCGACGATCACCAGCTCCACCTTTTTGTCCAGCGATTTGGCCAAGTCTCTGACCATGCGCGGGAACCGGTTAAAGACGCTCTCTACGGGAACCATCCGCAGCTTCAGCACGATGTTCTGCAGATCGGCGCTGACCCGCGCCATATGCTCCACCGTTTCCGTCAAGTCGTTGCGGCGAATTTCGAAAGCCAGCTGCTCCAGACGGACGCGGTCGATCAGCATCTCGCTGAACAGGTTCATCAGCGTATCGAGCCGCTCGATATCGACCCGGATCGTGCGGGGAGCGGCCGATCCTCCGGAAGCCGCGGCAGCCGCAGGCCGGGCGGGGCCCTTGTCGGCCGCCGGGGCTTGCGGAGTCGAAGCGGGGGCCTGCGCGGGCGCGGACGCCGCGGCGACTTCCTTCTCCGCCGATCCGCTCTTCCGGGAAGAGCGGAAGTTGTCTTCCATCTCTTGCAGGGAAGCTTTGTCCACCGCGTTCATCGTGACGGATTCGATCTCGGACACCTTCGAGAGCTGTTCGTGCAGCGTCTGCTCCGGCGTCTGAGTAATATAGTAGACGGAGAAGCTGCGGTCGAACTGCTCCTGCTCAATCTCCTGGACGGACGGATACGATTTGACGACTTCCCCGTTTCTCTCGAGAACGTCGAACACCATGTAGGCCCGAGCCGCCTTCAGCAGACAATCCTCGCGGACTCTCACTTCGATATAGTAGGCCGAGTGGCCGCCCTCTATCGATTGTGCCAGAATGGACAGCTGATACTGATCGAGCACCAGCGACGCAGGCAACGCCTCCGCTGCGCCGGCTGCCGCGGAAGAAGCGGCAGCCGGAGAGCCGCTATCGCCCTTGACGATTCCTTTCAGACGCTCGACGAGCTCGCCGACCTCGCCTTTCCCCGTTCCTCCGCCGATGATGTCCTGAACCATCGCCTCCAGCGCGTCCAAGCATTTGAACAGCGTATCGAAAATATGGCCGTTCATGCTAAGCTTTTCGTTGCGGACGAGATCCAGGACGTTCTCCATTTCATGGGTGAGCGAAGCGAGATCCTCGAACCCCATCGTTGCGGACATCCCTTTTAGCGTGTGAGCGGAGCGGAAGATCACCTGCACGATGCCGATATCCTCCGGCTGCTGCTCCAACCGAAGCATATTCTCGTTTAGCGCTTGCAAGTGATCGTTGGACTCGTCGATAAACATGGACATGTACTGATTCATTTCCATGGCCGGACACCTCCTTGTGGGCTGAGCTTTCAGCGCGTTAGGTTTTGCGCGTTTTCATTTCCTGCACGAGAACCGGAGCGATGCCTTGCAGCGGCACCTGATGCGTTGCGGCTCCGAGCTCGACCGCCGAACGGGGCATTCCGTATACGATGCAGGTCTGCTCGGATTCGGCGATCGTCGTCAGGGCGCCGTCGTCGAGCAGCGCCTTCATCCCTTTGGCGCCGTCGCTGCCCATGCCGGTCATCAGCACCGCATGCCGCTTTAACTGCCGATGACCGACGAGAGACTCGAACAACACGTCGACGGAAGGCATATGGCCGCTGCGGGGGCCTTCGTTCGAAAGCCTGATCCGGTACTTGCCGGCCTCATCCTTCGCCAGCGACATATGCTTGCCTCCCGGCGCGATGTACGCGGTTGCCGTTTCGATCGGCTCTCCGTCCGTCGCCTCGCGGACATGGATGCTGCAGAACGAGTCCAGCCGCTGCGCCAGAGAATGCGTGAATTTCGGCGGCATATGCTGTACGACCAGAATCGGGGCGGGGAAATCCGCGGGAATGCCGGTCAACACTTCATGCAGCGCCCTCGGTCCGCCTGTCGAGGTGCCGATCGCGACGATCTGCGTAAACGAAGTCGTCGGCTTCGGCCCGATAACTGGCGCGGCGGGCGGCGAAGCGGCAGGCGCCGGCTGCGGGGCGGCGGGCGCTTGCGGAAGCTCTCGGCGAGCGGAGGGCCTCCTCTCCTCCTTCTTGACGACGGCGGTCGGTTCGCCGCCGTCCGCCGCCCTGCCCGGCTTTAACGGCTTGCGCTCGCCCGCCGCAGGCTCCGGGGGCTTCCTCGCTCCAGGCAGCGCCGTCCCTGCGGCGGACTCGGCCTTGCGAATTTCCGGCTCCCGCCGGGGAAGCTTCTCCGGCTTCTCCGGCTTACCCGACTGATCCGGTTTATCCGGCTTTACCGACTTCTCCGGCTTCGGCTTCTCCGCTCCGGGGAGCGGCGGTGCCGCCGGCCTCCCCTTGCCGGCGCTTCTCGGGGCTGACGGCGCGTCCTCGGACGCCGGCGGCTCCTTCCCCTTCTCCTCTCGGGGTTCAGAGTCGACCGGCGGAGGAGCCGGCGGAGGAACGATCGGCGCCGCCTTCTCTTCCACTGCGGGCAGCAAGCGCATCGGACCGCTGTGAATCGTCTCCGCCACGATGCGGAGCTTCTCCAGCAACTGCTCTCCGACCTGGCGAATGTCCAGCTTCACCGCGCCGTCCGGCTTGCGAATAAAGTCGATCGCTCCGAACTGAAGCGCCCGTATCGTATCCCGTGTGCCGTTGTCCGTCACTGCGGACAGCATAATGACGGGAGTCGGTCTCACCGCCATAATTTTCTGCAACGCCTCAAGCCCGTTCATGCGCGGCATTTCCAAGTCCATCGTAATGATGTCCGGCTTAAGCTCCTGCGTCAGTTGTACCGCTTCTTCGCCGTCGCTTGCCGTTGCCAATACTTTGAAAGCGGCGTCTGTGTCGATGACATCGCTGAACACCTTGCGCATGAAAGGAGAATCGTCAACGATGAGCACTTTGAACGCTGTCACAGGGCATCCTCCTTGTCGATCTAGATGTTTTGATGGCCTCGCTCTCGCCTACCGCCGAACCTGGAACCGATCAACTCCACAATCTTTTCATTTTCTGCATAAATCCGGTCAGCCCCCGGCTGGCCGGCTCTGCCCTGTCCTCGAGCAAAAACCGGGAAGCGATCCGATCGATGCCGCGCATCGCCTCGCTTTTGGGGAACGCGACAGACAGCGGAGTCTGCCGCCTGACCGCCTTCGAGACGCTGGCATCGTCGGGGATAAAGCCGAGCACCGGGATATCGATGCCGATGTACTTGCCGGCCACCTGGCGAATATTCTCCGCCGTCCGGGCGCCCTCCCGATCGTCCTCGACCCGGTTGACGACGAGCCGAAACGGCACCTGGTGGCCCATGGAGCTCACCATCTTGATGAGCGCGTACGCATCGGTAATCGACGTCGGCTCGGGCGTCGTCACGATGATCGTCTCCTCGGACGCGGCGATGAACCTCGCCGTCTCCTTGGACAGTCCGGCGCCCGTGTCGAACAGTATAAAGTCGACATGGCCGTGCAGCTTGCCGATCTGATCGGCGAAATATTCCAGCTCATGTTCCCGGAGCCGAACCAGATCCTGAAACCCCGAGCCTCCGGCGATGAACTGCAATCCGCTCGGTCCGACCTGGATAATCTCCCAGATCGACTTCTCGCCCTTCAGCAGATGGATGAGGTTGTACTTCGCCGGCGTCCCCATCAGCACGTCGATGTTCGCAAAGCTGATGTCCGCATCGAAGAGCAGCACGCTGTAGCCTCGATTTTGCAGCGCCATTGCGAAATTCAGACTGAAATTGGACTTGCCGACCCCTCCTTTGCCGCTCGTGACCGTGACGACCTTGGTCGTCTTCGCCGACTGCAAATCCTTCGAGTGGACCAAATGACGCAGCGCCTGCGCTTGATCAATCATCGCCCGGTTCCCCCAGCAGCTTGCGAACCAGCTCTTCCGGATCGAACGTCCTGATGTCGTCCGGCACCGTCTGCCCGCAAGTATAATAGGAAATGCGGAAATCGAACTCCTTAACGAGGTTGACGATGGCGCCGTACGACTCCGTCTCGTCGAATTTGGTCAGCAGCAGCTGGCGGACTCCGTATTTCGAGAATTGAGAGGCAACCGCCTTCAAGTCGGAATATTTGCTCGTCATGCTCAGAACGAGAATCGTCTCCGCTCCCTCCGCCCCCGAGAGAAGGCTGTTCACCTCGGAGACGAACAATTCGTTGCGGTAGTTCCGGCCGGCAGTATCCATGAACAGCAAGTCCCGATCGCTTAATTTGTGATAAGCGCGAGTTAATTCTCCGGGCGAGAACACCACTTCGAGCGGCACGTTCAGAATGTCCGCATACGTTCTGAGCTGATCCACCGCGGCGATCCGGTACGTGTCCGCAGTAATGAATCCGACGCTCCGCTGTCCGCCGAACGCCTGGTCGGCCGCCAGCTTGGCGATCGTCGTCGTCTTGCCGACGCCTGTCGGTCCGACGAAATGAACGATGCGCGTCGCTTGGTCGATGCCTGCTCCCTTGGCGCCGCTCAGCCAGTCCAGCAGCACGCCGCGCGCCGCTTCGTAATCGTCCCGGCCTTCCTCCTCGCCTTCCTTCAGCCGGCCCCCGACCGCTTCGGCGAACTGCTCCACGTACACGGGCTCTACGCCCTGCTCGGCCAGCCGCTTGCTCCAGTTCAGAACGGAATCGGGAATGGAGCGATGCGTCTGCGGCTTCGTCATTATCGGCTTCGTGATTTGGGCCATCATTTCCCGCAGGGTGCGGAGCTCCTGCAGAACGGCTGCCGTCTCGTCCCGGGACTCGCCGTCGCGCGGCTCCTCCGGCTTCTGGCCGGTTGCCGCCAGCGCGTCCGAGCGGAGCCGGTCGGCAATTCCCGTTCGGAGGCGATCCAGCGGGTCGCCCTCCGCCTGCTCCTCGGCCGGCGGCGGTTCGACGCGCGGAAGCGGACCTTCCGGCGGAACCGGGATCCGCGGGAGCGGATCGGCCGGCGGCGCCTTCGCTGCGGGAAGCGGACTTCCGGCCGGCTGGCGGCCGCTGTCGGCAAATGGCGGCTGCATGTACTTCTCCCTAACGGCGTTCGACGGAAGCGGCGCAGCCGCCGCCGGCTCCATAGCCGGAGCCGGAGCCGGCGCTTCGACCGGCTTTCTGAGCGGTACGGCGGCCCGCGGGGGAGCTTTGCGCGCGGTCTCGTCGACGGCGGCGATCACTTCCATCCGTTTTTGGCGGAACATGCCAAGAAATCCGCCTACGCGGATTTCTTTCGTATTCAAAATAACGGCATCGGAACCGAGCTCGGAACGGATCATCTGCACCGCTTCCGGCAAGTCGTCGACTATGTACCGTTTGACCTTCATGCGCTCACCACCCCAACGCTCTGCACTTCAATGCTAGGTTCCAATTCGCTGTACGAGATGACGGGAATATCCTGCAGGCTTCTTTCCAGCAGCTGGCGCAAATACATCCGGATCGTCGGCGATGTCAGGATGATCGGCTGCTGACCCGCCTGCACCAACCGATTGACTTGCTCGGTCAACCGCTGGTAGATCGCCTGGGAAGAAGCCGGATCGAGAGCCAGGTAGCTCCCCTGGTCGGACTGCTGCACCGCCTCCGCGATTTTCTTCTCTACGGCCGGGCTGACCGTAATGACCTTAAGCGGCTCCGCCGGATTCGCGTACTGCTGGGTAATTTGTCTGGACAGGCTCTGTCTGGCGTACTCCGTCAGCACGTCCGGGTCTTTCGTATACTTGCCGTAATCCGCCAGCGTCTCGAAGATGGTGACCAGGTCCCGGATCGAGATTTTTTCCTTCAGCAGCTTGGACAGCACCTTCTGCACGTCTCCGACGCTGAGAATCGACGGAATGAGCTCCTCGACGAGCGCCGGATACGTCTCCTTGACGCTGTCGATGAGCGCCTTCGTCTCCTGGCGGCCGATCAGCTCGTGCGCATACTTCTTGATCACTTCGGTCAGATGGGTGGCCACGACCGAAGGCGGATCGACGACCGTATAGCCGGCCATCTCCGCGCGTTCCTTCGTCGCTTCGTCGATCCAGAGCGCCGGCAGCCCGAACGCAGGTTCCTGAGTCTCGATGCCCGTTATGGAATCGTCTTCGAACCCGGGACTCATGGCCAAGTAGTGATGTATCAGTAATTCGCCACGAGCTACCGTATTTCCTTTCATTTTGATCACATATTCGTTCGGTTTTAGTTGAATATTGTCGCGAATTCGGATCACGGGGACGATAAGCCCCATCTCAAGCGCGCATTGCCGCCGGATCATAATAATTCTGTCGAGCAGATCCCCGCCCTGCTGCGTGTCCGCAAGGGGAATAAGCCCGTAGCCGAATTCGAATTCGATCGGATCGACCTGCAGCAGGCTGATGACGCTCTCCGGACTGCGCACCTCTTCGATCTGCTTTTCCTCGACGAGCATCTCCGCTTCCTGCTGCTCCCGGTTCAGATTTTTCTGCAGCCGGTATCCGGCGAATCCTAATATCGCGGCGTACGGCAGCGTGCTGAGCAGCGGAATAGGAGTGGCAATGCCGAGCAGCGCCACCGTACCGCCCACGATGTACAGAAGCCTCGGATACCGAAGCAGCTGCTTGCTCATATCGTCGGCCATATTGCCTTCGGAGGCGGCTCTCGTCACGATGATGCCGGCAGCCGTACTGATCAGCAGCGCCGGAATCTGGCTGACGAGCCCGTCGCCGATCGACAGCACGGAATAGGTTTCAAGCGCCGTCATGACGTCCATGCCGTGTATAGCCATGCCGACGATGAAGCCGGCGATCAGGTTAATCAGCACGATAATAATGGAGGCGATCGCATCCCCCTTGACGAATTTGCTGGCGCCGTCCATCGCGCCGTAGAAATCGGCTTCCTTCTCGATTTTCTCGCGGCGCTCGCGCGCCTGCTGCTCGTTGATCAATCCCGCGTTCAAGTCGGCGTCGATGCTCATCTGCTTGCCGGGCATCGCGTCGAGCGTGAACCTCGCTCCGACCTCGGCGACGCGCTCGGAGCCCTTCGTAATGACGATAAACTGCACGACGATAAGAATCAGGAAAACGACAAAGCCGACGGCCAACTGCCCACCGGCTACGAACCGGCCGAACGTATCTACGACGTGGCCGGCTTCCGCCTCGGACAAGATCAGCCTTGTCGTGGACACGTTAAGCGCCAGTCGGAATACGGTCGTAATGAGCAGCAGCGTCGGAAAGATGGAGAAATGCAACGCATCCTGTGTATTCATTGCAATGAGCAAAATCATGATGGCTATGGAAATGTTGATGATGAGCAGGACGTCCAGCAGCCCGGTGGGAATCGGAACGACCATCATCAGGACGATGCCGATGACGCCGATTAATATGCTCAGGTCCTTTATCTTCATGACGCCACCCCACTCCTAATCCATCTCGTCTGATCTCTTCGCCTTACCTCCGGCCCTTCAGCCGGTATACGTATGCCAGCACTTCCGCGACCGCCTGGAACAGATCGGCGGGAACGCTTTGTCCCACTTCCGTTCTCTCGAATAACGCGCGGGCGAGCGGCTTGTTTTCCATCGTTATGACGTCGTTCTGCTTGGCGATCTCCCGAATTCTCAAGGCGATGTAATCCTGGCCTTTGGCCACCACCGTCGGGGCGTCCATCTTGGCCGCGTCGTATTTGAGCGCGACCGCGAAGTGAGTCGGGTTCGTAATGACGACGTCCGCGCCCGGCACTTCCTGCATCATCCGCATGAGCGCCATTCTGCGCTGGCGTTCCCGGATCTTCGCCTTGATCAGCGGGTTGCCCTCCACGTTTTTGTGCTCGTCCTTGATGTCTTGCTTGCTCATTCTCAAGTTTTTTTCATATTCGTAACGCTGGTACATCATATCGCCGATCGCGAGAATGAAGAGAAGAACCGCGATAAACAGGCCCAGACGCACCGTCAAGCTGGTAACGAATGCGAAAATGTCCGGTATCGGCAAAAAGGCGAGGTCGAGCAGCCGTTTCCTCTCCGACCACAGCACCATAAACACGATAACCGCAACGCAGACGAGCTTAAGTCCGCTCTTCAGGAATTCGACCAGCGACCGCATTCCGAACAGATTTTTGGCCCCGCTGATCGGATTGAGCTTCTCCAGCTTGGGCTGGAGCGGCTCGAAGGTGAACAGCCAGCCGATCTGAACGTAATTGGCGGCGAATGCGATGACAACGACGATGATGAACACCGGCGCCATCAGAATCAGCATCTGGATCGCGTAGTGGTTAAACAGCGCAAGAACGTTGCTGTCCGTGACCTGCATGTTCAAGCGATGCAGGAAGGCGTCGCCGATCAAGGAAAGCAGCTGCTTTTCCAGGAACGGTCCGACCATGACGAGAAAGCAAATGCAGGCAAGCAGGATCAGCGTGCTCGGAATTTCTACGCTTTTGGCGACTTGGCCCTTTTTCCGGCTCTCCTGGCGCTTCTTCGGCGTCGCCTTCTCCGTCTTCTCGCCGGCGAACAGCTGCAAATCCATCCTCAGGCGATTGCGGAGCATGACTTCACCTCCTGAACTGCGCGCCATGGATTCGGCTAGCTCCTTATCATCACAAACAATTGCTCAAGCGCCTGGAACATCCGATCGAAAATGATCTGAAACAGCGTGCCGAAGCCGGGAATCAGCAGAACGAGCAGCGCAAGTCCAAGCAAAATTTTCAGCGGAAAGCCGATCACGAATACGTTGTATTGCGGAGCCGCGCGCGCCAGCAGAGCCAGTCCGAAATCGGTCAGGAACATCGCCACGACGATCGGAGCGGCAATCTGCAGCGCAAGCAGGAACGTCGCCGCGAACGTATGGGTCAAAAACTCCGTCACGCTTCCGCCGTAGTAAATCCGAAACAGATCGTTGTCGAGCGGCAGCCACCGGTAGCTGTCCATGATGGCCGACAGCAAGTAGTGGTGGCCGTTCATGGCGAGAAATACGAGAATCAGCACCATATATTTCAGGTTCCCGAGAATCGGAGAAGACACTCCGGTCACCGGGTCCACGATGTTCGCCATCGCCAGTCCCATCTGCATATCCATCAGCGATCCCGCAGTCTGAACGATCGCAAAAAACAAATAGGCTACGAATCCGATCAGCAGGCCGGCGAACACCTCGCGAAAAATGGCCAGTATGTAGGTCGCGTCCGCCGTCACCTTCACGTCGAAGCCGATGCTCAGGAAGACGATCAGAGAGACGAAAAAGCCGAGTCCGATCTTGAGCGTGGCCGGAAAGTTCCGGGAAGAGAAGACCGGAGCCACTACAAAAAACGCTGTAATTCGACAAAAGACAAGCAGAAAGGCAGGGAAGACCTGCATGAGAATATTCATATCAAGTCACCCAATGTACTTCTCCAAATTTCCTAGCAGACGCGCCGTGAAATCGACCATGATATTCAGAATCCATGGACCGAAAATCAGAAGCGCGAGGAAAACGGCGATGATCTTGGGGACGAAAGCAAGCGTCTGCTCCTGAATTTGGGTCGTCGCCTGAAAGATGCTGACGCTAAGGCCGACGACCAGAGCGACGATCAGCAACGGCGCGCTCACTTTCAATACGGTAAACAGCGCTTGGCCCGCAAGGCCGATAATAAACTCGGTTGTCATTGGCTTTCCCTCCCGCCTTCGAGTGCCCGATTCAAGGACTAAAGCTGGTCAACAGAGACTTCACGACAAGATACCAGCCGTCGACGAGCACGAAGAGCAAAATCTTGAAGGGCAGCGAAATCATGACGGGCGGAAGCATCATCATCCCCATTGACATTAGCGTACTGGCCACGACCATATCGATGACGAGAAACGGAATAAAGATCATGAAGCCCATCTGGAATGCCGTTTTTAGCTCGCTGATGGCGTAGGCCGGTACAAGAACGGTCATCGGAATGTCTTGAAAAGTGGCCGGCTTCTCGGTTTTCGTGTACTTCATGAACAGGAGCAGATCTTTCTCCCGCGTATGCTTGTACATGAATTCCTTCATCGGTACGGAGGCTTGCTCCAAAGCTTCCGTCTGACTGATTTCGCCAGCCAGATACGGCTTGAGCGCCGTTTCGTTCACTTGCGATAATGTAGGAGCCATAATGAACAGCGTCATGAACAGGGCCAGACCGATCAACACTTGATTGGGCGGCATCTGCTGCGTTCCCAGCGACGTTCGAACGAAGCCGAGAACGATGACGATGCGCGTGAAGCTCGTCATCAGCACGAGAATGGCCGGGGCCAGGCTCAGCACGGTAATGAGCAGGAGCAAGGACAGCGCCGATGCGCCGACGGGCTCCGAGCCGTCGCCGAGCGTCACCCCAATAATGGGGTCGGCGTAGGCGGACGCTTGATAGCCGAGCAGCAAAGTCTGCAGCGTCAGGAAACTATATAAGATTTTTTTTCTCATCGCTCATCTGTCCGATCTTCAGCACGGTTGTCCTCCAGCAGCTGCTCCGCCCTCAGCCTTCTCTCGGAAAGCTGGCGGAGCCGGTCCTCCAGCGACTTCTCGAAGCTGGGGTCCGTGCCGGAAGAGTTGGAGACGACGTCCTCGCTCCGAGGTTGATTGCGCTCCGTCCACTTGCGAAGCCATCCAGGCAGCGCCGGTCCCGTGCTGGCCATATCGGCTTCGTGCTCCGCCAGCAAAACATCGACGACTTCCGGGTCGGTAATCGACTCGAGCAGCGTAATGTTCTCTCCGACGCCAAGCACGTAGATTCGCCCGTTCCATTCCACGACCTGCATCGACTTGTTCGTGCCCAGCGGGAACCCCCCGAGCGAACGCAGCGACCGGTTCATTCCCCAGCCGCGATTGCGCCTCGCGAGATACCTCAAAACGAACACGATCAAGCCGATGATCAGACCGAGAACAGCGAGCACCTTGATCAATTCCCAAGCCGAGCCCCACGACGACGTATCCGGCAGTTCATCGGCAAGCCCGTATGTTCGCATGAATCTTCGACGCTCCCGACTTAGCCCAACGTTTTCTTGATCGCTTCAATGACGCGGTCCGCCTGGAACGGCTTGACGATAAAGTCCTTGGCGCCGGCTTGAATGGCGTCGATAACCATCGCTTGCTGGCCCATTGCGGAGCACATAATGACTTTGGCGTTGGAGTCGAGCTTGCGGATCTCCTTGAGCGCCGCAATGCCGTCCATCTCCGGCATCGTAATGTCCATAGTGATCAAGTCCGGATTCAAATCCTTATATTTTTCGATCGCTTGGGCGCCGTCCTGCGCTTCCCCTACGACCTCGTACCCGTTTTTCGTTAGAATATCGCGGATCATCATGCGCATGAATGCTGCGTCGTCAACGATGAGAATGCGGTTTGCCATTTCTGTTTCCTCCCGATTAGCTTATTGGATTTTTTGGACGCGATCCCATTGACTGACGATATCGGTAACGCGCACCCCGAAATTCTCGTCAATGACGACGACCTCGCCTTTAGCTATCAACTTGTTGTTTACAAAGATGTCGACGGGTTCGCCGGCCAGCTTGTCCAGCTCGATAATCGAGCCCTGAGACAGCTCCAAAATATCCTTAATCTGCTTTTTCGTACGTCCGAGCTCTACCGTCACCTTCAACGGAATGTCGAGCAGCAGATTAAGATTCGTTTCATCCGCTTGGGCATAGCCGCCGCCCTGGAAGCTGGCGAATTGAACCGGGTTGACGTTAACGTTTCGGTTCATGCCGCCTCCGCCGAGCGACTGCGGATAGCCCGGCGGGGGCGCGCCGTATCCGGGCGGCACGGCTGCCATCGGCGGCGCCTGATGCGCCGGAGGAGGCGTCTGGGCCGGCTGAGCGGCGTAAGCGGCAGGCTGGGCCGGAGACGCGGCCGCAGGAGGCGGCGTCGGCTGAGCGGCGGGCTGCGGCTCTGCAGACGGCTCGGACACGCCCCCCATCAAGGAGCTTACCAGCTCTTTGGCGAACGGCACCGTGAGCAGCTGCATGATCGAGGAATCGATCAAGTCCCCGATTTTCAGACGGAAGGAAATTTTGACGAAGATGTCCTCTTGCGGCAGATTGCCGACTCCGGAATTGTTCTTCACGTCCATAATATCGATGCCCGGAGGCGAAATGTTGACCATCCGGTTGAAGATCGTCGACATCGAGGTGGCGGAGGAGCCCATCATCTGGTTCATCGCTTCCTGGACGGCGCTAATATGAATCTCGTTCAGCTCTTCCGTCGTCACATTGCCTTCGCCGCCCAGCATCAGGTCGGCAATGACCTGCGCGTCATGCGATTTGATGACGAGCGAGTTAATGCCCTCGAAGCCTTCGACGTAGCTGACGTGAACCGCGACGTGAGGCTTCGGAAACTCCGCCTCGAAATGCTCTCTGGCGATCGCGGACACGGTAGGCGTCGTAATATCGACTTTCCGGCCAAGCAAGGTCGAGAGGGCCGTAGCCGCGCTCCCGAACGTAATGTTGCCGATTTCTCCAAGCGCGTCCCGCTCGAGCGGAGTCAGATAGTTATCGATCGAAATGGCGCCGCCCTCGGCCGCCGGAGCCTCGTCCCCTCCGCCGGAGGATTGGTTCAACAGAGCGTCGATCTCCTCCTGGGATAAGTAATCTTTACTCGTCATTAATCTCATCTACTCCTTCGCTGACGATTTCTTGGATCTGAATCGCCATTCTCTCTCGCAGCATGCCCGGACTCGCAATAAACTTCACATTGTCGCCGACCTTGACTTCAAGGCCGTCCGAAGTCCCGCGATTTAAGGTAATGACGTCCCCTACCGCCAAATTCAGAAACTCCTGCACGGAAATGTACGAGTGGCCCAGCTCCGCGATAATCGGCAGCTTGGCTTTGTGCACGCGCTGCTCGAGAATTTGCTGTTCTTCCGGCGCGCGCGTCTTTTTCTGCGACACGAACCAATGGTGGACAGACAATCTCGGCATGATCGGTTCAATGACGACATGAGGAATACATAGATTGATCATCCCTGTCGTCTCGCCGATTTTCGTGCTGAGCGAGATGAGCGCGATCGTCTCGTTCGGGGACACGATCTGCATAAACTGGGGATTCGTCTCCAGCCCCTCCATACGCGGCTGCGTATCGATGATCGTCTTCCAGGCCTCCTGAAGGCTGTCGAGCGCGCGGCTGAATATTTTCTCCATAATGATCGTTTCGATCTCCGTCAGGCTGCCGATCTTGCTCGGAGCGCTCCCGCCTCCGCCCAGCAGCCTGTCCAGCATCGCGAAAGCGACATTGGGATGTACCTCCAGAACCATGCGGCCTTCCAGCGGCTCCGCCTCGAAGATGTTCAATATCGTCATCTTGGGAATGGAGCGGATAAATTCGTCGTAAGGCAGCTGCTCGACTTGGACGACGCTGATCTGGACGAACGTTCGAAGCTGCGCCGAGAAGTACGTCGTTAAGTATCTGGCGAAGTTCTCGTGAATACGGGTCAAGCTGCGTATGTGGTCCTTCGAAAAGCGGGTCGCGCGCTTGAAATCGTAAGCGCGAACCTTCTTCTGCGTATCTTCTTTCTTCAGTTCCTCCGCATCCATCTCGCCCGACGACAGCGCCGCGAGCAACGCGTCAATCTCATTCTGCGACAGTACATCTACCAAATCTCTCACCCCTTTCTCGAGCCTCTGCGGCAAGATCGCTCGAACCGCCGGCCATACGCTTGCTCCGGATTTCTTCTCTATTAAATAGGAGTCATGACAAATCCTTTGATTCCGACTTTAAGCAGCGTGCCCTCGGTAATGACGGAATTGATCGAATTGATCAGCCCCGCGGCCAGCTGGTCCTTCCCTTTCGTTCCGCTCATCTCTTCCGGGGTCATCACCCAGAGCGCCCGGTTAACGATCGGTTTGATTTCGTTTTCCTTGATCTTGTCGAACTCTTCCTTCGCCTTCTCGCTGTCGAACTGGAACGACAAGCTGACTTTGACCACGTAGTCCGTGTCCGCAAGATTCGTACTAATATCAATCAATTCGGATGTGACCTTAACCATTTCATCCGCAGATATTGGCTCCAACTGCACGTTCTCCGCCACTTCCTTCGCCGCAAGTTCGGGATCCTTCTTGTTGTCTCCGAACAGGTTGTTCCAGAAGTAGAACGTAACAACGACAATCAACGTAATCGCCAATAATAGCGAAACGAGCCATGGCAACAATTTTCTCATGACGTAGCTCCCTCCGATTGCGAGTCCGCGGGACTGGTTACCGCCGCCAACACGCCGATACTGCGTAAGTAATGCCGGATTGCCCGGATTACATCCGAAGAATTTTCGATCACAATGAACTTTCTTCCTGTCGTAAGCGTAATGATCGTATCCGGCGTCTCTTCCACCGTCTCGATCAGCAGAGCGTTGAGATGCAGCTTCGTGCCGTTCAATCGCGTCACTTGAATCATAACTGGGCCTCCCCCAGACTGCCGGGAGAAGGGCCGCGGCCCTTCCCCGACAGGAGATCAATTACCGTTTCAGGTTCACGACTTCCTGCAGGATTTCGTCGGATGTCGTAATGATTCTCGAGTTCGACTGGAAGCCGCGCTGCGCGACGATCATTTCCGTGAACTCGTTCGTCAGATCGACGTTGGACATTTCAAGCTGTCCGGAGATGATGGCGCCGGAGCCGGTTTCTTCGTTGGCAGCAAGTCCTACAACCAATTCATCCGCATCAGCGTTCGGCGTCATTCGGTACAGATTGCCGCCGACCTTCTCAAGACCTCCCGGGTTGGAGACGACCGCGACTCCGATGAAAATCCCGGTCGGTTCGGCCGTTCCGTCCGCTCCGATCGAGATGATCTCTCCAGTCTGAGAGATCGAGAAGGCAGTTACTCCTTCATCTAGTTGAATAAGAGCCCCCTCTCCATCATCACCAGCCAAAACAAACATCCCGTCTGCATTGACCAGTTGACGGTTGGCATCCAATGTGAAGTTACCCGCACGAGTCAAGTATCTCGGACCTCCATCCGCAGGGGTAACTACGAAAAATCCGTCACCATCTATACGCAAATCAGTAGATTGACCAGTCGTCATGGCACTGCCACCTGTGTGGATCGTATCAATGGATGCGACGGTAACACCAAGACCGACTTGCTTGGCGTTGACGCCGCCCTGCTCGCCTTCGATCGAAGCGGTTACGCCCGCCATCGACTGGCTCAGAATGTCCTTGAACATGACGCGGCCCGCTTTGAACCCGACGGTGTTGACGTTGGCGATATTGTTGCCGATGACGTCAAGCTTCGTCTGAAATCCTCTCATTCCGGATACGCCGGAATACATAGAACGCAACATAGAGTGCCTACCTCCATTAAGGTGGATTAAGCCGCTTCAATCGGTCGGCGGCCTCGGGCTTCCTTCGCAGGACCGGCCCGGTTGTTCTTTAGCTGACGACGACGGCGCTGTCGATTTGCGTAAAAATATGCTCTTTTATCGAAGGGCCGTCCATCGCGGTAACGACGGTCCGATTCGGAACGCTGACGATCATGGCAATGTCCCGGTATAAGACCAAGGAATCCTTGGCTCCTTTGGCTGCAGCCTGCTCTACGGCGCTGGCGATTCGTTCGATCTGGTCCGGCTGCAATCGGATGCCTCTCTGCTCCAGGCGCTGCTCGGCATGATGGCTGAATTTCAGCTGCTGCCGACTGAGCAGTTCCTTGAAGGTGGTCCCTTCGGCGTGAATCTCCTTGTTCCGATCCGGCGGCCGATGGCCTTGCAACGGTCCCGTACGCCCTGTCGTCAGGTGCCCGACGAGCAACGGGTTATTCATTCTCCGTCACCTCCGGCTGCTCCTCGCCGGTCCCGGGGTCTTCCGCGGATGGCTCAGAGATGGAGATGACCTTATCGATCGGAACCGCTAGATCGCCGACCTGCGCGTACTGCACGCCGCCCGTCCAGATGATCGAGCTGACCGTGCCTCTCTGCACGACGTTTTCTCCGCTCGAATCCACTTTTTCCGCGTACCATTCGATCTGCTTGCCGATGAGGCCCGTAGCCATGCCGGCCGACTGCTTAAGCGCCGTAATTTCCTTGGTCATGTTCACCATCTGCTCCAAGGAAGAGAACTGCGCCATCTGTGCGATAAATTCCTTGTCCTGCATCGGCTGCATCGGGTCCTGATGGCGAAGCTGCGTCACCAGAATTTGCAGAAACTCGTCCTTGCCGAGCTGCTTGACCGGTTCTCTGGCTGCGGCCTGCACGTTCTGGGAGGAATAGTACGGCCAGATGTTCTTCGTGCTGACGTTGTCAGCCACATCACTCACCTCCTCATGCCTCGCCGTTAAGCGGTGACGTTAATCGAGCTTCCGTAACCGATCTCCTTCAGCGAGGAGCTGCGTTCGAGCTCGGCCGAGAATACGGCGGATTCCTCGTTTCCTTCGTCGCTTCCGCGTCCTTTGGAGCCGCCCTCTCTGCCGGAATTCGAATTCCGGTGCTCCTGCTGCTGAAGCGTCGCGCCTTCGGAAGCCGAAGATTGCTGAACGACCTCGAGACGTTCGACCTGCAGCCCCTGTCCGCTCAGCGAAGCTCTAAGCTGCGCCATCTGATTTTCCAGAAGCTCCTTGGCTGCCGGATTGTCCGCAATGAATTGCGCGGTCAGAACGCCATTGTTCATGACGATGCGGATATCGACTTGACCGAGATGCTGCGGTGTCAGCGTCAGCTTCGCTTCGGATATGCCGTTGCCCTGCGTCAGCTGAAACTGCTTGACCAAGTACTTGCCCATCTGCTCGGCGAACTGCTGGATCGGAACCGGGGTCGGCATCGGCGTCGGCGCTTTAGCCGCCGGGGCCTCCGCATTCAGCAGTCGATCGTTCTGCATCAGCGTCCATACCGGCCGGGACTCCGAAGCGGCTGTCGGTTCCGGCGCATCAACGGTCTGAGCGCCCGTATTCGCCGTTTCGGCTGCGGCGGTCACTTGGAACCGCCATACCGGATCGCGCAGCGCTTGCACCGGGCGCCGCGCTTCTTGCGAAGACGACGACGTCTGCGCTGCCGCCTCTTTAGCGACCGCTGCGCCGGCATTCAGAGCGTTATCGGCTTTTCCGGTCGATCTGGCGAGCTCGGCTTCTCCCGCTTTGGCTTCTTTCGCTGCCGAGGATGCTGCCGTGATCGAGACCAGAGTGTCCAGCGCCGCCTTGATCGGCCCGGTCGCCGCCGCCGCTTGCTCCGGCGTCTCCTTGCCCGACGCGATCGCTTCGGTCAGCTGAGCGACGACGTCGCGCAGCGTCTGGACGAGCGGCTTGGACAGCGTCGTGTTCAAGGCAATGTCGACCGTATGCCCGGCGTCGGCCGCGTTCATAAGCGCGGTATCCGCCGTCGGCTGAGCCTGGCGAAGCTGATCGAGCAGTCCTTGCAGCACCGCCAGCATAGCTGCGAGCTGTTCCTGCGCCTCTGCCGAGAGCTCCGTTCCCGGCTGCTCCAGCAGCGTCAGCTGCTCGGCGAGGTTCTCCAGCAGCGCCAGCAGATCCTGCGTTTCGCTGAGGCTGTCCAGAGCGCCGGCCGTTCCGATCAGACCGGTCAGTCCTACGGGAAGAGACATGCCGCCGCCGCTTTCGCCGGTCTGAGCGGAAGCGCCGCCGTCGATCGCTTGCACCAATGCGCCCGCGAATCCGCTGCCGCCTTGCGAAGCGCCTTGCGCGCCGCCCGCGGCGGGTGTCGTCGTTTGTGCGACTGTTGTCGGTGCGGATGTAATCACCATGTTCATCTTGTTTTCACCTCCTTTCCCAAGGGAGTGGCGTTACGGATTGGCCGGCATCAGTCGGCTGATCAGATTAGCGGCCGCTTTGTTGTCGATCGTCGACAACTCGTTCAGCACCTTGGCCCGCGCATCGTTATCCATCGCGTGCAGTATCCTTAGCGCTTTGCTCTGCGCGGTCGTCGACATCTGCAGAAGCAGCTCGGCCGCCTTCTTCGGATCCATGCCGGAGAAGGTGCGGTTTAATTCCGCCGTGTCCAGCGCGGTAGCCGTGTCTCCCGGACTGTTCTCGAGTTCCTTGATCCGGGATTGGAGCGCCGCGATCTCCCGGTCTTCGACCGTTTCCGCATCTTTCAGCTTCATCGTAACGTCGGCCGCTCTTTTCGGAGTCATTCGCTCCAGTACGCGTCCGCGTTCGTTCTCCGACATCGCGCCGAGCACGAGTGCGGACTCTTCCAGCGTCATGCTTTCCAGAATCGGAGCCGCCTTGCTGGGAGTCATCTTCCCGTACATGTTCGCGAGCCCCTTGATGCGGGACTGATAAGCCTCGCTGGAAATCGTCTGCTCCTCGCCCGCCTTCGCCAACTCGTCCAGCTGCAGCTGGAGCTCCTCCAGCTTTTTCTTCTGATCCTCGTTAAGCGCGGTCGCTTGCTTCAAGGCGGTCTCGCGATCAGCCAGAAGGGCGTTCAGCTCGTCGATCTTGGCCTTGGCGTTGCTGACCGACAGCACTTCGTCCGACTGCGCTTCCGGCGCTTGCGGACTTTCCGGATTCGGCAGGATCGATCGGATCACCGGTATTTTGTTGCCGATCTCCAGCGCCGCATTGCGCCATTCCGCATTGAACATCAGCAGCAGCACGCCAAGCAGCACCGCAGTAAACAAGATCGGGGTAATAAAAAAGAGAAATCGCTCGAACCCGCTGTAACTGCTTTTTTCCACGTCCGCGCCCGCCACGAATTCTCCTCCCTTCTCCTGCGACCGAGAGTCTCCGTTACCTTCTCGAGGAGGAGGCCGCTCTTACGATCGCGATTTCATCCAGTTCGTTTTGTTCCTTGGCCATCCGATCGCGCCTGAACCGCTCCAGCGCGCGATCCCGCGCGTTCAGCCACACTTTCTCGTCCACCATCTTGTCCGTCAGCTGACTTTGGCGCTTGCGCACCTGGTCCTCCGCGGAACGAACGCCTTCATGCTGCTTGCGAATTCTTTCGTCCACAATCTGTATGTATCGCTCGGTCGCCAGCAGCTCGGTCAGAGGCGTCGGCCGACCGGCGGTCGACATCATTTCCTCCTCCAGCCCTTGACGCTCCTCGTACAGCTTCCTTAACCGCTCTTCCTCGGTTCTCAGCTTGCCGAGCGAAGAGGCGTATTCCCATTCGGCCATCGATTTCTCGCTGCCCTTCAGGTCTACGATTTTCTGCAAAGGATATCGGAATGCCATAATCGCTTATCCTCATCTCCTGTAAAAATCGATAATGAGCCGTTCCTGCGCTTCCTGCAGCGTCACTTTTTCGTTCGTTCTTTGCTGCGTGTACGTTCGAATCAGATCGTAATACTGAATGGCTTTGTCGATCTCGGCGTTGGAGCCTCTCTGGTACGCGCCGATATTGATCAGGTCCTCGGAATCCCGGTACACGGCCAGCAGCTTCTTCAGCTGCTCCTCGCTGACGATATCCTTCATCACCCGGCTGACGCTCGACAGCACGTCGATCGCGGGAAAATGCCCTTTGTTCGCCAGGCTGCGGTGCAAAACGATATGACCGTCCAGTATGCCGCGCACGGCGTCGGCGATCGGTTCGTTCATATCGTCCCCGTCGACGAGGACGGTATAGAAAGCGGTGATCGAGCCCGCAGGTCCCGTGCCCGCACGTTCCAGCAGCTTGGGCAGCGCCGCGAATACGGAAGGGGTGTAGCCCCTCGTCGCCGGCGGCTCGCCAATCGCCAGTCCCACTTCGCGCAAAGCCATCGCATAGCGTGTGACCGAATCCATCATCAGCATGACGTTCATCCCGCGATCGCGAAAATATTCGGCGATCGTCGTGGCGATGAGCGCCCCCTTCATCCGGATCAATGCCGGCTGGTCGGAAGTCGCGACGATGACGACGGACCGCGCCAGCCCTTCCGGTCCGAGATCCTTCTCGACGAACTCCAGCACCTCGCGTCCGCGTTCCCCGATCAGGGCGATCACGTTGACGTCGGCCGAAGTATTCCTCGCGATCATGCCGAGCAGCGTGCTCTTCCCTACGCCCGATCCGGCAAAAATCCCGATCCGCTGCCCCTGCCCGACGGTCAGCAGGCCGTCGATCGTCCGGACGCCGACGCCGAGAGGCGTCGTCACTCGCGGACGACTCAGCGGGTTGCCGGGCGTATTGTTCGTCGAATAGTGCGGCATGCGCACCGACAGGCGGGTGCCGTCCAGCGGCCTGCCCAGCCCGTCCAGCACTTTGCCCAGCAGCTCGGAGCCGACCTGCACCGTCAGCGGGTTGCCCGTCGCGACGACGTCGCAGCCCGGGCCGACCGAATGCAGTTCGCCAAGCGGCATCAGCAGCACCCGGTTGTTGCGAAAGCCGACGACTTCGGCCAGCACGGGCTTGCCGCCCTTCATCGGATGAATCGTGCAGACGTCTCCGATGCTGGCGTCCGGGCCTTCGGATTCCACGGTAAGACCGATGATCTGAATGACTTTGCCGTTCACCCGCATCGGATCGATGTCCCGAAGCGTCTCCGTATACCGGCCGATATCAAGGAGCGCCATCCGGTTCTCCCCCTTCGCTGCGATGGGCCGCTACCCGAAGCAGCTGCTCCCGGATCGATTGCAGCTGCGTATCGACGGTCGCATCGATGCTGCCGAAAGCCGATCTCACGATACATCCGCCGTCTTGAATGGAAGCGTCGGGCACGACCTGCAGCTCCGCTTGGGCGTCGAGCACGAGCGCGAGCTCGTCCTTGGCCGCTTGCACGTAAGAGAATTGGGAGGGAGACACGCAAAGCACGATGACGCCTTGCTCCTTCCTTCTCGCCAAAGCCTTCTCGAACAGCTTCATCGCCATCTCCGGAGACTTGGCCAGCTTGCGCTGCACGATCTTCTCCGCGATCGAGCAGCTAAGCTCCACGAGGAACGACTCGCCCTCGGTAATGATCGACTCTTTGGCCGTATAGGCCTGACGGACGATCTCTTCCGCTTGGCGGAGCTGTTCCTCGTACTGCCTTCGCAGCTGCTCCTCGGCTTCGGCCGCCCCTTTGCGATAGCCTTCTTCGTAGCCTTCTCGGCTCGCTTCCTCGCGAACGCGGCCGTCCTCCTCGCGCCGGGACTGCCACCAGGCTTCCGCGTCCCGCTCGGCGGCCGCCTTCAGCTCCTCCGCATCCGCCTTCGCCTGCCTTACGATCTGCTCGGCCGCCGCCTCGGCGTCGGCAATGATGCGTTCCTTTAACGATTGTGTTTCGACATCCGGCTCTTGATTTCCTTCGCCATCCTTGCCGGAATCCGAAATATTTTGCGGAACGGCCGCGATTCTCTGGATCAGTTCCAATCTCTTCAGATCGTCCAGCGACACGACATTCGAGGATTTGATCAGATTAGACAATGATATCGTCTCCTCCGCCGCGAGCGATAATGATCTCTCCGGCCTCTTCCAGTCTGCGAATCGTCGCTACGATGCGGGTCTGCGCCTCCTCTACGTCGCGCAGGCGCACCGGACCCATATACTCCATCTCTTCCTTGAACGTCTCGGCCATCCGTTTCGACATATTTCTGAAGATCGATTCGCGCACCTCTTCGCTCGCGACTTTGAGCGCAAGCTGCAGATCCGCATTCTCGATATCGCGAATGATGCGCTGGATGGAACGGTTGTCGAGATTGACGATGTCCTCGAATACGAACATCCGCTTCTTGATTTCCTCCGCCAATTCGGGATCCTGGATCTCGAGAGAATCCAGAATCGTCCTCTCCGTCCCGCGGTCTACGCCGTTCAGGATTTGAACGATCGCTTCGATGCCTCCGGCGTTCGTGTAATCCTGGGTTACGGTGGAGCTGAGCTTCTGCTCGAGAACCCGCTCGACCTGAGCGATCACGTCGGGAGACGTGCTGTCCATCAGCGCGATTCTCCGCGCCACCTCGGCCTGCTTCTCCTGCGGCAAGGACGAGAGCACCGCGGACGATTGATCGGGCTGCAAGTAGGAAAGCACGAGCGCGATCGTCTGCGAGTTTTCGTTCTGGATAAAGTTCAAGATTTGCGAGGGCTCGGCCTTCCGAGCGAAATCGAACGGGCGCACCTGCAGCGTCGCCGTCAGACGATTCAGAATGTCCAACGCCTTCTGCGAGCCGAGCGCCTTCTCCAGAATTTCTTTGGCGTACGTGATGCCGCCCTGCGTTATGTACTCCTGTGCGACGCAGATTTGATGGAATTCGCTGAGAATCTGATCCTTCTCTCCGGCGTCCACCTTGCGCACGTTGGCGATTTCGAGCGTCAGCTGCTCGATCTCGTCATCGCGCAAGTGCTTGAACACTTGCGCGGACACTTCCGGTCCGAGGGTAATGAGCAGAATGGCCGCTTTCTGCCTCCCGGACAATTGAAATCCTTTCGCCACCGCTGCCACCTCTATTCATCCACCAGCCAAGTCCGGAGAAGATTGACGAATTCATCCGGCTTGCGCTTGGCCAGGCCTTCCAATTGCTTGCGAACTTGGCTCTCGTTCGTAACGTTCTCGATATCGATCGTCGGCATCTCCGGGCGCGGAGCTTCCGCAATCGCGACCTCTTCCTGCGCCGCTTTGCGACGGCGGTAGATATAATAGCCTCCGCCTCCGAGCAGGGCAAGCGCGAGCAGTCCCGCTCCGGCCAGCCAATACGTCGAGCTCGACAAGCCTCCCGACGGCTCCGCCGCGCCACCGAAGGATTGCGCGATAACCGACACCCGCTGCATCAACGCTTCCTCGGACAAGTCCAGTCCGGACTCGGCCAGAAGCACTCTTGCGCTCCTCAGGAGAACCCCCTGGATCTCGTCCAATTGCTCCTGAGTCATGTTGGCAGAATTTACACCAACATTTATCGATAAATCCTTAACTTTATACGGTCCGTAGTCGATATTATTAGTAATGCGGTTCACTTCGTAGTTGACGGTGCTGCTTACCCTCTCCGAAGACGAGGAGCCCGCGCTGCCCGCCGCAGGGTAATTGGTCACGTCGGTCTCGCCCGTGCCCGCAACCCCGCCTGCTTGCCCGTCTTCGCCTTGGAACGTTTCGCTGGAGTCCTGACGGCTGATCTCAATGCCTCTGTTGTCGTTGTCCGGCAAAGGCTGAACAAGCTGCTCCTGAGACGTTTTTTTGTCGAAGTTCAAAGAGGACACGACGCTGACGACTATGTTGTCCATCCCCACGATCGGATACAGGAACTGCTGGATGTTTCTCTTCAGCGTGTTCTCGAACTCGCTCTGGATGGCAAACTGCGTTTCATAAAGCGCCCCGCCGATCCCGGTCCCTCCGCCCAGCTTGGCGGACGGCGTCAAATCGCCGGTGCTGCTGCTGATCGTAATGTCGTTGATGTCCAGGTTGGGAACGGCCGACTTGACGAGATTGTAGTAGCTGTCGATCTCGTCCTGCTTGGGACGGAAGCCCGGCTTAAACGTAATGACGACAGCCGCGATCGCCTTCTCCCGGTCCGATTCGTTCAGAAACACCGAATCTTCGGGCAGCGTAACGAGCGCTTTTACCTGTGCAACGCCCTGCTTTCTCAGCAGCAATTGCTGAACTTCTCCGTTGAGCGCATTACGAAACTTGACGTTAAACTCCTGATCCGTCGTTCCGATCGCCGATGAACCTTTGCTCAGTTCCGGAAATCCGATCGACCCATTCTCAATAAGTCCTTGCGATCCGACTGCCACCTTGACCTTGGAGGCGGAAGCACTCGGCACGTAGATGCTCGTTCCCGCGTCGCCTAGCTGGTAGCTGATGCCGCTGCCGTCCAAGTATTCCATAATCGCGGCGGCATCGGCGCTGTCCAAATTCTGAAAAGCGAGTTCGTACTGCGTTCTGGTGAATAAATAAGTCAGTAATATAATGGCAAAAAGCAACAAGGCCGCTGTTGAGGCGAGCACCCACTTTTGCGTCCTGCTATACTGGTTCCAGAAACCGAGCAGCTTTTCTCGAACCTGTGCCCACTTCTCGTTCACAATTTCACCTCGCCTGCGGTTATGAAGAACGGAGAAGGCGGAATAAGCATGCGCGCCTTCATCCTTGGATTGAGTCCGCTTCGATCGTCTCGATCAAAAGATTAAACCTGCATGCGCATAATTTCCTGATAGGCCTCGATGACCTTGTTGCGAATTTGCCCGGTCAGAGAGAG
The DNA here is from genome assembly GCF_042654645.1 of Cohnella hongkongensis. Lineage (NCBI taxonomy): Bacteria > Bacillati > Bacillota > Bacilli > Caryophanales > Paenibacillaceae > Cohnella > Cohnella hongkongensis. The sequence goes on along the minus strand of NZ_JBHSEP010000007.1, from coordinate 138,656 downwards.
GCTGAGCTCCGCTTGCGAAGCGGCGATTATCACTTGGTTCTCGTCGACTTCCCCGATTAGAAATAGATCGTTCATCTTATGTACGTTCTGCTCTTGGGCCGCCACGCCGTCAATGGCGTTCTTCAGATACGAGGCGAAGCTTTCCGTCGCCTCGGCCGGCGTCGCCTTCGTCTGGTTCAAGCCCAGCTGATTCGCTGCGCTTACGGGACTGATCGTCGAAATCGAGTTCGTAATCAAGCTAACACCCCTCCAACGTTATTTGGGAATTCATCGCCAAGCCCCGGATCGGCCCGCCTTACCGGCCCATCTCCAGCGCCTTCATAAACATCGCTTTTCTGGCGTTCAGAGCGGTCACGTTAGCGTCGTAAGACCGGGTGGCCGCAAGCAGATCGACCTGCTCCTTCAGCATATCCACGTTAGGCATATAAACCATTCCGTTGGCGTCCGCATCGGGATGCGTCGGATTGTAGACCTGCTTGAAAGGCGCCGAATCTTCGCGAATGGACGTTACCCTGACGCCCTGCGCGGACGAGCCGTTCATCTGCTGGCTGAGCACGTCCTGAAACCTGGGCTGAACGGCCTCCATGACGACCATCTTGCGGCGATAAGGGACGAACTTGCCGTCGACGTACCCGGCTCGCGTCGTCTCCGCATTGGCGATGTTCGCCGCGATGACGTCCATGCGAAGCCTTTGAGCCGTTAATGCGGAAGCGGTGATATCGAATCCTCCAAGCTTCATCCGTTATACACTCCCTCGAATCCCGATTCTCATCATCTTGACCTCGTGGTTCACCTGCTGCGACATCAGATTGTATCTAAGCTGGTTCTCCGCGAGGAGAGCCATTTCTTTTTCGATATCCACGTTGTTCTTGTTGTTGTTCATCGCCGTCGACTCGTCCGTGACCACCTTCGGAGCCGGGGCCGGGTAAGAGCCGTTAATCGGAATATGACGGCTGTCCGTCAGCCGGCCCCCGAGCGCGCGGGTGCTCTGCGAGCCGATCGCTTGCGCCAGCATCTCTTCGAAAACGACGTCGGATCTTTTGAAATACGGCGTCTCTTGATTCGCAATATTGTTAGACAGCACGCGATATCTCATCCCAGCAGCGTGAATGGCATTCTCCAGCCGCTGAAACGATGCGCCGCTTAACAATTCCATCATTGTCGCCCCTTTCCGCTCGTTACATGTCGCAACATGAGATAATCTTCATTTTCGCTTCCAGCCCAGATCTTCGCTTGTGTAATTCCACGCCAATCCCCTAAATTCCTGCTTGAAACGACAAGACTTTTGCCGTTTTTACAAAAAAAACAACACAATACGACAAATTAGAATTTTCTAAGATCCATCATCTCCGACATGCGTTCACGTGACAATAAGAAAAAAGCCCTAATCTTCCCAAGGAAGACCGGGGCTTGGATGGGGCTGTTCAGCTGTCTCGACGGCGCTCCAATTCCTGAAGCAGCTGGGCGTTAAGAATGCGGATATACGTGCCTTTCATGCCGAGCGAGCGGGTCTCGATCACCCCGGCGCTCTCCAGCTTCCTCAGCGCGTTGACGATGACAGATCTTGTAATGCCGGCTCTGTCCGCGATCTTGGAAGCGACGAGAAGACCCTCCTTCCCTTCCAGCTCCTCGAAGATCTGCTCGACGGCCTCCATCTCGCTGAAGGAAAGGGAGTTGACCGCGACCGTGACGATCGCCTTGCTTCTGGCCTCGGCTTCCCGCTCGTCGATCCTTTCTCTCAGAATCTCCGTTCCTATAATTGTGGAGCCGTATTCCGCCAGAATTAGATCGTCGTCCCCAAAGGCCTCCCGTTCGCGGGATAGGACTAAAGTACCTAATCTGTCGCCGCCTCCGATAATAGGCACGATGGTGACCATCCCGTTGCCGAACGCCGCTTCTATCGGGGTTAAAATTTCCTCATTTGAAGAGACGTTCGCCGCCGTCTCCGAAATCCGCAGCAGGCGGTCGTTCGTCTCGGACGGAAATCGGGGGCCGCCCGATTCCTCCCTGTGCAGCCACATCTCTGGAAATCCCGCCGAATGCGCCATGCCGAGCACTTTTCCCTTCCTGCTCAGCACGAATACGTCGCCCTGCATCGTCTCGCGCAGCCTTTCCGCCATCTCGCGGAAATTGAGCGGTTTGCCCGCCGCCTCCTGCAGCAGCCGGTTCAGCGTTCGGGTTTTCATCAACAGCGTCATGAATGTGCTTCCTCCTAATGCGACAAGCAAGTACAACGACACCGCCGTCCGGGACGGCGGCATACGTTAGGCACAGAGCCGTTATAAAATATATTGACTCAAATCCCGATTGCTTGCAATCGTAGATAATTTCTCTCGAACATACTCCGGCGTTATGGACATTTCCTCCAGCTGCAGCTCCGGCGCCTCGAAGCTCAAATCCTCAAGCAGCTTCTCGAGCAGCGTATGCAGCCGCCGAGCGCCGATATTTTCCGTGTTCCGGTTAACCTCCTGCGCCATCCTCGCCAGCTCGGAGATGGCCGCCTCCGTGAAGACGACGTTGATGCCCTCCGTCTGCAGCAGAGCCGTATACTGCTTCGTCAGCGCGTTCTCCGGCTCGGTCAGAATGCGAATGAAATCCTCGTCCGTCAGACTGCTCAGCTCGACTCGGATCGGGAACCGGCCTTGAAGCTCGGGAATCAGATCCGACGGCTTGGCGATATGGAACGCTCCGGCGGCCACGAACAGAATGTAATCGGTTTTGACCGGACCGTACTTGGTCACGACCGTCGAGCCCTCGACGATCGGAAGAATGTCCCTCTGCACGCCCTCCCGCGAGACGTCCGGTCCCTGCCCGCGCCCCTGGCTGGCGATTTTGTCGATCTCGTCGATGAAAATAATGCCCGATTGCTCCGCCCGGCGAAGCGATTCGGAGGTGACGTCGTCCATATCGATCAGCTTGTTCGCTTCCTCCACGATCAGCACCTTACGCGCTTCCTTCACGGTCAGCCGCCGCTTCTTGCGGCGCTTCGGCAGAAACTGGCCGAGCATCTCCTGCATGTTGCCGAACTGCTCCTGGCCCGGTCCGCCCAGCATATCGAGCATCGTCGGAGAATGGTCCTCCACTTCGATCTCGACCATCTCGTTCTCGAGAAGTCCGGCCTCCAGCCGCGCTCTCGTGTCCCGCCTTCTGTCCTGCAGGCCGGGATCGACCGGCTCCGGCTCGTCGGCGGGCGTCGCGCTGCCTCCGAACAGCATCTCGAGCGGATTTTTTTGCGGCTTCGGCCGCGAGGGGGAGGGCGCGAGCAGAGAAACCAGCCGCTCGTTGGCCGCTCTCTCCGCCTTGTCCTTGACCTTCTCCGTCCGCTCCTCCTTCACCATCCGGATCGCCGTCTCGACCAGGTCTCTCACCATCGACTCCACGTCCCGGCCGACGTAGCCGACCTCCGTGAACTTGGTCGCTTCGACCTTAACGAAGGGAGCTTGCACGAGCTTGGCCAGCCGCCTCGCGATCTCGGTTTTCCCTACGCCCGTCGGCCCGATCATCAGAATGTTCTTGGGCACGACCTCGTCGCGGATCTCCTCGGGCAGGCGGCTGCGGCGGTAACGATTGCGGAGCGCAACGGCTACCGAACGCTTGGCGGACTTCTGACCGACGATGTATTTGTCTAGCTCGGCTACGATCTGGCGGGGCGTCAGTGCGTCGTTCATGCGATCCTCTCCCTTGCGCTTATCGAATGTAATCATTCTATCTCCTCGACAATCAAGTTATTGTTGGTGAATACGCAGATTTCCGCGGCCGTCTCCAGCGCCGCGCGCGCGATGTCGCGGGCTTCCATATCCGGCGCATGGCGCTTCAGCGCCCGCGCTGCGGCCAGCGCGAAGCTGCCGCCCGAGCCGATCGCCAGAATGCCGTCGTCGGGCTCGATCACCTCGCCGTTGCCGGAAAGCAGCAGCATGCCCGTCGCGTCGACGACGATCATCATCGCCTCCAGCCTGCGCAGCACCCGATCGGAGCGCCAATCCTTGGCCAGCTCGACCGCTGCGCGCTGCAGATTGCCGTGGTGCTCCTCCAGCTTGCCTTCAAACTTCTCGAACAGCGTAATCGCGTCCGCGACCGAGCCTGCGAATCCCGCCAGCACCTGGTTGCGGTACAGTCTGCGAACTTTTTTCGCGGTGTTTTTCATGACCATGCTGTTGCCGAAAGTGACCTGACCGTCTCCCGCGATCGCGCCTTTGCCGTTATGGCGAATCGCGCAGATCGTCGTGGCGTGAAAACTCATATCCATAGGCTGATCCTCCCGATCATTCGATAATTCTGAGGCGTTCGATTTTAGCGCCTCGTCACCCGGTGTTCGTCCAACCTGCCCTGCCGAAAACTGAACATTGCGAATTTTCGCATAGAGCCGCAAAAGCAGCGGCATAAGACATATACGCAGCCGCTGCTTCATCGGTTACAAGACGGAACTTGCCCGGATCTCGGACCGCAGCGCCTCGATCCCTTCCAGGGCGCGCGCGGCGATCGCCTCGTTCTTCTCCTTCTTGCTCTTGGCGCGATAGCCGAGAGGAGGGAACAATCCGAAATTCGCATTCATCGGCTGAAAATGCTTGAAGTCCGCCGTCGTAATATAGTGCGCCATGCTGCCCAGCGTCGTGTCGGCCGGGAGCGTGAGCGGCTCCCTCCCTGCGGCCAGCCTTCCGGCGTTCAGGCCGGCGATCAGACCGGAAGCGGCCGATTCCACATAGCCCTCGACTCCGGTCATCTGCCCGGCGAAAAACAGCGTTTCCCGTCCGCGGAATTGGTACGTCGGCTGCAGCAGCTTGGGCGAATTGATGAACGTATTGCGATGCATGACTCCGTAACGGACGAATTCGGCGTTCTCCAGGCCGGGAATGAGCGAGAACACCCGCTTCTGCTCGCCCCACTTCAGATGGGTCTGAAATCCGACGATGTTGTACAGCGTTCCGGCGGCGTTGTCCTGCCGCAATTGGATCACCGCATGCGACTTCGTCCCCGTGCGCGGATCGACCAGGCCGACCGGCTTCATCGGCCCGAACAGCACCGTCTGCTTCCCGCGCTTCGCCATGACCTCGATCGGCATGCAGCCTTCGAAGTACATCTCTTTCTCGAAATCTTTCACTTCCGCCGTCTCCGCATGGATGAGCGCGTCGTAGAACGCGTCGAACTCGGCTTCCGTCATCGGACAGTTCAAGTAAGCGGCTTCCCCTTTGTCGTACCGGGACGCCAGAAACACCTTGTCGAAATCGATGGAATCCTTCTCCACGATCGGAGCGGCCGCATCGAAGAAATAAAAATATTCCTCGCCCAGCAGGCGCTTGATCGCGTCGGACAGCTCCGGAGAGGTAAGCGGCCCGGTCGCGACGACGACGATGCCTTCTTCCGGAATCGCAGTGACCTCTTCGTTCCGAACGGTAATGAGCGGATGCGCTCTCAGCCGCTTCGTCACCTCGGCGGAGAACCCTTCGCGGTCGACGGCCAGCGCGCCGCCGGCCGGCACCGCATGCTGGTCGGCGCAGGCAAGAATGAGCGAATCGAGCCGCCGCATCTCCTCCTTCAGCACGCCGACGGCATTCGTCAGACCGTTCGCCCGCAAGCTGTTGCTGCAGACGAGCTCGGCAAAGCCGCCCGTATGGTGGGCCGGCGTCTGCCTGACCGGCCGCATCTCGTATAACGTGACGGGGACGCCCTGCGCGGCGATCTGCCAAGCGGCTTCGCTGCCCGCCAGCCCCGCGCCGATGACCGTCACGGATTGTCCTTCTCTCAATGTATTGACCTCCCCCACCCATTCTCCGTTCAGAGGGCGGCGAACGCGCGATCGCTTGCTTCGCGTCGCCCGGACGGCGCCTTTTCGCCGGTTATTCCGCCGCTTCCGCCTCTTCGACCGCCTCCGAATGGCTGCACACGGTGCAGTTCAGCCGAGTCTCTCCTTTGACCCGCTTCTCGACCATGAGGCCGCCGCAGCTCGGACACGGCTTGACGGCCGGCTTATCCCAGGATACGTAGTCACAGCCCGGATACAGGTTGCAGCCGTAGAACACGCGTCCCTTCTTGCTGCGCCTCTCGACGACCTGGCCTTCGGAGCATTTCGGACAGCGGACGCCGGTGTCCTTAATGATCGGCTTCGTATTGCGGCAGTTCGGGAAGCCCGAGCAGGCCAGAAACTTGCCGAAGCGTCCCATCTTGTACACCATCGGGCTGCCGCACTTGTCGCACACCTCGTCCGACGGCTCGTCTTTGATCTCGATCTCCTTCATTTCTTCCTCGGCGACCGCCAGTCTTTCCTGGAACGACTTGTAGAACTCCTCGATGACGTTCACCCAATCCTGGGTGCCTTCCTCGACGTGATCGAGATCGTCCTCCATGTTGGCGGTGAATTCGACGTCCAGAATTTCCGGGAAGAACTCCTCCATCAGCTGGATGACGAGCTCGCCGAGCTCGGTAGGAATAAACTTCTTCTCCTCGAGCGCCACGTAGTTGCGCTTCTGGATCGTCTCCAGCGTCGGCGCGTACGTGCTCGGGCGTCCGATTCCGAGCTCCTCCAGCGCCCTGACGAGACGCGCCTCCGTAAAGCGCGGCGGCGGCTGGGTAAAATGCTGCTTCGGCTCGATGTCCTTGGCTTCCGCCTGATCGCCCGCCGCCAGCGGAGGCAGCAGCCGATCCTCGTCCGTCGTGCCGTCGTCGTTGCCTTCCACGTACACTTTCATGAAGCCGGGAAATTTCAGCTTCGAGCCGTTGGCCCGGAAGACGACCGGACCGTTCTTCAGATCGACGGTCATCGTATCCAGTACGGCGGAAGCCATCTGGCTGGCGACGAACCGCTCCCAGATCAGCTTATACAGCCTGAACTGATCCTTGGTCGTGAACGCCTTGACCGATTCCGGATCGCGCAGCACCGAGGTCGGCCGAATCGCTTCGTGCGCGTCCTGCGCCGAGGCGTTCTTCTTCGCGTATACGCGAGGGGTCTCTGGCAAATAGGCGCTGCCGTATTTCCCCGCGATGTACTCTTTGGCCTCCTCCTGCGCGACCGGAGAGATGCGGGTCGAATCGGTGCGCATGTACGTAATGAGACCGACCGTCCCTTCCTTCCCGAGATCGACGCCCTCGTAGAGCTGCTGGGCGATCTGCATCGTCTTCGAGGCGCGGTAGTTCAGCTTGCGCGCGGCCTCTTGCTGCAGCGAGCTCGTAATGAACGGGGGAGACGGGTTGCGCTGCCGCTCCTTCTCCTTCACTTCCCCGACGACGAACGCTCCGCCGCTCATCAGGGACAGCACTTCCTTCACCTCGGCTTCGCTCTTCAGCTCCTGCTTCTCTCCGCGAACGGAATGGAACTTCGCCTCGAACGTCGATTTTCCATGGGTCAGATGAGCGGTAATGCTCCAATATTCTTCGGGGACGAAGGCGTTGATCTCGATCTCGCGGTCGTTGATCAGCTTCAGGGCGACCGATTGCACGCGGCCGGCGCTGAGTCCCTTTTTGACCTTCTTCCACAGCAGCGGGCTGATCTTGTAGCCGACGAGCCGGTCGAGCACCCTTCTCGCCTGCTGGGCGTTCACCAGGTCCATATCGATCGGTCTGGGCGACTTGAAGGCGTCCTTGACCGCTTGCTTCGTAATTTCGTTAAAAACGACGCGGCACTCTTCCTTTTCGTCCAGCTCCAGATAATGCGCCAAATGCCACGCGATCGCTTCGCCCTCCCTGTCGGGGTCGGCCGCGAGATAAATCTTTTTCACTTTTTTGCTGGCGTCGCGCAGTTCCTTCAGGACGTTGCCTTTGCCCCGGATCGTGATGTACTTCGGCTGAAAGCCGTTCTCCACCTCGACTCCGATCTGGCTTTTCGGCAAATCGCGAATGTGCCCCATGGACGCTTTGACGATAAATTTGCTTCCTAAATATTTGCCGATCGTCTTCGCCTTAGCGGGCGATTCGACGATCACGAGCGAGTCCGCCACGTCCATTCCTCCTCTCCTACGGTCGACAAGTCCTCGTGCCTATGTTCTTATGCCTTCATCCTTAAAGGACATGATATACGGAACCGGGTAGTTGTTGAATTCGTCGTTTCATTAGTAAATTTAGCAGAACGGAGTGTAAATGTCCAAACGTCATCCCGGAAACGGCCGATAATTCGTTAATGGAGGAGGGTCTTTCGAGGATCGCGAGGTAGATCGCCAGTTCGTCCGGATCGAGCTCCTCCGCCGGCTTAGCCTCCCTGGACGCCGCGCCGCTCCCGGGCTCCGGCTCCGGAGCCCGGGGCAGCCGATACTCATAATATTGAAAAATATCCGAAGCGTCCAATACCGGATGAGCCCCTTTTCGAAAATATTCGAGGCCGCCCAGACTGCGAGGGGACGTCACCTGCCCCGGCACGACGAAAACGTCCCGGTCGTAGCCGAGCGCCAGCTCCGCCGTAATCAGCGCTCCGCTCCTGCGGGCGGCCTCCACGACGACCACGCCGTAGGAGAGACCGGCGATGATCCGGTTGCGCAGCGGAAACAAGCCGGGACGAAGAATCGTATCGGGAGGGCTCTCCGCAAGAAGCAGCCCCTGCTCTCCGATCTCGCGATACAGCGCAAGGTTCTCCGGCGGGTAGCATCTGTCGACCCCTCCGGCCAGCACCGCTATCGTTCCGTACGCGGCGGATACGGCGCCTCTGTGCGCCGCCGCGTCGATCCCCTTCGCCAGCCCGCTGACGACCGTCATGCGCCCCGCACAGCCCTCCGCAAGCTCCTCCGCGACCTTGCGCCCGTATCCCGTCGCCAGACGGGTGCCCACGATGGCGATCGCCGGACGGTCCGTCAGCTCCAGGCGTCCCCTGAAATAGAGCACCCACGGCGGATCGGAGATTTCCCTCAGCAGCGCCGGATAATCGTCGTCCAAATAAGTGACGGCTCCCATTCGGCCCGAACGGTGGCGATCCTCCCTCCGCTCCCTCGCCGCGGGCCGAACGCCCCTCTCGGCAGCCAGCGCCTGCCTGGCGCTGAGGCCCATGTCCCGCCAGTCGCCGGCAAGAAAGTCCCGCGTATGCCGCAGGGAGCCCGGCCCCTTCATGACGCCGTACAGGAATACGGACGCGATCGTCACCCTTCCGACCCCTTCCGCCTCGTGTAAGGCGATCAGAACGTCTCTCGGCATGCCCGTCTCCAGCGCCTCCGCATAGGATACGGTTCGGACGTTCTCCCGCGCTTTGTTCTCCTCGTTTTCCAGCATCGCCATTAACCCCTTTCCCAATTCACGCCGATACGGCAAAAAGCCTTCCACACCCTCAAAGAGGGGGCGGAAGGCTGCCTGCCTTGCCGTAAGCGCGGAGGATTTCGTCCTCCGGCGATTATTCGTCTGCTGCTACTGTACCATTAACCTTTGCACTTTTCCAGCAAACCTTTTTCCTCCAGGACGGCGACAAGCGTCGCGCCCATGTCGGAAGGCGTCGGAGCGACGCGGATTCCGTTGGCTTCGAGCACGGCGATTTTCTCCGCTGCCGTTCCCTTGCCGCCGGAAATGATCGCGCCGGCATGACCCATCCGTTTTCCCGGAGGCGCCGTCGCGCCGCCGATGAAGCCGACGACCGGCTTCGTCATGTTCGCCTTGATCCATTCCGCCGCTTCTTCCTCCGCCGTGCCGCCGATCTCGCCGATCATGATGACCGCGTACGTGTCCGGATCTTCGTTGAACAGCTTCAGAATGTCGATGAACTCGGAGCCTTTGACCGGATCTCCGCCGATGCCGACGGCCGACGATTGGCCGATGCCGCGCGTCGTCAGCTGGTGAACCGCCTCGTAGGTGAGCGTCCCGCTGCGCGAGACGACGCCGACGTGGCCCTTCTTATGGATATAGCCCGGCATGATGCCGATTTTGATCTCTTCCGGCGTAATGACGCCCGGGCAGTTCGGCCCGATCAGACGGGTTTTCTTGCCCTCCATAAAGCGCTTGACCTTGACCATGTCCAGCACCGGAATGCCTTCCGTAATGCAGATGACGAGGTCCAGCTCGGCGTCGACCGCTTCCATGATGGAGTCGGCCGCGAACGGAGGCGCGACATAGATGACGGACGCCGTCGCGCCTGTCGCCGCTACCGCTTCTTTCACCGTATTGAAGATCGGGAGCGTCACTTTCGTGCCGTTCTCCAGATCGAAATCGATCGTTTGGCCGCCTTTGCCCGGCGTCACTCCGCCGACCATCTGCGTGCCGTATTCCAAAGCACCTTTGGCGTGGAAAGATCCCGTCGCGCCCGTAATGCCTTGGGTGATCACCTTGGTGTTCTTATCGATCAAGATACTCATGATTTACACACTCCCCGGTAAGTTCTCCCTTGTCATTTCACGAGCGACACGATTTTCTGCGCGCCGTCCGACATCGAATCCGCAGCCACGATGTTCAGGCCGGATCCGTTCAATATTTCTTTGCCCAGCTTGACGTTCGTTCCTTCCAGACGCACGACGAGCGGCTTGTCGAGACCGAGCTCGCGCGCGGCCGCGACGACGCCTTCGGCGATGATGTCGCACTTCATGATGCCGCCGAAGATGTTGACGAAAATCCCCTTGACGTTCGCGTCGGACAGAATGATCTTGAACGCTTCGGTTACTTTCTCCTTCGTCGCGCCGCCGCCCACGTCGAGGAAGTTGGCCGGAGATCCGCCGAAATATTTAATAATGTCCATCGTCGCCATAGCCAGGCCGGCCCCGTTCACCATGCAGCCGATGTTGCCGTCGAGCGCGATGTAGCTCAGATCGAATTTGGAAGCCTGGATTTCCTTCTCGTCTTCCTCGTCCAGATCGCGAAGCTCCACGATGTCCTTATGACGGAACAGCGCGTTGGAGTCGAAGTTCAGCTTCGCGTCCAGCGCCATAACGTCGCCAGCGCCCGTGACGACCAGCGGGTTGATCTCGGCGATGGAGCAGTCCTTGTCCACGAACGCGCTGTACAGCGCGAGCATGAACTTGGCCGCCTTGTTGACGAGCTCTCCCGGAATGTTAATATCGTAAGCCAGCTGACGAGCCTGGAACGTTTGCAGCCCGACAGCCGGATCGATGACCACCTTCACGATCTTCTCGGGCGTATTCGCGGCCACTTCCTCGATGTCCATGCCGCCTTCTTCCGAACCCATCATGACGACGCGGCCGGTTCCCCGGTCGACGACGACGCCGATGTAATATTCCTTCTTGATGTCGCAGCCCTCTTCGATCAGCAGCCGCTTCACTTCTTTGCCTTCCGGACCGGTCTGGTGCGTGACCAGCACTTTGCCGAGCAGCTCTTTCGCGTAGTTTGCGACGTCGTCCAGGCTTTTGGCGATTTTAACGCCGCCCGCTTTGCCGCGTCCGCCCGCATGAATCTGGGCTTTCACGACGGTCACCGAGCTTCCGAGTTCTTTCGCTGCGCTGACGGCTTCGTCGACGGTAAACGCCACTTTGCCGCGCGGCACGTTAACGCCATACTGCCTCAAGACTTCCTTGCCTTGATACTCATGAATATTCATGACTCTGGCATCCTCCCGTTGTGCGCTTAATATCTGGTGCGGCTGTCGCTTCGGCGCGGAAACGCCGGGCGAAGCCCTCACAGCTTGACCCACGTTAGCGATGCGGTCATCGCTAGCAGCCGTTACACATTCCTTAAAATAAAATATGTAACAAAACCTTCATCATTGTATCACTATTTCCCGATGGCTTCCTCACTTTTTCATCAAAATATTAGTCTTCTTTGGCAATGATTTCATCGAATTTTGAGATGGAAACAAGGGGAATACATCTCGAATTTGTGATTGATCCCTCTCCTTGGCTTTTATTCCGCTTTATTTTATCCAAACCCGGCAAACTCATCCGGCCCCGTGAGCTCCGGCCATTGACAGCCGGGCGGTTGACGTGTATGCTTGTATCCATCGCAAGAATATCGGAGAGGAAGCACCTTTCCCGTCGCTATAATTTCGGACGGAGGAGGGTGTTTTTTTGTTATGTACGCGAAACTGATGAGCGCAAGCGTGCTCGGCATCGAGGGACGCTTGATCGAGGTCGAGGTGAACATCAGCTCGGGATTGCCTCAGGTGAACGTCGTCGGGCTGCCCGACTCGGCGGTGCGGGAATCGATCGACCGGGTGAGGGCGGCGATTCAGAACGGGGGAATGAAATTTCCGCTGGACCGGGTGACGATCAATCTCGCTCCGGCGGACCTGCGCAAGGAAGGCAGCGCCTTCGATCTGGCCATCGCCGCGGGCATCCTGTGCGCGAGCGGACAGGTCGGGCCGGAGCGGCTGGCCGACACGCTGTTCATCGGGGAACTGTCGCTGAGCGGCACGATCCGCGGCGTCCCCGGCGTGCTGCCGATGACCGAGCTCGCCCGGCGCTGCGGCATTCGCCGCATCGTCGTTCCCCGCTCCGCCATGGCCGAAGCCTCTCTTCTCTCCGGCATTGAAGTGCTCGGCATCTCTTCTCTCTCGGAATGGATCGACGGAGAAGCCGGAGACGGGCCGGACGAACCGCTCGCCGGCTTCGGCCGGAAGCGGCTGCGAAGCTTGAGGCGGCCGGAGGACTCCCCCGACGGCGACGTCGACCTCGCCGACGTCGTCGGCCAGGAGCAGGGCAAGCGGGCGCTGCTCGTCGCCGCGAGCGGCATGCACAACCTCGTCTTCGTCGGGCCTCCGGGCACCGGGAAGACGATGCTATGCCGCAGATTGCCGACGATTCTTCCCCCTCTGGACGACGAGGAGGCGCTGGCCGTGACGAAAATCTTCAGCGTCTGCGGCAAGCTCGGCGAAGCGCGAACCGGGCTGATCCGCAGCCGTCCGTTCCGCGCTCCGCACCATACGGTCTCGGCCGCCGGCCTGATCGGCGGCGGCTCGGTCCCAAAGCCCGGGGAAGTGACGCTTGCCCACCACGGCGTGCTGTTCCTCGACGAGCTGCCCGAATTTTCCCGGGCCTGCCTGGAGACGCTGCGCCAGCCGCTCGAGGACCGCGAGGTAACGATCGGACGCGCCAGGGCCGTATGCCGCTTCCCGGCCGGATTCATGCTGGCGGCTTCGATGAATCCGTGCCCCTGCGGCGGCGAGCCGAGCGGCAAGCCGTGCGCGTGCTCGCCCGCCGCCGTCGCCAGGTACCGGGCGCGCATATCGGGGCCGCTCGCCGACCGGCTCGACCTTCAAGTCGAGCTCGCGCGGCAGCCGCTGCAAGGCCTCGCCCCCGGCGGCCTCTCCTCCGCGCAAGCGCGGGAGATCGTCGTCGCCGCCGCCGAAAGGCAGCGCGCCCGTTACGCCAGATACGGCTTTCAATGGAACAGCCAGCTTCAAGGAAGCCATCTGCGCAAGTACGCCAAGCTCTCCCCGGAGGCCGAGACGCTTCTTCAGCAGGTGTACGACCGGCTCGGCCTGAGCTTCCGGGCGCACGACCGCATTCTCCGGATTTCCCGCACGATCGCGGATTTGGCCGACAGGGAGGCAATACTCGCCGAAGACGTGGCCGAGGCGATCAGCTATCGCTGCCTGGACCGGGCCGCGCTTCCTTAAGCGGCGGGTGCAGAATATCCGCGCAATACTTCGCCAGCCGCACGCCGATCTCGGTGCGCAGCGCCTCGCGCACGATGGCGAACCGGTCTTCGTACCCGCGGCAGGCGTAACGATGATAAATGATTCCGTCCACGATTTCGTCTTCGAACACTTTGATGTTGCGCCCCCGCATCTCCCGGCGGAGAGCAAACATTTCCCGGCTGATTTTTTCCATGACGATCTCTATGAATTCCCCGAACGGCTGCTTGAACAGATTCGGCGTCCGCCGCACCTCCTGCAGGCTCTTGTCGCACATCGTCAGCATGTGCGGGTACATGATCGAATCGCGGATCATCGTCAGCTCTTCGGGAGTGACGCGGCCTTTCAGCGTTTGGCCGCCGCGGTTTTCGTACTGCTCCTGATGCTCGGTCAGCAGCATTTTCGATTTCCACCTTTCGTTTCCGTGAAGCTTGCTCATTTGTAATGTCCTCCGATCTGGGCGGCCCTCTCGCGCGCTACGGCGGCTTCCAGCAGCGAGGAAGCTCTCAGGATCGCGCCGCTCCCGTACCGGTCCTTGATCCTGTCCGTCGCCCGCTCGATGTCGTATTCGGCCGCCCTGTTCTCGAACAGGGTCAGCTGGTACGCGCTGTCGTCCGTCAGCTCCGTCAGGACGACGTGAAGACGGGTTACCGGCATTCCCTGCCAATAGCTCACGAACAGCTTGTGCGCCGCGGCCGCCACTTCCCGCGTCAACGAGGTCGGCTCCGACAGCGTCGTCTGCCGGTGAAAGCCCGATTGACGCTCCCCGTCCGTCTCCGACGCCCCGACCGACACGACGCGGCCTTGGTAGCCCAGACGGCGGGCTCTGCGGCATATTTCGATGACGAGCTCCAGCAGTACGACTTCGAGATCCTCCAGCTTGCGGTACTGGCCCGCCTTCAGCGCTTTGCCGTGGCTGACCGATTGGAGAGCCCCGCGGATCGTCCGCTCGACCGGGCTCGGATCGATGCCGCGCGCCGTCTGCCAGTAATATTCCGCCTGGATGTCGCTCTGCTTGCCCATTTCGTAGCGCATCCGGCGCTTAAGCTCCCCCAGCTCGAGCCGGGCGACGTCTCCGATCGTCGGCAGCCCCATCCGCTGGAAATGGACGGCCATTCTCGACGCGACCATAAACATCTGATTCACGGGCAGCGGCCACAGCTTCTCCTCGATATTGTCATAGTCCAGCCGGAATATTCCCTCGTCGTTCTTCTTGGCGAAATTGTCCGTCGCCATCTTGGCGAGAATTTTGCTCGGCCCGATCCCGACCCGCGACCAAACGCCCGTCGAAAGCCGGATATGATGCTGGATCAACCGGGCGATCTCCTCCGCCGAGCCATAGCCGCCGATCGATCCCGTCACGTCGACGAACTGCTCGTCGATGCTGTACGGCTCGACCAGATCGGAGACGGATTCGAAAATTTCCGTCATCAGCAAAGAGATCGTAATATACCGCTGCATTCTCGGCCGGATGACGACCAGATCAGGACACTTCGCGCGGGCTTGAAAAATTCTCTCGGCGTTAATGACCCCTCGCCGCTTCGCCAGCGGACACGCGGCCAAAATAATGCCGGCCCGGCGTTCGGGGTCCCCGACCACTACGGGTCTGTTGCGGTATTCGGGATGGGCGGCCTTCTCGATCGAAGCGTAGAACGATTGGCCGTCCACCAGGAAAATCGTTCGCTCAGGAGGCATGCACGATCACCGGCTGCGCCGCCAAAATCCGTTCGGTCGCGAACCTCCTCGGCGCGTTGCGCGACATATCGAACGCGTATAGCGTGCCCGCGTCCACCCGGATCACCCGAACCGTTCTTTTGCTGATCCGCTCCTTTTTGTCCATATACACGATAACGACCGTCCGACCCACGTACTTGGCTATGGACATTTTTCTCGCCTCCCGCAGGGAACGTTTGTTCTTATCATAATACGAACAATTGTTCCCTATCAATACTCAATTTATTCCTGCTCGTCCGGACGAAACGACTCTGTGCGGACTGTCCTTTTTGGCGAGAGGGCTGTCATCCCAATGACCGCGGATCGTTATTCATTCGTTTTCACGTTTTCTCGCGCCCTTTCGACAATCGGCAGCGTACAACAGCCTGCAGAAACTGTTTAAAACAGGAACTAATTACTATTTTTAGCATATCAAAATCATGATAAACTAACATTGTAAGCGCTTTATTATCTACTTGCGAAGGAGGCGAGAAAACGATTGGCGCGCAATCGGGTAGATCGTCCGAAATCGAAAATACCGAGGAGGGATTATGATGATTCGATTGTTCAAAAGCAAACAGTCGTACGTTATTCTTCTGATCGCGGCGCTCGCGGCGGCATTGTTCCCTGCCCCCAACGCGAAAGCGGCCTATACGCTCGTGTGGAGCGACGAATTCAACGGTCCTGGGATCAACGCCAACAACTGGGTATTCGATATCGGCACCGGCAGCGACGGATGGGGCAACAACGAACTGCAGTATTATACGAGCCGCGCGGATAACGCCCGGATCGAGAACGGCAATCTCGTGATCGAGGCGAAGCGGGAATCCTACGGGGGCATGAATTACACTTCGGCCCGCCTGAAAACCCAAGGGAAACAAAGCTTTAAATACGGGAAAATCGAAGCCCGAATCAAGCTGCCGAAGGGTCAGGGCATCTGGCCGGCTTTCTGGATGCTCGGCGCGGACATCGGAACGGTAGGCTGGCCCAGAAGCGGCGAGATCGACATTATGGAACACGTCAATAACGACAACAACACGCACGGATATATCCATTGGGACGCTAACGGACACGCCTCGTACGGCGGGCCCAGCCATTCGTTCGACGTGACCCAGTACCACGTCTATTCCATCGAGTGGACGCCAAGCGCGATCAAATGGTTCGTCGACGGCGTTCAGTTCTGGGAAGCCAATATCGCGAACAACATCAATTCGACGGAAGAGTTCCATAAGGAGCATTTTTTGCTGCTCAACGTGGCCGTCGGAGGAAACTGGCCGGGCTCTCCGAACGCCTCGACCCCGTTCCCGGCGAAAATGGAGGTCGATTACGTCAGGGTTTACCAGGATGTCGCGAATCCGCCCGGCGACATCGTATCCGGCGGCACGTACAAATTGATCAATCCGAACAGCGGCAAAGCCTTGGATGTCTCGGCATCCGGAACGGCGCCCGGAACGAACGTGCAAATCTGGACGGATAACGGCACCGGCGCGCAGAGATGGACGATCTACCGCAACGCGAACGGCACCTACAAATTGATTAACGTGAACAGCGCCCTCGCGCTCGACGTGGCGGGATCCGGAACGGCCAACGGCACGAACGTGCAAGTGTGGACCGATCTGGGCAACGCCGCGCAGACATGGAATATCGTCCGGAACGCGGACGGCACTTACAAGCTCGTTAACCCGAACAGCGGCAAAGCGCTGGACGTCGCCTCTTCGGGTACGGCCAACGGCGCGAACGTGCAAATCTGGACGGACAATGGCACCGGCGCCCAGAAGTGGAATCTGATCCGATTGCAATAAGCAGCGACGCAAAAGCCGAAGAAGCCGCGGCAATCGCGGCTTCTTCGGCTTTATCTGCAACCCTGATCTTCTCCCTCTCGCTCCGGTTGCGGCTGCTGTACGTCGTCCAGGCGAGCGCGTAATTCCGGCGACGACCGCCGGTCTTCCGCTGCTTAACAGCAGGAAGCAGGAAAAAACGGGAAGATTGCCTTCCCGTTCACGCCGCGCATTTACTGTTCGTTGCCCTTCACGCCGTCGATCAGCTCGAGGAATGCCGCCGGTATCGGATACTCCTGATCGCGGATGACGATCCGCTTGGCGCCCGGCGGCGGGGCGTTCTCCATCCGGTTTTCCTTGATCTCGAGCACTTCGTTGTGCAGCCGCTCCATCTGCTTGTCGAGCGCGGCGGCGGAATCCGCCGCCTCCTTGAGCTCGCGAAGCAGTCTGGGCGGCACGGACTCGTTGTACTTGTAAAAAATTTTGTGCTCGAGGCTCGCCCAGAAGTCCATCGCGATCGTGCGAATCTGCACTTCGACGCACACCTGCTCCTGACGATCGGACATGAAGACCGGCACCTCGACGATCAGATGCAAGCTCTGGTACCCGTTCGGCTTCGGATGGCGGATGTAGTCCTTCGTCTCGACGATGTTCAAGTCGCTCTGATTTCTCAGCATATCGGCGATTCGATAGATGTCGGAGACGAACGAGCAAGTGATTCTCAACCCCGCGATGTCCTTGATATTGCTGCGAATGCTTGGAAAGGAGATGTCGCAGCCTTTGCGGTACATTTTGTTGAGGATGCTCTCCGGAGACTTTAACCGCGATTTCGTATGCTCGATCGGATTGTAGTCGTGCAGGAAATGAAACTCTTCCTTCAGGATCTCGATCTTCGTCTCGAGAGAGTCGAGCGCGAATTTATACATCATCAAAAATCGGGTGATCTCGTTCTTGAACCTCTTGAATTGCTCCATTGGTAACGGTAAATTAGTCAGAATAGCTCACCTTCTGCGTCAGGCACAGCAATGTTTACTTGCCCAATAGGATGCGAGTGTACGGCGAATCGATCGGCAGCAGGATGACCGGTTCGTTGTTCAGCGTCGTCACGTAGCTCTGCAAAGTCCGGTAAAAGCTGTAGAACTCCGGATCTTTGCCGTAGGCCTGGTTATAGATTTGCGCGGCTTCCTGCTCCCCTTGCGCCATAATCTTCTTGGCGTCCGCTTCGGCTTGGGCCAGCAGCTCGGTCGCCGTGCGGTCGGCCTTCGACGTGATTTTCCGGGATTCCTCGTCGCCCTCGGACAGATAGCGGGCGGCGATCGCCTGCCGGTCGGAGATCATCCGGTTATAGACGCTCTCCTTGTTGCTTTCCGGCAAGTCCGTCCGCTTGATGCGCACGTCGACGATCTCGATGCCGTAGTTGTCCCGGATAATCGCATCGGCCACGTCCTTCGTGATGTCGTCGTTGATGTTGCCGCGCGCCGTATTCTCACTGATTATATTATCATAATTGATCTCCGAAAGCTTGCGCCGGACGGAGTTATAGACCGCCTCGTCAATCCGCTGGACGCCTCCCGCGACCGTCTGGACGGTTTTCAGGAAGTTTTGCGGATCGGTGATTCTCCATACGGTATAGTTGTCGACGATGATCGGTTTCTTGTCCTTCGTCAGAATCGAAGTCGGGTTGCTCTCGTACGTCATCTGATACTTCGGCAGCGCCGAGACGCTCTCGATGAACGGAATTTTGAAGGCCAGGCCCGGACTGCTCTTGACCCGGACGGCTTCTCCGAACTTCAGCACGACCTTGTATTCCCCTTCTTTAACGATAAAGCACGAGCCGCCGACCAGAATCAGGGCGACGAGGATCGATCCGATCCAGATGACGAGCTTCTTGTTCATGGCGCCGTCCCCCCTTGCTGCTGAGCGCCCGCCGAAGCGCCTGCGGAGCCGGAAGCTTTGCCCGAGTTGCGGAGCAATTCGTTAAGCGGCAAATATTTGACCGTGTCTCCCCCGGCGGCGTCCGAGATGATGATCTGGGCGTTCGGCAAAATTTTCTCCAGCGTCTCGAGGAGCAGTCGGCTCTCGGTAATTCCTTTGTTCTTCGTATATTCTGCATAGATCGCGTTAAACTGGGCGACGTCCCCTTGGGCGTTCAAAATCCGGGACTTCTTCACCGCTTCCGCGTTCTCGATCAGCGCCTGGGCTTCGCCGCGGGCTTTCGGAATTTTGTCGTTCTCGTATTGGGCGGCGTTGTTGATCTTCGTATTTTTCTCCTCGCGGGCGTTCGTTACCGCGCGGAAGGCTTCCTCGACCTGACCGCTCGGCGGCTCGATATCCTGGAACTTGATATCGATGATCTGGATGCCGGTCTGGTATTTGTTCTGCAGCTCCAGCAGCTTCTCCCGGACTTTGTCCTGGATCTCGGTCTTCCCGTCCGTAATCGCGTAATCGAGCTTCTCCGACCCGATGACCGAACGGATGGAAGAACTGGCGGCGTTGCGCAAAAATTGTTCCGGATTGTCGATATTGTACAAATAATCGCGAACGTTGCTAATTCTCCATTGGACAACGGCGTCGGCGGACACGATGTTCTCGTCTCCCGTAATCATCAGCGCTTCCTCTTCGACCGGCGTCTCCGCGTCCCCGCTTACCCGGTAGCCGATGTGAATGCGCTGCGTCAGCTCGGCTGGGACGATAATGACCTGTTGAACGGGATAAGGCCATTTGAAATGCAGCCCTGCCGTCGCTTCTCCCGTGTACTTGCCGAAGGTGAGTATCGCGGCCCGCTCCTGCTCCTGCACCGTGTAGAAGCAGGTAGATCCGATCGCGATGGCAGCGACCGCAATAGCGCCGATAATGATTTTCTTGAGCATTCCCGGCGGCAAGTTCAGCGGATTGTTTTGCCGTTTCGGTATTTGTACCAATTCCATTCAGCTTTGTGCCTCCTCGTCAATTTTCAATCGTGTCTATATCTGTTACGTGCCAAGAGGATGTTGCGTTTCAACAGCTTTTTCCGATCGGGATTCAGGGAGAAAATGAAATGAAGGCGCGGACGCGAGCAAGAGCAGCTCGAGACGGGCCCATTCCTTGGAGGAAGCGCGAGCGCGGCGGATCAGCGATAGGCGGGTTCGACTGCAGGCGGCTCGTTCTCTCCGGCAGGTCGACAAACGGGGCGTCGGCCGACAGGAGGTCGAATGGGGCGCGCGCCCGCGTCGAAAAAAAGCCGCCCGGAGGACGGAAAAGCGCCCCTCCCTAGCGGTAGAGATTTCTCTGGTCGGTTAGAACAAATATAACACGGGAGGGCTCCCGCGACAATGGAGCCGCAGAGCCCCAAGGCCCGCGCGAAGCCCTGTTTTCGAATAACGACGGTTACGGGGACGCGCTTTCCGGATCCGCCGCCCGTCTTGCCTTCGGCCATTCCGCGGCGCCTCTCTCCTGAATCGTCTTCAGCGCTTCGTCCGCCGTCTTCTTATCGCTCAGGACGGCCTCGACTTCCGATTCGATCAGCTCGGAGACCGTTCCGAGGAAGCCGATCGGCGCTTTCGCCTGCTCGTCATTCGCACTGACCTTGGGCTCCAGCTTGTAGAACGGCTCCAAGCTTAGCCCGTCCAAATCCGAATTGTACTTCGTGCGGCTCTGCAGGCTCCCGCGCATCGTTTTGGATTTGAGCCTGGAGAACTCGTCGCTATTGACGTACTTGACGAATTCCCACGCCGCCCGAGGATTCTCGGAGCTGGCGCTTACGGAGAAAACGCTGCCCAACCTGAAGTCGGCGCTCTGATTTCGGTTGCGGGGGTCGACCGGAGCGGTCACGATTCCCCAATTCGCCGCTCCCCCTTGCTTGCGCCGCTCCTTCGCCTGGACCATCTGCTGCGCCTCGTAGCTGTTTTTGACCGTCATAGCCGCTCTGCCCGCGACGAACAACTCCTCTTCTTGATCCCTTTCTTCTATCGTCGCGATTTCGAGCGATTCGTCCCCCCTGGACGGCACGTGCACCGCTCCTGAACTCGCTGCGTCGAGCACCGACAGGAACACCCTTCTCCAGGAATCCGTGTCGATGTTGAATTCGGTGCCTTCCGGGTTTAGCAAGCCTAGGCCCCGGCTCGAACCGACCGTCCGAATCAAGCCGGAGAGCCCGGAATCGGCCCCTAGTTCGAAGCCATAGATTCTGGAGTCTTCGTCTCCGTCCGTCGGGAATCGCTTGGCCAGCTCGAACACTTCCTCCCAGCTCATCGAATCCGTCGGCGGCTCGACTCCATGCTTGTGGAACAAGTCGAGATTGTAGTAAAGCGCCGAGCCGGAGAACTCCGGGGACAACCCGAACAGCTTGCCCCCTCCCGGCTCCCGCAGCAGCTTGAGAACGGCCGGGTGAATGCCCTCCGTATCGAATTCGTCCTGCTTGATTACCGGATCGAGCGGGAGAAGCTTGCCTCCCTCCCGGGCCAGCATCTCATATTGCTCTCCGTAAAGCATTAGAACGTCCGGCCGCTGCTCCTCGAGAAACCTGTTCAGACGCTCCTCCATCGTCCTTCCGGCATTCGGATCGTACATCGCAAGCATATCGGCGATTTCGACCTCGATATGGGGAAACTGCGCCGCGAACAGCTGGCCGTATTCCTGAGAAAAGTAATGGCTGTCTCCGAACATGATCCTGATTTTTGCCTGTTCGTCTTCCCCCAGAGGCGCCAGTTCTCCCTCCCCGAGCTCTCCCCCGCCGCATGCGCCCAGCAAGCCGCACATCAGAGCGAAGCCCAGCAGTTCAGCACAACATTTTCGCACCTCACAACCTCCTATCCTCTTTGCAGCTTACACTGGCGAAAACTAGGCCAGCATACTCTTGGCAATGGCGATCAATTCCTTCTTGTTCTCGGAGCCCTGCCCCTGAATCCGGTACATCACCTTGTTTTTCTTGTCCGTCCAGGAAAGGGCGGCTGGATAAACCTCATCGGATTTAAACGTGTAGACGGCTTCCACGCCCTTGATCTTCACCTTCTCGGTAACGATTTTCGACTTCTGGTCAGGCACGGGCGCTCCTTCGCTTTTCTTGTCGGAATCCGACGAAAGAAGGTTCGCCGATATCATAAGCGTCCGCTTGTTCTTGCCGACGGCTTTCTCGTAAAACATCATTCCGCCTCTCGCCTTGTCCGATGCGATGCGCTTGGCATAGACCTTATCCTTGCCGTCGGCCGCCTTCTTCTTCAACTCTCGCTCCAGACGGGCGTAATCGTCGGATTCCGAATCTGGCGTTGCCAGGTATACGCTAGCGCTTGCCAGCTTGAAGCCTTTCGGCAAGGAACCGGGCTTGGGAAATGCGGGCCCCTTCAGTTTCTTAAGCTTCGCCGCGAAATCGGCGTAGGTGTCGAACGAGTAGCCTCGGGCAACGAAACCGATCTTATCCGCAGGATTCCATGTCGGATCGGATACGTAGTAGGCAAGCGCTTCTCCCGTCTTTAACGCGGCATTCTGCCGATCGATCTCTGCCTGAATCGCGGCGAAGCCTTTGTCTTCGACTGCCTTGGACTTCGGAGCGGAATTCGCCGCGACGGCCGTCTTGGCGGACAATGCGGGCGCCGCCCCGGAAGCGGGCGCGATCGCCGCGCTGGCTAACGCCAGCAACGCAATCATCGACGCTATCGTTTTATTGTACATAGGGAAGATTCTCCTTTCAGCCTCTTGCGACTGTTATTGTTGTGTTCACTCCTATAACGCTCTTCCTCTTCGAATGGGGACATTTTTCGGCTAAGTTATCGAAAAAGCGGCCTCACGGCCGCTCGGTCTGTACGATCATGCTTTCCGCGATGCGGATCAGCTCTTGTTTGTCCAAAGGATGCTTCGGATCGTCGGCAATCACGTAAAATGCCCCTGCTTGCGTTCCGTACCATATCGCCCGATGCCGGAAGTATTTCCTCGCATCGCCTCCCTCTTCGGACTCGTAGATCATCATTTCGGTTCCGCCCGCCACCGCCTTCTCCGCGTTCATCTCCGGCGTCAAGGGCAGCATGGAATTGCCGTTTGATTTGTAGGCGAACAGATTCAATACCGCCTCTCCTTTGTGATACTGAAGGTTCGCGCCGCTAGCTTCCGACCAAGGCAGCACTCTGTAGAAAAGTTTGCGATTGTCCGCAGCAGACTCGGCTTCGGCCAGCAGCTCGTCGACCAACGTCTCGTACTCCGGGCTCGGCGGCAGCGGCCCGTATCGGGCCTGTACGCTTGCGTTCTCGAATACGTAGCCTTCGGGCACATACCCGGGCTGCGGCAGGGCAGGGCCGTTCGTATCCCGCAGTTGGACGAGAAAAGCGTCATAATCGTCGTGGGGAAGCGGAACGTATCCGAAATGGATCCGATTCCAGCGGTCCGCATCCAGTTCGGCGTCCTTCACGTAGTAGGCCGCTAGTTCTCCTGGCTCCAGCAACGGTTGAAGCTTCTCCCACTCCTGTCCGAGCCTGTCAGAGAGCTCCGCCTCGTAAGGATTGTACTTCCCTTGCTCCTTCGTACGGAGGACGACTTCCCCGCGGCTGTTCTTGAGCTGCAAATATTGGTTCGCCGCATAGCCGGTAATTGAGGTCAACAAAGCAACGCCGACAAGGAACGCGACGACAGCCGCGGGACGGCGGACGAATTCGAAATTTCCCCGCCGTCTTCGCGAGCCTTGACGCCCGGCGATCCGCTCCATCACCCGATCGCGAACGTCGATCTCCCGGCCGCTCCGGATTTCCATCGCCTTCAGTTCCTGATCGTCCATGATTTTGCTCGTCTGCCGCATTCCTCTCCCTCCTCCCTTTCCTTCATAAGCTTGCCGAGCTTCCGCCTTAAACGTTCGTATCTCTTCTTCACGGTATCCGTCCTCATATCCAGAATGTCCGCCATCTCCTGGAAGCTTCTCTCTTCGAACACCCGCAGCACGAGCAGATTCCGCTCCTCCGGCTTTACCGCCAGAAGCGCGGAACGAAGCGGCTCTCCAAATACGCGGTCGCTTACGATCTCCTCTGCGCTCTTTTCCGCCTCCGTCGATCGAAGCAGGCGATAGGCGCGAGCTCGAACCTTCTGCCTGCGCAGCAAAGTGATGCAGTGGTGGTAAGCGAGCTTGTACAACCAGGACGAGAAAGAGAATGTCGGTCTGTAACGATCGATGTTCTCGTAAGCTTTTACCATAATTTCCTGAAGCGCGTCCTCAGCCTCGTGCTCGCTGTCCAGCAGCCGACAGCAGTAGGCGTAGATCTGTTTCTGATAGGTTTCCACGATCGCCCTGAAGTGGCCGATTTCACCGGATTGCACGAGACGCACTTTCTCTTCTATCGATTCCACGTCGGTCCACCTTTCTCAGAATGAGCCCCTACCCCTATAACGCTTTCGAACCCGGAAAAGGGACGCGCATTCGGAAAACAATAGGGCAGTGGGAGAACCGTTTTTATTTCGGGGCCACCTCCCCTAGAAGCCGCGCGTTTCTCGCGGCTGCCGCCATCGTAAAACAAGACCATAAAAAAAGGCCAACCAGAAAAAGACTGGTTAACCTGATAATACGAAAAGCCGCCCGGAGGACGGCCTGCCGCCGCATATGTCAGAACGCGTTCCGGATGTGGCGAATGTCCGCGACGGAGCCGTCTTCGCGGAAGGTGACGGCGACGACGTCGAACCGCGCGGAATTCGCGGAGGCGCCGCGCGTGCGCAAATAGATCGCCGCCAATTCGCGCACTTGGCGGCACTTGCGCGGGGTAACCGCTTCGATCGCCGAGCCGAACCGGGAAGGACTCGTTCGCGAGCGAACCTCCACGAAGACAAGCGTTTCTCCGTCCCGGGCGATCATGTCCAGTTCCCCGGATCGGCAGCGCCAGTTGCGCCGCTCTACGACGAGGCCCGCCTCGGCGAGATACGCCGCGGCAGCCTCCTCGCCCGCGCGGCCGACGGCCGCCCTGCGGCTTCTCGCCGAGTCCGAGCGTTGCGCATCCATACCCGCTCCCCCTCTACTCCATGCCATCTGCCAAAAAAACGCCTCTGGGAAAACGAAAAAGCGCCCCTACATAGCGGTAGAAATTTCTCTGGTCGGTTAGAACAAATATAACACGGGAGGGCTCCAGCGACAATGGAGCGGCAGAGCCCGAGGCCCGCACGAATCGCCTGTTTTCGAACCACGACGCTTACGGAGACGGCTTTCCGGATCCGCCGTCCGTCTTGTCTTCGGCTATTCCGCCGCTCGTGCCTACCCCTTGATTCCGCCGTGCGCCACGCTCGTGACGATGCTTCGACGCATGAACAAGAATAGCAGCATCATCGGCAGAACGACGATCGTGGATGCCGCCATCAGCAGTTCGTAGCGAATGCCGCTCTCCGAGATAAAGGCATATAGCCCGAAGGGGAGCGTCCGATTCTGCGTAGAGTTGGTCACGAGCAGCGGCCACAGGAATGAATTCCAACTGGATATGGCGTTTAACAAGACGATCGTGACGAGCGCAGGGCGGGCGATCGGCACCATGATTCTCCACAAGTACTTCCAATGGCCCGCTCCGTCGATTCTGGCGGAACGATACAAGCTGTCCGGTATGGACAGAAAGAAATTGCGCAGGATGAAAGTATAGAAGATGTTCGACGTAAAAGGGAGGATCATCGCGGAGAGCGTATCGATCAGCTGCCAGTTGGCGATCGTCGTATAATTGGTTATGACGAGCATTTCGAAAGGAATCATCATCAGCGACAGCAGCAAGGCAAACAGCAGATCCCTTCCGGGGAAGCGCAATCGCGAAAAGGCGAAGGCCGCCAAAATCGTCGTACACACGGTCAGCCCGACATTCACCGTACTTACGATCACCGAATTCAGAAAATAAGTGCCGAAAGGCGCTTTGTTAAACGCGTAGGCATAGTTGTCCAACGACCATACCGAGGGCCAGAAGGTCGGCGGAGTCGTATTGACTTCTACGGCGGTTTTGACCGACGAGATGAACATCCAGAAAAACGGGAAGAACATCGGGATCGCGCCGATCGCGAGCAGGACGTAGACTGCCGCTTTCCCAGGTGTTATCGACCTCAACGATGATCCCTCCTTAGTCGTGCTTCCATTTTCTCTGAATGTATAATTGCGCCATAGTAAAGGCGAACACCAGCAAAAACAGGATCGTGGCGCTGGCCGCCGCCGTTCCGAGCTTCCATTGCACATAGAACTGATCGTACAAATAATAAACGACCGTATACAAAGAATGGGCCGGACCCGGCCGGCCGTTAAACAGCGGAAACAGCTCATCGAACACTTTGGAGGCATTGATCGTGTTGACAATCAATACGAGTCCGATCGTCGGAGCGAGCAGCGGCACCGTAATCCGGCGAAAGATTTTGAAGGGCTTGGCGCCGTCGATTTGCGCCGCGGTATAGTACTGGGCGTTAACGTTCTGTAAGCCCGCCAAGAGCAAAATGATCGTGAAGGGCAGCATGCTCCATATCCCGTACATGACTAAAGCGGGCATGGCGTATGCCGGGCTGTTCAACCAATTGATCGCTTCTGCGCCAACCAAGGACAGCAGAAAGTTCACGATGCCATAGTCAAAGTTGTACATCCATTTCCATACGAGCCCGACTGCTGTCACGGAAGTGACCAGCGGGAGGAAATAAGCGGTCTGGAAAAAAACAGACAGCTTGATCTTCTGAATGAGCAGCACCGCGATCGCCAGGGAGACGATGGTCGAGGCCGGCACGACCGTCAAAATATAAACCATCGTATTTTGCAGCCCGCTCAGGAAGGCCGGATCTTGAACAATGGCTGCATAGTTGGCCAGACCGTAACCGCTGAACTGCTTGCGCAGCAAGTTGTAGTCTTCCTGAAAGGACAGCAGCAATACGTTCAGGAACGGGTACACGGTAAAGATGCCGATCCCGATCAAAAAAGGGGACAAATAAGCGAGAGGCTCCAGAAACGTTCGAACGGTCGTTCTGGGCGCATCGTCACGACGTTGGATTAACCGCTTCACCTGAATCGAGCCCCCGTCCTTGCGTCGAAGAGAAAAACTCCCTGCGGTTTAAAACCGATCGGCACCTCTTCGCCGGCCTCCACCTTCGTATCGTCATCGATAAAGCAGCGAAGCGTCGCCTTGCCTACCGCAAGCGCAGCCAGCTTGTCCTTCCCGAGCTCGTAGACGTCTTTGACTACGGCTCGCTGCACCGCTTCTCCGGCGCGGACCCGGATGCTTTCGGGGCGCACGGACAGCACCGCCTCCGCGCCCTCCGCCAATTCATGCGGCACCGGAAAACTCCACATAAGCTGTCCGTCATCCGAACGGAACCGCCCGTCTCCGACCCGTCCGCGAACCTCGTTGATCGGCGGCGTGCCTAGAAATTTGGCGACGAATGCGCTCGCCGGATCGGCATACAGCTCGCGCGGTTTTCCGTATTGCTGCAAGACGCCTTGTCGGAACAGCACGATGGAATCCGCGATGCTGCTCGCCTCTTCTTGATCATGCGTGACAAACACGGTCGTAATATGCGTATCCCGCTGAATGCGACGGATCTCTTCGCGCATCTCGATTCGCAGGTTGGCGTCGAGATTGCTGAGCGGCTCGTCCAGCAACAGGATCGCAGGGTTTTTGGCGAGGGCGCGAGCGATCGCGACGCGCTGCTGCTGGCCGCCCGAAAGCTGGGCGGGCTTGCGATCGAGCAACTCCTCGATATGGGTCAGACGGGCAAGCTCCATCGCTCTCTCCCGCCGCTGTTTCCGCGGCATCCGTTGGTTCTCCAGCGGAAAGCAGATGTTGTCCACGACCGTCATGTGCGGATATAAGGCGTAATGCTGAAACACCATACCGACCCCCCGCCGATCCGGCGGAATATCGGTGACGTCCCTCCCGTCAAAGTAGATGCGCCCATCCGTCGCCGGAACGATCCCGGACAGCATATTCAAGAGCGTCGACTTTCCGCAGCCGCTCGGTCCGAGCAAGGCGACGAGCTTGCCGCTGTCCAGCGTAAGTGTCAGGTCGTTCACGGCCGTCGTATCCCCGTATCGCTTCGTTATATTTTGAATGCGGATCTCCATTCCGCTTACCTCAACATCCCGAGAATGGGCGAGCCGTCGGTGTTGTCCATGGACAGACCGAGCATGCGGGCCATCGTCGAGGCTTCGTCGACCATCTTCCCCCGCTCGATCACGATTCCCTGACGAACGGCCGGGCCGCTGGCGATGAACGTCGTCATCTCCTTTTTATGCGGCAGTCCGCCATGCGAGCCGTTGCCGATCTTTTTGTCGCCGCGTTTTTTCATGCCGACGACGCTCTCCGAGGTCCAGTCTTCGTTAAACGAGATCGCCCCCTCGCCCTCGATGACGAAGTCGAACGGTCCGGTGAGATGATACTGCGCTTCCGCTTCTTCCTTCGTGAAAATATGCTTCAATCGGATTTCCGGATCGTCCCGCAGGCTGCACAAGAAGTCGAAAACGTTACGCTTCGTCTCTTCATCGTCCGGATCCTTCAATTCGATCCAGGCGGACAGTCCGGTCGAGTGGCACAGCGCGTCGTAATCGCGAATCGTGCCGTCCTCGTTCAGCCGCAAAAATCCGTTTTGCTGCAGCAATACGTTAAAGTTCAGCACCAGTTCGACGTCCGTCTGCCCGTGGTCGCCGAGAATGACGAAGTTCGTGTTGTCGGCATCTCCGTATCGGCGAACGGATTCCAGCAGCACGCCGAATTCTTCGTCATGCTTGCGCAGCTGCTCCTTGGCCTTTTCATGATAGACGCCGTGAGTGTGACGAATCGTATCCAGGTCGCACATTTTGACGAGCATGACGTCCGGCTGTCCGAAGTCGCGAATCAGATCCGGAGCGACCGCCATCGTAAACAGATCCATGCTGCGATCTTGCCCTTTCAAGTACCGGCCGTATTTCCAAAAATACGTTTCCAGCAACTGCTCGGTAGCCGTACCGGTCAAGTACTGTTCGGGGTGATAACCCCGATAGTTATACGGGACGATCATCGGCAGATTCAGGTCGTAATCGGCTCCGCCCGTTACCGGCCAGCTGATCGAACACGTCGTCCGCCCGTTCGCCTTGGCCACGTCCAGCAGCGTCTCGGCGCGCACATCCTGCTTCATATTGAACCACGGCGAGTTCAGCCTGCCCCTTTGGACGATTTCGTTTTGGTTGATCCCATGCGCTTTCGGATATTTGCCGGTCATGATCGACGTGTGACATACGTAAGTAATGGACGGATAGACCGGCTCGACATGCTTGACATAAGAGCCGCTCTCGATGATTTTGCCGAAATGGGGCATCTGGCTCATCCACTCGATATCGCTGCTGCACAGCGCATCGATGCAAAATACGAACAGCTTCTGTTTCATTCCGCACACTCCCCGATGTTGTTGTCGCTAATTGTCATCCGCTTCAACCAGATCCCCGTCCCGCAGCACATAGGTCTGTCCAAGCTTGGGAAGCAGCTGCTTGCCGTCCTTGGGAAGGAGGCGTTCCGGTTGAAAGGAATGACACGGAATTAATACTTTGGGATTGACTTGGTCGACGAAATATTTGACTTGCGACGGGTAACCGTGGCCGAAATAGTTCTGGCTGAAGAACGTGACATAACGGAATTCCGTCCGTTCGATGACGCGCTTCAGGTTCGCGTAAGCGGGGTCAAAGTCGCCGATCGGCATGCCGTCCGCGTGCAAGTAAGCCCCGCCCTCGCCCGGCAAATCGAGCAGCTCCAGAATGTGCGGATAGCTGTTCTGAAGCAGGTACCCGCCGGGACGCCGCCGCACTTCCTCCAACGTCACGACCGGGCAGGCCGCGAGAACCTCCTGCAGCCACCCCGGCTGCAGGGAACGGTCGATCGGATATCGCGGCGAATCGGGGATGTACACGTGCACCGGTTGGCCGTAGAAGGCATACACCAAATAGGCCGTCTCCGGCTCGAAGGCGCACAAGCGTCCCGTTCGCGACGCCCACTCGATATAGCGCGAGGCCTCTGCCATCTCCCGTTCGTAAAAATTGATGACGCAGAGTCCGGTTTGCGCTTCAAGCATGGCAAACAGGCGGCTCTCCACATCTTCCTCACTCAGCATGCCGGGCGGGACGTCGGGCTCCGGGACGATTGCATTCGGGCTGTACGAGCCGTATATCATGTCCACGACGCTGTCCATGAACGATGTGCAATCGCAAAGGAGGACGTCGATCTCGCGTTCCTTCAATATTTCCATCTGTTTGAGCGTCAGATCCGCATGCTTGCCGTGCAGGGACAGATCGCCGGTCCAGTGGATCGTCCCGTCCGGCGTCGTAATCAAAAAAGCGAAATCGCAATAGCTTTTCGGATTCGTCAAGATGGGCAGCACCTCGATGGCGCCGATTCGGATCGGCACGTTCGGCTGAAACGGCGTGTACGTGCGTTCTACCGTTTCTATGCCGAGGCCGACCCTCTCCAAAGCCCGTTCGATCTTCTGCGCGTTTTCGTGCAAATAAACCGGGATGTCAGGGGAGACCATGCCCATGAACGCCATATGATCCAGGTGGAGGTGGGTGATCAATACAGCGGTATTATACGGGCTGTCTTCCGCGCTGACGACGCCTTCCGCGCCGAGCAGGTCCTCCCGGCGGAAAATCCCGTCGAGCTTCGGCACGATCCCAAGCCGCAGCTTGTCCTTCAGCCAGCTCCGCCGCCGACCGATCACTTTCCCGTCGAATACGTCGGTTTTCGGATCGTAAGCCGACCCCATCTCGAAAAACACTCGGTCCTTGCCGTAGGTGACGGAGGCGATAACTCCGCCGATCGTGCGGAGTCCGGAATACAGAACGAATTCGGTTTGAGCCGGTGTCATGACCATCAACCTTTCAAATCCCGATTGCTCGCCGCTTCCGCTTCGTCCAGCGCTTGCGCCGGCGTCTTCGTTCCGAGCGCCGCCGCCTCGATCGCCGCTTGGAGATGGTTGCGGACCGAGGAGACGCCCGGAATGCTCGGGATGAAGCCGACATACTCCAGCTGCGGCGCCAGCGCCTGAATAGCGATATTCGAATTCATGTACTCCTGATATTCCGCCGTTTCGATCGCGTCATAGAAAACGGGCACAGCCCCGAATGCGATCGTCCATTCGGCCATTACCTCCGGCTTGGCGTGGAATTTATAAAACTCGTAAGCCGCCCGCTCCTTGGCCGGGTCGGACTTGAACGCTACAAAGCCATTCATCCAGGACGGGAAGAATTTCACCGGTCCTTCCTGCGGAATGGGCGCGGTGGCGAATTCAAATTGACCGGCTACGGCCCCTTCGACGTACTGCACGCCGGCGCTGGAGCCGATGTAGCTTGCGACGGCCTGGGAGCCGAACGGATTCGAGAAATACTGGTCTTCCCCGACCAGGCGGAAGATGCCGTCCTGTACGTTGCGGGCAAACCAGGCGAGCTTCTCGACTCCGATTTCCTGGTTAAACGCGCTCTTCTTGGCGCCCGCATCGATCAACGGCGAGCCGCTCTGCATAATCAAATCGATGTAATGATCGACCGCCGAATCCGCGCCGAATGCCGGCTTGCCGGTCGCTTCGAAGATGATGCGGCTGTTCTCCTCCAGCTCCGTCCAGGTCTTCGGCGCCTTAAGGCCAAGTTTGTCATAGAGGGTTTTATTATAGAAAAAAATTTCACCGGTAATCTGGGTCGGGAGCAAGTAGATCTGATCATCGCCCCATTGAGTAATCTCCTCGTAGATGCCTTCCGGAATGTTTCCCTTGAAGTCCGGCATTCCGATCCCCGGGTCGTTGATATAGGGGGCAAAATCGACAATAAGATCCTCCGCTGCATAATTGACGACATTCGAAGGGAATGTCCGCACCAGATCGGGACCGACGCCGTTGCGCACCGCCTGCATCAGCTTCGAATCAAAATCCTGATACGGCTGGGCTTGCGCGATGACCGTAATACGGTCTTGAGAGGCGTTGAAATCCGCGATGATCTTCTCCATTGTCGCTTGATGATGATCGGTCAACGTATGCCAGATGACCAGCTCGACATCCTCGACGATCTCACGCGTAGCGGGGACGTCCCCCGACGCTGCATGGCTGCCGCCAGCGTTCTGCAATGATGTCGTGCTGCCGGTCTCGTTATGGGATCCGGTCATCTGCGACCCGCAACCTCCCAGCAGAATTGCGAGAGCCGGAATTACCGACAAGATGCGATATGCCTTCACGTTCATTCCTCCGTCGTCTTTTGCTCGAATTTTGCGACTTTTCGCAATTATGAGTATTGTACGGACGGAATGTTACTGCAGCATCGCGGCGCTGTTATCCGAACGTTAAGTTTCGCGCGGCGCTTCATATGCCGCAGCTCATTCATCAGTCATGATGCGTCTATAACGCAAAAAGAAAAGGTCAAGCCGGACGACTTGACCCTTCAACGCTGCGCACCTCTATGCGGTTTTACCTGCTGATATTCGTAGCGATATACCAATGGTTCCCGAACGGATCCTCGATCCCTCCCGAGCGTTCCCCGTAATCGTGGTTTTGCGGCTCGTACAAGGAACGCGCTCCTGCCTTCAACGCCCGGCTGTACACTTCATCCGCATCCTTTACAAATAGATGAAACGCGCTTCTCGTCGGGGGGAAGTCCGGGTTTGTCCCTCCGCCGATCTCGATAATGGCGTCCCCGATGCGACAGGCGGCGTGCTGAATGCTTCCGTCCGGCCGCTTATGCCGCTCGAGCTCCTCGGCTTCAAAGGCGTTCCTAACAAATTCGATAAAACGATCTGCTCCGTCGACAATTACGTACGGCGTAACGGCGGAGTGCCCTTTCGGCTTATAATCCTGGGTCATGACCTGTCCTCCTTCATTTTGGCAAATCCGATTCCCCACTCAGTTTAGCAGCGATCCGCCGGCACGTATTGTACAATATTGATCTTCTTTCCGCTTTTTTCGATGGTATAATTCTCTGTAGCAGGTTTATTTCTATACAAGAGGTGAACGGTCTTGTACTTCTATGCTCGCCAACCCATACCCGCTCTAGCCGGATGGATCGATAAGCTGTGGATCTGCGAAGACTACCTCCCGAGCCATCGGCTGGAACAAAAGCTCCCTGACGCCGCTTTAGCTTGGATCATCAATCTCAAAGAGGATCGCTTCCGGCTGTTCGAAGGAAATCGGTTCGATCGCTCGATTCATCTTCCGGGCAGCATCATCGCCGGTCCGCGCTCGACTTATTTCTATCTTGAAACAGAAAGTCAAGAGTCATGCCTGGGCATTCAATTCAAACCGGGGGGAGCGCGGCCTTTTCTCGGCGACCTGATCGGAGAACTAAAGGATGTCGACATAGCTCTCCGGGATGGACTGGGCCGGCATGCCCATGTCGATGATTTGCGGGAAAGACTGCTGGAAACTTCCTCGGCGGAACGAAGGTTACAGCTGGTGGAGCGTTACTTGCAGCGTCGTTTGGAGAAGCCTATAAGGACTCCGGCAGGACACCCGGCCGTCGCCTACGCTTTGCGAATGTTCGAGCGAGCGCCCGCGGCCGCGCCTTCCGTCGCCCAAATAGCGGACATGGCGAATCTGAGTAAGGAACGTTTCATACGCGTATTCAAGGGAGAGGTCGGACTGACTCCTAAAAATTACGGAAATATCGTTCGGTTCCGGCTGGCCCTTCGAATGATCCGGGAAGGGCGGCTCCCCCCCGGCATTGACTTGGCGCTGTCCTGCGGATATTACGATCAATCTCACTTGAATCGGGAATTCCGCAAGTATGCCAATCGGACCCCGACGGAGCTGCTTCGCAGGCAGGACAGGTTTGAAAGTCACCTTCCCCTTACGGAGCTGCCGTCCGGCAATAAGAGAGCGGATTGAAATTTTTCATCCGTTTGGCCGATCGATTGTTTTCGAACGCATCGATCATCTGATTCCATGCATCGTTATTCCTTGTGAAGAAGCTTCAGCAGCTCTCGCTTCGTGACGGGGTGGTAGGTTAACAGCTCACCATTGTACATCACAGTAAAAACTCCGAAGGCCGAAGGAGCATTCCGAGCATCCTGGCAATCGCGAAGCTCTATAACCTTCACTTGAACGTCTAATTCCCTAGCCGTCTCGACAATGACCTGTACTGCCTGGTCCACGTACGGGCATTGGTCGGACCGCAGCACCGTAATGCCGTTCGGATATTTGCCGGCTCTTTCCGCCCAATCTCCAGGGAATTGGGGAGAAGGGCCTTCACGGAATTTCTTGACGAGCAGCTCAAAGGCGGGCGGCGCTTCGTCGACGACTTGAAAGCCGTACTTCAGGAAAAGCTCCTTGTTCGCCAGCCAAGTTCCTCTGCTCGACACCATCGCGACTCCCGACTTGTCCTGTTCCCTGGCGTCCTCGATACACGCCTCCAGCAGTTTCGAGCCGTACCCTTTTCCTTTGCCCCGACCTACGATCCACAGACAATGAATGACCATATAGCGATCGCCAAGCACGGCTCTCCACGCATATTCGATGGGCATGTACTCGATGAATCCTTTGGGCTGACCGTCCTCTTCCACCATTTTTACCTTTAAGCCCTCCGCAAAACGCTGTTGAAGCCAGCTCCGTTTTCTTTGGTATCCGGCGGATTTAGGCTTGCTTCTCATGCAAAAAAAACCGCTTTCTTCCACGTTGACCGCCGTAACGTCTACGATGTTCGCCATAGCATTGTGCCCCCCTGTCCGAATGATGAATAGCCCTATACTACCCTAACAGAACGTCGGTTGACGACGAGATTTGTCACTGGAGCCGCCTGGAGTCAAAAATGCAGCTTCAGAAAAAAAGCCGCAATCGAGACGACCCGAAGCAGCTATGCATGAGTTATGGAAGATTCGTCCCGCGGCCCTTGGCGTTCAGTCCCGCACGCCGGTCCGAACGGTAGACGAAGCTGAGCACCTCCGCGACCAGCTTGTACAGCTCGGGCGGAATTTCCTGATTCAGGTCGAGCTTGGAAAGCACCTCCACCAGGGAGGAATCCTCCTGCAGCGGAACCCCGTTTTCCTGCGCCCGCTTCATGATTTCCTCCGCGATCGTGCCCTGGCCTTTGGCGACGACGATCGGCGCCGAGCCTTTCTCGGGCTCGTACTTGAGCGCGACCGCTTTTTTTCGAATCGTCTTTGAGTTGTCCGTATCCGCCCCGCTCATGCTCTGTAGTCGACTCCCTTGTACGGTTTGGCGGCATAGGCTCCGGCCGCGACGGCTTTATGGGCCTGATCGGCCGGCTGAGCCTCAGCCGCAGCCGCCGAGCCGGGCTTCCATTGCGGCAGCGGGGACGAGGCCAGCGACAGCAGCTGGAAGCCCGCCTCCGCCATGCCCCCGGCCAGCTCCTCGCGAGCGTTCTCGACCAGCTCTGCCATGCCCGGGAAGTCGCTCAGCAGCTTCAGGGATACGATCCGGTCGACGACCTGAACGTCGACGAGGGTGTCGCCGAGATGGCGCATCCGCAAATCGAACAGCAGGTGGCAGTTATCGGCGTCCCACTCTCCCCGCCGACCGCGTCTCGTCTGCACGTGGACGGTCGCGGTCGTCTCGCCGTCGGCCCCCCGCATCGGGATGAACAGCGTCATATGGCTGAGCGGGGCCGCCAGCCCCCGGTCGGAGGAGAGCAGCAGCTGCTGGCCGGTCACCTGGCTCGCCAGCGTCTGCGCCGCCTCGCGCAGCGCCGGAGGCACGTCGTCGCGCGCCGCAAGGGCGAGCAGCGCGCCCTTGAGCGTCTCCGCGGCGGGCCGGGTCTCCGGCGCCGCGGCATCCCCCGCGGGAGTCCCGGCAGCCGCGGCAGGTGGCCCGGCGTCCGCGCCGACGGGCCATCTGGCTTCGGCGGCGTGCAGGAGCTGGCGCTCATGCCCGACGCCGAGCCACTGCAGGAAGCGGCCGATCCATGCCGCTTCCGGCTTCGCCGCCGACGCCTGCGGCTGCCCCGCAGCAGCGGCGTCGGCACGGCCGTCGGCGCGGCTGCCGCCTGCGGCCGCGCCCTCCTGGGCAGCGGGGCGGCTTCCTGCCGCCGCTGCCCGCTCTTCGGCCGCCGGGAGCCGGGCGGCCGTGTCCGCAGCCGGACGCGAAGCTTCCGGCTGCGTCAGCTGCGCCGCCGCGCCCGGAGCCGGCGGCGTTTGCGCGCCCGCCCCGGCCGGCGTCGGGGCGGCGCCTCTGGCCGCGGCGCCGGCATCGCCGCGGACCGCGGCCGCGTCGGCCGAGCCTGCGCGCGACGCGGCCGGCGCCTCGCGCTGCGCGGCGGCCGCCTCCGGCCTGGCCGAGGCCGCCGCCGCTTCGCCCTTGTTGCCGGAGCGCGGCTCTCCCGCCAGCAGCGCCTCCCCCTCCTCCAGAATCGCGGCTCCTTGCGTCAGCAGAGCGGCCAGCCGCTGTCCGAGCGCGGCCGTTTCCGGCGAAGCCCCCTTCGCCCCGGAGCCGGCGAGCCAGCCGTCCAGCGCCGCCCGGAAGTTCGCCAGCTCCTCGTGGACCGGCGGACCGAGCAGCGCCTGTCTGAGCGAGGCAAGCGTCGTCTCCGTCGCCTTCAGCCCGCGCCGGAAAGCGACGTCCGCCGCGCTTGACCACGACTCCGCGTCGACGCCGGCCGGCTTCAAAGCCGCCGCCGCATTGAAGAACGCGGCCGTCTCCTTCCCGATCGGGTACCCGTCCCGCTTCAGCCCGCGCACCAGCTCCATCGCCCATTTCTGATCCGAGAGGCCGAACGTCTTCAGCACGTCCTTCAGCCCTTCCTCCGGCAGCGCGTCCGTTGCGTCGGCCAGCGGCTTCAGCGTTACCAGCCCGCCCGGGCCTCCCGGCTGCACCTGCAGCAAAGTGCCTCTGCCGAGCGGCATGTCGGCGTCCAGCTTCGCCCTCACCTGCATGCCGTTAATCTGGACGAGCCCCTCCTGGTTGTCGAGCATTTCCATCAGCACGCCTCTGACGATTTGACCGATTCTCAGCTCCAGCGAGCGGCTGTCCCCCGGCGACGCGTCGCCCATTAAAGCCCGCAGCATCGGACCGATATTCATGCTCATGCCTGTTCCTCCCCGCTCACGCCTTATCCTTTATTTATCGGCACCCGGACGTCGATTCGTGAATGGGCTTAACCGCTCTAGAACAGCACCTGCTGCTCGACGAACAGCCCT
Organism: Cohnella hongkongensis; assembly: GCF_042654645.1. Lineage (NCBI taxonomy): Bacteria > Bacillati > Bacillota > Bacilli > Caryophanales > Paenibacillaceae > Cohnella > Cohnella hongkongensis. The sequence continues at coordinate 101,652 of NZ_JBHSEP010000007.1, read as the reverse complement.
TTCAGGAAGCTTCTCCGGTGCAGCGGCGTCGGCCCGAGCTCCAGCAGCGCCTGACGATGCGTTTTCGTGGCATAGCCTTTATGTACCGCGATCCCGTAGCCGGGATACAGCGAATCCCACACCTCCGCGCACAACCGGTCGCGGGTCACCTTGGCGACGATCGACGCCGCCGCGATCGACTGGCTTAACGCGTCTCCTTTAATAATCGCCGTCTGGCCGATGTCCAGCTCGACGCTCTCCGCGTCGACGAGCAGATGCTCCGGCCTGACGCCGAGCCCCAGCACCGCCTGCTTCATCGCCAGTCTGGAAGCCTGGCGAATATTGATCGTGTCGATGACGGCCGGTTCGACTCTTCCGACCGACCACGCCACCGCTTCCTGCACGATTTGCTCGTACAGCCTGTCCCTCTTTTTCTCGCTAATCTGCTTCGAATCGTTGACCTCTTCCAGCACAAGGCCGACCGGCAGCACGACCGCGGCAGCGACGACGTCTCCGAACAGACAGCCTCGTCCGACCTCGTCGACGCCCGCCACAGCCGTCAAGCCTTGCGACCACAGCTCGCCCTCGTAGGCCAATCGGTTGATTTCTTCCATTGCGCACGTTCCTCCTGTCGGCTTGCGGATCCAGTTCAGACGTCAGCTTCGGGGCCCCGCCCTCGGCTAGTTATCGGACCGTCGCCTCTTCCTTCCTTCCGTCCGTTCCCGTCCGCGAAATCCAGAAATCGCGAACGCATGTCGGGGGTCGGCAGAAGGCAGCTGTCGCTGCGGCCGAACCAGCGATAACGCCGACGGGCGACGAACCCGTAGACCGAATCGCGAGCGAAACGCGGCAGAACGATCGCCGGATAAGCGACCGCCCAGGGCCAGCCGAGCTTCCTGCCGATTCGGAGCGCCGCCGTCGACTTCGTATAATATTTTCCGTTCTCGATCATCACGAACGTATCCGGCAAGCTTTCCGGCAAGCCGCCGTCCTTCAACAAACGCCTCCCCAGCTCCGACTGCAGCGAAGCGAAGCGGAAAATCGCGCGTTTGTCCCGGCGAACGACGAACTTGGCCAAACCGTGACACAGGTTGCAATGGCCGTCTATCAGGAGCACGACGAGTTCGCTCGGGCTCGCTGTCGGCTTCATCCGGCCACTCCCTTTCTCTCGCTTATCTTTAAAAGAGTACACTCCTGCCGCGGCCATTGCAAGACGTCCGTTCCGGATTACCTTTTGGCCGTTCTTCCATATTTTCTGGCATAATCGGAGATTCTCCGGTAAGCGCTCTTGTCCACGCTCCTTAACGGATAATACTGCGGCCGGGTATTCGCTTCGAGGATCCAGCAGCGGCCTTTCCTGTCGATCGCCACGTCGAGGCCGATTTCCCGAAACCCGTCCCGATGCCGGTCGAAGCAAGCGCCCGCCGCTTCGCCGAGAAAGCTCAATCTGCCGTAGGCTTCGCGAATCCCGGAGTCGGAATAGCCGGCGCCCTTCAACGTTTCCCTGAAGCCGGCCACCTTGCCCCCGCGATGGAAATTCGTGACGACCTTTCCTTTTTTCCCGACTTTGGCGAACAGAGCCGTCGTCGTCCAGCGCTCTCCGTCCTTCTGGGCCATCACGCGCAGATCGAACGGCTTGCCCTCCGTCAGCGCGAGGTCGACGCCTCTCTGCAGCAAGTACCGCTTGCCGTTTGCCAGCGACTTCAGCCAGCCGTAAAGCTCTTCCCCCGTGAGCCCGCTTCTCTGGCCGCCCCCGCTCCCCTTCGCTCGATAGCCGCCGCCCGGCGACCTTTCGATACGGGTAATTCTCTTGCCCCCCGTCCCTCTCGACGGCTTGAAGTAAACGACGGGATACCTTCTCAGCATTGACTCCAGGTTCTTTCTGTCGAACAGCCGGGTGTCCGGAATGAAGGGTCGAAGCTTCGAATCCCCCAGCATCCATCCGGTTTTTCTCCACTTGCTTGCAATCGATTTGCTGGCGTATTTCATGGGCTTCCCTCCTCCCTTGTCCGTCAGATTAGACTATGTAAGCCTGGCCGCCGCCCGTCACCGCTGGAGCGTATGGCGGCTCGGGGGAGAGGGACGAAATTTCCCCGCTGCCGCCGTCCGTCGATTAACGCGAAGCGTCCGTATAGGTATAATAAGAAAAAACGGCCCTCCTCTTCGGACGCGCAAGCGGCAGAGAGGGGCCGATGAAGGAGCGAAAGCCCATGACGCAATGGAACGACCCCTATATTCGCAGCCGCGAGGAGAAAGCGCGGGCGGCTATGGCCGAGGAGCTGGCTGCCCGCTTCGCGGCCCGGGCGGAACGGCACGACCGGGAAGGCTCCTTTCCCTTCGAGAATTTTGCCGATCTTCGGGAGGCGGGATATCTGAAAATAACGGTTCCGACGCTGTACGGGGGAGACGGGCTATCGCTGTACGATCTGGTCCAGCTGCAAGAAAGGCTGGCCTACGGCGACGGCTCCACCGCGCTGGCCGTAGGCTGGCACGTCGGTCAGGTGCTGCATTTTCGCGCCAGCGGCAAATGGCCCGAGCCCCTCTTCTCCGAGCTGTGCCGGTCCGTCGTTCGGGACGGAACGATGATCAACACGTTCGCGAGCGAGGCGGCTTCCGGCAGCCCCAGCCGGGGCGGCCGTCCCGAGACGACCGCCGTGCGGGAGGGCGAAGGCTGGCGCATTACCGGACGCAAGACGTTCAGCACGCTGTCCCCGATTCTCGATCGCTTCGTCGTGACGGCCTACGTGCCGGAGGAAGACGCCGTGAGCGAATTTCTTGTGGAGCGGTCGGATCGGGTAAGAATCGTCGAAACGTGGGATACGCTGGGGATGAGGGCGACCGGCAGCCACGACGTCGTGCTAGACGGCGCGTTCGCCGGCGCGGACAGAAGGTTGACCGGCAAAGGAGAGGACGACGGGGGAGGCTGGCTGCTTCACATTCCCGCCTGCTATATCGGAATTGCGCGAGCGGCGCGCGATTTCGCTCTCGACTTCGCCCGGACGTACCGCCCCAATACGTTAAGCGAGCCGATCTCCTCCCTTCCCTCCGTGCGCCAGACGATCGGCGAGATGGAGATCGAGCTGAGAACCGCCCGGGCGGTGCTGTACGAGGCTGCGGAGCGTTGGGACCGCGAGGCGGAGCGCCGCCCCTCCTTGAGGCCGGAGCTCGGATTGGCCAAATACGTCGCCGTCAATAACGCTATCCGGATCGTCGACCTGGCGATGCGCATCGTCGGGGGCGCAAGCCTCTCCCGCCGCTCCCCTCTGGAGCGTTACTACCGGGACGTCCGGGCCGGCCTGCATAACCCGCCGATGGATAACGTCGTCGTCCAGACGCTGGCCGACGCCGCGCTGGAACGGCGGAGCTGAAGCGGCTTTCGCAGCGGCGCGACGTGTTGTTCTGGCTCAACCGGCGCAGCGGCGGTTATAATAGAACCAGCTTGTCCTTAATCTATAAGAGGAGTGATTCGCTTGTCGCTTAACGCCTACTTGAACTTCGACGGAAATACCCGAGAGGTCGTACAGTTTTATGCGCAGGTTTTCGGAATCGAAGAACCGGAAATGCACACGTTCGACTCGATGCCGGCCGACCCGGACTACCCGCTTCCCCCGGAAGCGAAGAACCGGATTATGCATGCGTTCTTGAATATCGGGGGAGGCACCCTGATGTTCTCCGACACGTTCCCGGGGATGCCTTACCAGCAGGGCAACAACTTCTCGCTCGCCCTCGTCCTTGACGATGAGCGCGCGATCAGGGACGCCTTCGACAAGCTGAAAGAGGGCGGATCCGTCAAGATGGAGCTTCAGGAAGTGCCCTGGAGCAAAGTCTACGGCAGCTTGACGGACAAGTACGGCATTGCGTGGCAATTCAGCCTGACGAGCTAATTCTCCCAAGCATAAACGGCTTACGCCGTCCTTGGGACCGGCGAGATAACGTTTATGTCGGAGGTGATTCAGATAAGGATAGCGCTTGCTGAATCACGAAAAAAATGCCTCGTCGATCCGACCGGATAGACGAGGCATTTTTGAACAGCCGCCTTGGCGACAGGCCTTCTACTGCGCGGCCTCGTCCGGCGTCTCCAGCGTCATTCGCCCCAGCTTGCCGGAGCGCAGATCGCGCAGAAGCACCGTTGCCGCCTTCTCGTAATCGACGTGGCCGCCGCTGACGATGCAGCCTCTGCGTCTGCCGATGCTCTCCAGCACTTCGACCGCCGCCTGCATGTCCGGCAGCTCCGAAGGCAGATCCTTCAAGCCGTACCGCTCGCCGAGCACCGCTCCGTATTCCTCGACCAGCACCTTCAGCACGAAGCAGGCCACCTCGTCGAGATGGAGAATGTCTTCCTTGATCGCCCCCGTGGCGGCGAGACGAAAGCCGACGACCGGATCTTCGAACTTCGGCCATAAAATGCCCGGCGTATCGAGCAGTTCCAGTTCCCCCCCGAACCGAATCCATTGCTGGCCTTTCGTCACGCCGGGCCGATCGCCGGTCACCGCGACGTTGCGTCCGGCCAGCCGGTTGATCAGCGTCGATTTGCCGACGTTCGGGATGCCGACGATCAGCGCGCGAATCGGACGGGGCTTCATCCCTTTGGCGATCTGACGCTCGATCTTCTCCTTCAGCAGCTCTCTCGCCTTGCCGGCGATTTCCTTGACCCCGTCGCCCTGGTTAGCGTCGATCGCATGCACCGCATGCCCAAGCTCGCGAAAATGCCGCCCCCACTCCGCCGTCCGCTCCGGGTCCGCCAAATCCGCCTTGTTAAGCAGCACGAGCCGAGGCTTCCCGACCGTAATTTCGTCGATCATCGGATTTCGGCTCGAATTCGGTATGCGGGCGTCAAGCAGCTCGAACACGACGTCGATCAGCTTCAGCTTCTCTTCGATCTGCCGCCTCGCCCGGGTCATATGCCCGGGGAACCATTGAATCGTCATGCCGCTTCCCCTCCTTGCCTAGACAACGGGACTGTCCCACAAGTCGTCTTCGATCGTCCCCCGACGCACTTATGACACAGCCCCGCCTCATTAATGCTTCACCCATTTGAAATCCTGAATCGGCCAGAAGATCAGATCGGCGCGGCCGACGATGCGGTCCACAGGGATATAGCCGATCATCCGGCTGTCCTCGCTGTTCGGCCGATTGTCGCCCATGACGAACACCGTTCCCTCCGGCACGACGCCGTCCGGGAAGGAGCTGTTCGGAAAGTTGGAGCGATCTCCGTCGTAACGGTTGTACAGCACGCCCTGCGAGTGGGCTTTATCGTAAGCCTCTTGCAAATAAGTTTCGGCTAGCGGTTCCCCGTTTATGTACACCTGGTCTCCTTCGACCTTGACGGTTTCTCCCGGCAGCGCGATGATACGCTTGATAAAGTCGCGGCCTTCCTCCGGCACGTGGAAGACGATCACTTCCCCGCGCTTCGGCTCGCGAATGTCGTAAATGATTTTGTTAACGATAATCCGCTCCCGGTTCCAGAAATTCGGCTCCATGGACGGTCCGTCGACGATAAAAGGACTGATGAGAAACCAGCGGACCACGAACACGAGAACTCCGGCAATCGCAAGCGCCTTGATCCATTCCATCAGCTCGTTCCCGGGACGCTTCGGAGGCTTGGCCGCTTGACTGCCGCCGCTCGCGCCGGAAGCCGCTCCCTCCCCGCTGTCGCGAACCAGGCGGTCGTCCCCGGCCGAGTTCGCTTCCTGCCCGGCCGATTCGTTTGGTTTGGAATTGTAGTGGTTATCCATTCGCAATCGCCTCTAGCTTTCTGGTATACATGCAAAAAGGAGGACTTGAACGTCGCCAAGCCCTCCTCTGTCGTCCATTATCGAATTTCTTTAATACGTGCTGCCTTACCGCGCAGATTGCGCAGGTAGTACAGTTTCGCGCGGCGAACTTTACCGCGGCGAGCCACTTCGATTTTCTCGAGGCGCGGGGAATGTACCGGGAAGGCACGTTCTACGCCTACGCCGTACGAGATTTTACGGACGGTGAAAGTTTCGCTGATGCCGCCGCCGCGACGTTTAATGACGACGCCCTCGAACAGCTGAACGCGCTCGCGGGAACCCTCGACGACTTTCACGTACACTTTCAGCGTATCGCCGGGACGGAAGCTTGGTACGTCCTTGCGCAGCTGCTCTTGCGTGATCGCTTGAATCAAATTGCTCATTGCGTGTTCACTCCTTCCCTAACAGACGTTCGTACCCCGCTCCCCGAATGCCCGGCATTCGGATCTTGGCGTGCAGAGGACCGTCCTACTCGTTCCGTTGTATCCGCCCATCGCGGGCATAGACAAAACAACATTTGAAATTTTAACATATACACGCACAAAATACAACTACTCCGCCGGCTCTTTTGCCGAATTTTGCCGTTCCGCACGAAGGCCGTTCAGCCAGCTCCGCTCCTCCTCGCTTAACTCCGCCCGCTCCAGAAGATCGGGGCGGCGGACGAGCGTCCGCTCCAGCGACTGCCGCCGGCGCCACTTCTCGATCTCCGCATGATGGCCGGACAGCAGGGCGTCCGGCACCTTCCAGCCTCTGAACTCCGCAGGCCGCGTATAGTGCGGATATTCCAGCAGCCCGTCGCTGAACGAGTCGGTCACGGCCGACTGCTCGTTGCCCAGCGCGCCGGGCAGCAGCCGGACGACGGCGTCGGTGACGATCATCGCGGGCAGCTCCCCGCCGGTCAGCACGTAATCGCCGACCGACAGCTCGTCCGTCACGAGATGCTCGCGAATGCGCTCGTCATAGCCTTCGTAATGGCCGCAAATGAAGATCAGGTGAGATTCCTCGGACAGCTCCCGCGCAACCTCTTGCGTGAACGGCCTGCCCTGGGGGCACATCAAAATAATGCGCGGCTTGCGCTCTTTTTCCCCGTCTCCGTCTCCCTTCTGCCGCTCGAGCAAATGCTCGACCGCGCCGAAGATCGGCTCGGCCTTCAGCACCATGCCGCCGCCGCCGCCGTACGGGGTATCGTCGACCGTATGGTGCTTATTGTTGGCAAAGTCGCGAAAATTAAGCGTGTTCAGCGATACGATGCCTTTATCCTTCGCCTTCCCCAGAATGCTCGAGCCGAATACGCCGGCGAACATTTCCGGGAACAGCGTCAATACGTCTATTCGCATGCTAGAGCAGCCCTTCCATCAAACGCACTTTGATTTTGCGGGCGGAAACGTCGACATCGAGCACGACGTCGTCGATGACCGGAAGAAGCAGCTCCTTGCCCTTGGGCATCTTCACGACCCAGATGTCGTTCGCCCCCGGAGACAAAATATCGGTGACTTGCCCGAGCGTCTCGCCCTCTTCCGTGACGACCTCGCAGCCGACGATGTCGCGAACGTAATACTCCCCTTCGTCCAGTTCCACGCGCTCGTCCTCGGTCACCTTGAGCTCCCAGCCCTTGTATTTTTCCACCTCGTTAATGTTGTCGAAGCCTTTGATCTTCAGAATGTACAGGTTCTTCTGCTCGCGCGCCGAGACGATCTCGACCTTCACCGGCTCTCCCGCCTCCGGAGGCACCATCAGCAGATGTCCGCCCTTCCTGAATCTGATTTCCGGAAAATCCGTCTGCGGCCACACCTTCAGCTCGCCTTTGATCCCATGCGTATTTACGATTTTCCCTACGTTAAGCAACCGGCCTTCCGACATTCCGCTAGCTCCCTTCGAAAATAAGACGCCCGTTTTCTGTCCTTATCATAAGGCATCCGCAGGACTGTTCGCAAACGCCATTCCGGAAGCCTAACCGGCTTACGCCGGCCTTGAGGATCGGCGGGATTATGTTTATGTCGGAGGGGATTCCGGTCAGGATAGCGCATTTTATACTTTTTTAATCACTAACAAAAGGCCGCACCATGCTCGCGCACGATACGGCCTCCCAGCCTATTATTCCGAGACAATGTCCACGATGACGCGCTTCCGCTCCTTCACGGCAGCGGAAGAAACGACTGTACGCAGCGCCTTGGCGATACGTCCCTGCTTGCCGATAACTTTGCCGACATCGTCGGGATGAACGGAAAGCTCGTACACCAGGCCTCTCGCGTCTTCCTTGACCTGAATCTGCACGTCTTCCGGGTGATCCACAAGCGCTCGGGCGATAACCCGAATCAATTGTTCCATGGCTCAGCCCTCCGGTTAGAGACTGCATTGAAATGGCGTATCGCTCATTTCGCCGCAGCTCCTTAGTGACAGGATTACTTCTGGAGCTTGGATTCGTGGAACTTCTTCAATACGCCGGCTTTGCTGAGCAGGTTGCGAACGGTATCGGACGCTTGCGCGCCGTTTTGCAGCCATTTCAACGCTTTTTCCTCGTCGATCTGTACTTGAGCCGGTTGAGCGACCGGATTGTACACGCCGATTTCTTCAATAAAACGGCCATCGCGCGGGGAACGGGAATCCGATACGACGACGCGATAGAACGGAGCTTTGTGAGCGCCGATCCGTTTCAAACGAATGCGAACTGCCATGTGACTTTCACCTCCTTGACAAGAGTAGGAACTCGAGAAGCCTGTTCGCTTAGAACGGGAACTTCATGTTTTTGCCTTTCCCTCCGAACATGCCCTTGAGCGCCTTCATGCCGCCCTTAGGCCCCTTCGGACCCATCATGCCGGAAAACTGCTTCATCATCTTCTTCATGTCCTCGAACTGCCTGAGCAGCCGATTGACGTCGGCCAGCGTCGTGCCGCTTCCTGCGGCGATCCGCTTGCGCCGGCTGTAGTTGATGATGTCCGGCTTCTGCTTCTCCGCCTTCGTCATCGACTTGGCGATCGCTTCGGTGCGCGCAATCTGCTTCTCGTCGATCTTGAAGTTCGGGTTGTTCTTGACCTTGCTCATGCCCGGAAGCATGTCAAGCAGCTGATCGAGCGGCCCCAGCTTGCGAACCTGCTCCATCTGCTCGAGGAAATCGTCGAAGGTGAACTCGGCGGTGCGCATCTTGCGCTCCATCTCGGCCGCCTTCTCCTTGTCCATGTTCTCCTGCGCCTTCTCGATCAGCGACAGCATGTCGCCCATGCCGAGAATCCGGGAAGCCATCCGGTCCGGATGGAAAGCTTCGAGCTGGTCGATCTTCTCCCCGGTGGAAGCGAACTTGATCGGGCAGCCGGTCACCGCCTTGACCGACAGCGCGGCGCCGCCGCGCGTGTCGCCGTCGAGCTTCGTCAGCACGACGCCGGTCAGCGCGAGCTGCTCGTGGAAGCTCTTGGCCACGTTGACCGCTTCCTGCCCGGTCATCGCGTCGACGACAAGCAACACTTCGTCGGGCTGAACCGCGGCGTGAATGTCCTTAATCTCCTGCATCAGCTCCTCGTCGATCTGCAGGCGGCCCGCCGTATCGATCAGGACGTAGTCGTTGCCCTGCTCCTTGGCCAGCTGTACGCCTTGCTTCGCGATCTCGACGGGGCTGATCTGGTCTCCGAGCGTGAATACCGGAGCGCCGATCTGGCCGCCTAGCACTTCCAGCTGCTTGATCGCGGCCGGACGGTAAATATCTCCCGCGACGAGCAGCGGCTTATGGTTCTGGGACTGCAGCAGCTTGGCCAGCTTGCCGGTCAGCGTCGTCTTCCCGGCGCCCTGCAGGCCGGCCATCAGCACGACGGTCGGCGGCTTGGCGGCCTTCGCCAGCTTCTGCTGCGTGCCGCCCATCAGCTCCGTCAATTCCTTGTTGACGATATCGATAATCACCATCGCGGGCGTGAAGCTCTTCTGGACTTCCTGGCCGGTCGCGCGCTCCTTCACCTTGGCGATGAAGTCTTTGACGACCTTAAAGTTCACGTCCGCTTCCAGCAAAGCCAGACGCACTTCGCGCATCGCTTCGTTGACGTCGTCCTCCGAAACTTTGCCGCGGGTTTTCAGCTTCCCGAATACGTTCTGCAGCCGGGTAGTCAATCCTTCGAATGCCATCTTTCCCATCCCTCCTTCGGAACGGTTCATCTTCGTTCATGGATCGCGAGCGTCGCAGACAGGCCTGCGGCGATTATTCGGCGCTTCTGAGCAGCGCCGCGGTTCGGGCGAGCGGCTGGCGCCATTCCGCCGGCAGCCCGGCGATCTGTTCTTCCAGCAGATCGATGCCCGCGTTCAAGCGGCTGTGCCGCTCGGCCAATCCGAGCTTCGTCTCGTATTCCTCCAGCACCTGCTCGGCGCGCTTCAGATGCTCGTACACCGCCTGACGGCTAATCCGAAAATCCGCAGCAATCTCGCCCAGTGTATAGTCATCGTGAAAATAACATTTCAGGAACGTCTGTTGCTTGTCGGTTAACAACGGTCCGTAAAAATCAAACAACACATTGATTCGGTTCGTCTTCTCCAGCGCGTTCTCCCCGTTCACAATGGCTGCTCCCCTCATTCCCTCGCGGCGGGATGCGAATTGTCGCTCGGCCTCTCCGCGTGCAGTTGTCAAGGAAAAACACTTTACATCTCATTTCATTGCCTATGTTACCGAAAAAAAAACAGGATGTCAAGGGAAATACCTTAACATCTATCCGGCAATCGACAACTGAAGGAAGTGCGAGTTTCCCCATAAAAGAGCGTCAAAAACGAGCGCAGACGAGAGCTAGAAAAAGATATCGCCCAGGTTTTCCGGTCAAATCCCGGATTCTGAAGTCGATTTGCCTATTTTTCACCAGGTACCTTCCAGATCAATAGGCAACACATTGAAAACCCCTGCAGAGGTTCAATTTAATTTCAGGAGGCGGTTTATCGTGAATGCGCTATTGCTAGCAGGCGGGTTGGGGACGCGTTTAAGACCATTGACCGAGCGCAACGACGGAATGGCCGCCATGATCGGAGCCGACGGAGGCTGCTGCGACGGACTGGGAGAGGCGGGCGTCAACCGCAATCAGGGAGCGGAGTCCACGATCGCTTATTGGCTGACGGAGGCGATTTATCTCCGGCACCGGCAGAAGGAAGCGAAGCCGTATGCTCTTGGCGTTCGATAACCGAAGCATCGTCAGCCTGTCGAGAAACCTTCGACAGGCTTGGCCAGCGGTACGTCATTTTCACCTCTTGGTTGCACTCGTTTCTCTGGCTACGCTGCGGGGGATGAAGTAAGGCTTTCTTTCCTCGGGGCCCTCAACAACGTAAGCCTGTATTCCAAATACCTTTTCAAGCATGGAGACGGTCAGCACCGTTTCAGGCCGACCGTCGCCCGCGATCCGGCCATGCTGCAGCACGACCATTCGGTCGGCTACCTGGGCTGCCTGATTGAGGTCATGAAGGACGATGACGACGGTCATGCCCTCCTCCCGGTTTAAGCGTTTGACCAGCTCCAGCACTTCCAGTTGGTGACGGATATCCAGATACGTCGTCGGCTCGTCGAGCAGCAGGATCGAAGTGGACTGGGCGAGGGCAAGCGCGATCCAGGCGCGCTGCCTCTCCCCGCCGGACAGCGAATCCAACAGCCGATGCCGATAGTCGACCATTCCCGTAAGCGCCAGAGCGCGATCGATGGCGGAATGATCCTGCTTCTTGAGCATTCTCAACGGCCCGGCATGAGGATAGCGGCCTTGCTCGACGAGCTCGCGAACGGTTAGGCTGGCCGGTACGTCGGGAGCTTGCGGCAGGATCGCCATTCGGCGCGCTGCCTCTGCAGAAGAAAACTCGGCAATCGCCCTGCCGTCCAAATAAATGACTCCGCGATCGGGTTTTAACAGTCTGGCGAACGCTTTTAATAAGGTCGATTTCCCCGATCCGTTCGTTCCGACAAGCGCCGTAATTTGCCCGGGGCGTATCGAAAGATCCACCTCCGGCAGGATCACCGAGCTGTCGTATCGCAATTGAACATTTCTCGCTTCCAGTACTGCTTTTGATTGCGGACTGGCTTCCATTCGACCTTCCTCCCCGTTTCGTTTCATCTTTTGATCTGCTTGCGAGCCAAATACAGAAAAAACGGCGCGCCGATAAAAGCAGTAACGGCTCCGACCGGCAGCGAGGCCGGACGTCCGCCTTCGAACAGCGGAATGGACAGCCCTTGGGAGAGAATATCCGAGCCGACCAGAAGCCAGGAAGCGATAAGCGCGCTGAAAGGAAACAGTCTTCTGGCGTCCTGCCCCACGATCTGTCTCGCAATGTGAGGGCCCATTAATCCGATAAAACCCACGGCCCCGACGATAGACACCGCGCCAGCCGTTAACAGAGCGGCGATGAGAAGCAATCCGGCCCTCGCCGGGCGAACGGGCAGGCCGACTCCCCGAGCGACGCTGTCGCCGAGCTGCAAAGCGTTAGCCAGCCCCGCGCTCATCCATCCGACGGGCACCATGACCAGAAACCAAGGCCAGATGATATTCCAATGAACCCACACCCGTCCGTTTAGCGATCCGACCGTCCAGAGCAGAATGCTGCCGATCGCCTCGGAATGGCGGAGCAGCAGCAAAGAGGTGCACGCGGACAGAAAGGAGGACACCAGAAGACCGATGACGGCAAACCGTAAGGCATCTCCTCTGCGATGCCAGCCGAGCAGGTAAATGACCGATACGGACAGGAGGCCTCCTGTCAGACCGAACAACGGGGTTTGGATAGACAAGTTCGCCGATCCGCCGAAGGAAGTCATGTAAGCGACCAGCATTAATACGCTGCCGGCGGACACGCCCAGCAGACCCGGTTCCGCCAATGGATTGCGGGTAACGGATTGAAGGATCGCCCCCGCAAGCCCGAGCATCGCCCCGGCAGCGAGCGCTACCAAAGTGCGCGGCAGCCTCAGCTCCCACACGATCTGCCGATGAAACAGCTCCTCCTGTTCGTTCAGCAAGGCGAGGATCACTTCACGCGGAGACAAAGCGACCTGGCCGAATGCAATGTGCATGATAACGAAAACAGTAAGCCCCAACAAAAAAAGCAGCCCCCACACCCGGAACCGCTTGGCATACGGCGCGTCAGCTTTGAAGTGAACGATCATCGCGAGCTCGCCTCCTCCACACCAGCATCAGGATAAGAATCGGCACGCCGACCATCGTCGTCCATAGCCCGACCGGCACTTCCCGCGGAGTGAATACGGTTTTGGCCAACAAGTCTGCCGTCACGAGCAATACCGCTCCGACCGCAGCCGAGCCTGGAAGAACCCATCTGGCATCCTCTGTCCTCAATAACGCCCGGGCCAGATAGGGGCCAAGCAGGGCAATGTATCCGATCGGCCCGCATTGCGCGACGACCGCCGACACCATCACCCCGCTGGTCGCCAGCAGGAGCAGCCGGAGCCGCGCGACGTTTAATCCCAACGCCTCGGCCTGTTCGTCCCCGAGCCGGAGCAAATTCAGCGGTTTGGCAAACATCATCGCAGCAGGAATGCCAATGGCGGCCCACGGAAGCGTATATTCGACGTGATCCCAATGACGCCCCGACAAGCTTCCCATCAAATATCTGTATAATAGATTGATATCGTTTTGCGTTCCCATCGTAATAAGCCATACAATCATTCCGTTAAGCATGGCGGATACAGCCGTTCCCATCAAAATAATGCTGGCGCTTTCGGATCGTCCGTATACGGAAGCAAGCACGATAGCCCCGCCGATCAAAGCGCCAAGCAACCCGAACAAGGGATATAAGCTAAAGGCGACAGGCAGGTGAAAGACGGTGATCACCGCGATGGCCAGCGAGCTTCCGGCGGATACGCCGATCAGGTCAGGACTTGCCAGCGGGTTGCGCAGGCCCGTCTGCATCAGGACGCCGGAAATGCCGAGCATGGCTCCGGATAACGCCCCGAGCACGACGCGAGGCATCCGAAGTTCGAGAACGGAAGCCACGGCAAGCTCGGAACCGTTGCGGTAGACCAAAACGCCGAAAAGCTCTCTCCAGCTTACGGCCGGGTAGCCCAGCTTCAAGGCCGTCAAGGCGGCGGCAGCTCCGGTTGCAGCGAGAAGCAGCGCCAGGACGAGCGCCCGGCCCGTCCTGGTTGCTCCCGCATAGGTTCGAGTTGCCTCTCCCACTACTGATCAGACCCCTTGAAAACGTCGGGATACAGCGCGGCCATCGCTTCGTCCATTACGATGCCGAGCGATCGCGTGCCTCTCCCGTTCGCCCAGATGGGCGTTCTGACCTCTGTGATCTGATTTTCTTTTACCGCCTTAAGCTTGCCCCAAAGCGGATTGGCGGCAAATTGTTCGGATAGCGGCTTGGCGTCCGGACCAAAACGGAACGTCTCAATGAAAATATGATCGGGGTCCGTTTCCAGCACCTTCTCCAACGAGTAAGCCATTCCGCCTGCCTGATGACCGCCGTCTTCCGCCGGAGCCGGCCACGGATACGGAGTGAGCTCCGCCAGCATTGAACCTACCAAGGACCCTTCCGTATCGATGCCGAAATTGACGTCTGCGCCGTAGAGAATGAGGGCGCTTCGGTCGTTCGGCGATTGCTGCTTATACTCTTCGAGCTTGTCCAGAAATTTCTTCCTTGCAGCGGCGGCGGCATCCGCTTCGCCGGTCCATTCTCCCATGCTCTCCAGAAAGGCGATGGAATCCTCGTACGTCTTCAGTTCGGCAATGTATAACGGAGCGATGCTTTGCAAGCCGTCTCTCAGCATATCGTGGGTGCCTTTAAGTCCGATAACCAAATCGGGCTCAGACTTGGCGATATCCTCCAGACTGGGCTCCATAAAGCCGCCGCCGATCTGCACGAACGAAGACGCGCGGTCCCCGAAAAACTCCGCCTGAAAAGCAAGGCTGTCGGGCACGACGGCGACCGGCTCCAGTCCGAGCTCCGCCAAGCCGTCCACGCATATTTCGGTCAAACAAGCGATTCGTTTGACTGGATTGGGCAATTCCAATTCGGCTCCGGTGCTGTCCGTTACGGTGATGCCTGTCTTTTCCGGGCTGGGTACAGAATTTTCCTCCGGACTCCGACCGGCGGAATTGTCCGCCTCGCCCGACGAAGAGGACGGAGCAGCGGATGAAGCGCCCTGCCCTTTCTCGTTCGAAGAACCGCAGCCCGCCAGCAAGACTAGCGCAGCCAAAATAAAAATGATCCATTTTACCCCATTGCCTGCTTTTCTTTCAATCATAACGCTACCTCCAACTCAATTACAGATTCCCATCTATTCTATTCGTAATTATTACTATTTGTAAAGTGTAATTATTACGAAATTTAAATCGACTTAGAAAACATGCATGTCTATGGACATGAGGCCTTACTCCGCTCCTCCGAGCATGTCTCGCCAGTACGATTATTTCGTAATCCCACTGCCTATCCCCAATAAGAACTACCATGGAGTACGAATAATCGTTCTTAATTGTACTAGTACGAAATCAACGATTTTTGCCGGCGATTGCATATCTGGAAAAATAACGTAAAGAACGGCTATCGCCCAACCTATTGCCGTGAAGGTCGCAAAGGCAGCTTTTTCTTTCCTCTCGGTCGATTTTATTTTAGGCCATTGATAAATGATCATCAAAATGATCACTACTGTTATACTGACTATATAAACCCCTCGCACGTTCTTCACCTCTCTTTTGAAGCCTTAGGACGCACTTCCTTTTCCCGTTCTTAAAACACTTGCCTTAATATCGAAATCCACTTCAATTGTAGGGAATATTTCCTTCCAGTCTCCTTTGATCTTCTTCCATTTTTTGGGGTATTTTCGTCGAAATTCTTCTCCAAAACCGAGGATATCTGCTTTCATCTCTTTTTGTACTTTATCAAGTGTGTCTGTTAGTCGCTTTTCTATTTTTTGGACCAACTCCTTTTCCAGCGCTTTAAGGTTCTCCAGCTCCTTTAAATCCCATTTCGTTTGGTTCTGGATAACATCATCTATCGTTACAATCTTAACCGTCATTTTTAATGGATAGCCGTCCACTTCCGGCACCAAATTTGTTCTTCCCTTGATTAAATTCATGGATATAAACCCGTCTGCTTCTTCGGGCTTTACAGTGACGATCGATTCTTTGATCTCGTCTCTAAACCAGAGCACTCCTCTTGTGATCTGTTCGTTAATGGATCCGATCATCTTCCCTTGTTTTAAAACCGCCGAACGATGGATGTATGCAACCGTTTCTAATGGCGGCTGCCCTTCTTCCGGGGGCAATTTATCAATCATTGGAAGAACGGAAGCTCCAGATTCCCCCTTTAACATTTCCATTAAATCGAGTAAAGTCGCCTTCATTAATACTTCAGATTCAGCTAATTTAATGAGCGCCTCGGAAGCGCTTCGCTCCAAAGACGGGCGTAAAGCCATGATATCTTTCGCATTCCCACCACTAATAAATACATAACTTCTCAAGCGCGGCTGAGGATGGCGGACAAAGAAATCCAATTCGTCACGAATCCCTGTCTCAGCGAACGCCTTGCTGATCACAATCGCCTCCGCATGATTCCAAACAATTTCCCGTGGAAGCTTTTCAGAAAGGTCCTCGATCGCTTCTGGCATGGATAGTCCTTTTCCGCTTCGAAGGATCGTTTTTTTTCCTCCCCCTTGGCTGTCTTTCCCTCCCTCACTTCCATTACCGCTGCCGCCAGGAGAATGTATTTCTACTGTAAGTTCGATCTTCCCTGCTTTATTTTTATCCAGAGCCACTCCGGTTATAATCGCAAGATCATTCGTTTCCCTTCGATCCCAACACCCCGTAAGCGGAATAAACGCTGTACAGACAACACAAATAAGGACGAATCGTCTCACCTTTTCCTCTCCCCTTTATGCTTAAAAATCGTTTTGCGTATGTACGCTGCACAGAAGAGAAACAGGGGGATCGCTAACCCATACACTAAAGTATCCATAATGCCCTGAGAGACTACTCGAAAATGTTCAGCCGCCTCCGCCGAATTCAGGAATGCCTTCATGGCCAACACCCCAACCAAAAAACCAACAGGCAATACAAGCGATCGGTAGTCTGAAAGTTTAAACCATTCAGCGGTTCCCAACACCACAACATAATAAAACGCACTGAGCTTGATAAATGTCCCCGCAATCCAAATCGCCATTACGAGCGATTCAAGATGAGACAGAAATTCGGCTATACTAATATATCTGGAAGCGCTCATTAACGGAGCGTTAAAGTTCTCTGTCACACTTCCGAAAATCCAAATCACGATAATATTGGTCACCACTAACGTTAACGTAACGACGAATACCGAAAGCACTCCAAATTTCAGCCCTTTTTCCCGGTTTGTTAAAAAGGGAAGAAAAAAATAGATGATGCCAAATTGAGCGAACCACGTGTATAACACCCAAGAACCTTTTAATGAAGGCATCAACCCGTTTTCCATCACGGGAAACATTCGTTTTACCTCTACATCTGGCAAGAGTAGAACGATAATGACTAAAAACAGCAAGAAAAAAACTGGAAAGACCATTCCGGCAAGCCTTCCCAGAACTTCCAGTCCCCCATGTACTGCCAATGCGCATAACATGACCATCATGCCTATGATCACGAATTTCGGAGTGTGCGGGAGAAATTCACTTACGACATATTCTCCGTACTGCCAGAACATCACGCTCAATGAAGTCATTAGCAATAACAGCAGGACCAATCCAAGGGCTTTGCCTAAAAAGGTTCCCAGAATACGTTCGCTGTATTGCATGATCGTATCATTGGGATAATACTTGTTTAATCTGTATGCGATATATACGCTTAAAAATCCCACAGGAGAAGCCAAAATGGGAGAGATCCAAATATCCTGCTTCGCAGCATCAAAGACTGTGGCTGGAATAAAAAGGATCCCCGTTGCCAGAATCGCGTGATACATCAATATTCCCATCTGCAAGGCAGATATTTTTCCCTTTTCAATCATCACCTCACCTCATCTTTCCTCTCCCTCGCTCCCCTTATCGGAAGCCGGTTTCTGATTGGAACCTTGCCGGTATTTATTATATTCTCCTGTTAAATGAGGGCGCGTTTTTAATTTCCATAAGGGGGCTCGTATGAGCGCATCATTCATATCCGCACCTTTCATCGGAGCCACTGGAGAAAGGTACGGAACTCCGAAGGATCGCAGCGTGCTAAGATGCGTCATGATCGCCAAGAGTCCTGTCATGATGCCTACCAGTCCAAACGTCCCTGCAAGCAGCATGATCGGAAAACGCAGCATCCTTATAGGGATTGCCAGATTGTATCGAGGAATGGTAAAGGAAGCGATACCGGTAATCGCAACGACCATGACCATATGATTGGAAACTAAGCCGGCATCCACAGCTGCTTGTCCGATAACTAAAGCTCCTACAATGCTGACGGCAGCTCCTACTTGTTTGGGAAGTCTAAGTCCTGCTTCCCGTAATCCTTCAAATGTAATCTCCATTAGGAAAGCTTCCACTAACGCTGGAAATGGAACGACCTCTCGAGAATCCACCATGGTAAGCAGCAGTGTGGTTGGCACCATCTCATGATGGTAGGTAATAATGGCCACATACAGAGACGGCAGCAATAGGGAAATAAAGCAGAACAAATAGCGCAACCAGCGGGTTGCCGTAGATATCATAAAATGATGGTAATAATCTTCTCCGGATTGAAATAAGGAAAAGAAGGTCGTCGGAGCAATCAAAACAAAAGGCGTACCGTCAACAATGATAACCACACGTCCCTCAAGCAAACTGGAAACAGCTGTATCAGGCCGTTCCGTAATAAGCACTTGCGGAAAAGGAGTGTAAGAATAGTCTTGAATTAATTCTTCAATATATCCGGATTCCAATATTCCATCGATATCAATTCGTTTTAGACGTTGATTAATTTCTTCAATTAACGTTTCATCCGACAGATCTTCGATATAAGCGAGAGTAATCGCGGTTTGCGTGTAACGCCCCAATTTCAACGTTTTCATTTTTAATTGAGGACTTCTAATCCTTCTTCGCAGCAAAGAGGTATTAACCTCCAAGGTTTCAGTAAAACCTTCTCGCGGCCCTCTAACAACCAATTCCCCAGTCGGCTCTTCTATGGCTCGCTTCTCCCATTTAGCCAATCCCAAGGCAAACCCCTGCTCATCGCCTTCCAATAACAAAAGCGGATTCCCGACAGATAACTGTTCGATACAGGCATCGAAAGACTCTAGCTTTACTACCTCCGCAACAGACAATGTCTGCTCAATCAAGGCTTTAGGATGAACAGAACGCTGTTCCGCTCTTTTCATAAGCGGAGTTAATACGTTGTTATCCATTTCTTCAACATTGGACAGGCCCTTTATATAAATTAATTGAGCCTTTGTATGACCAGCAATTAAAAATGAGCGAAAAACCACATCAGAACAATCTTTATACAGATCATGTAGAACGTTCAAATTTTGGTCCAAATCAGGATAAAGCGGTTTTGGAGCCTGTTTATCCCCTTGCTGCGCTTTATTGATGTTTTTATTGACCTTAAACCTTCTGCGATAAAACACACGAATCCCACTTTCTCCAGGGTATACGGATGATAACGCAGTATCCCACTTATCTAATCAAAATATACCCTGCTCGGAAAGAGATGCGGGAGGTCAGGAGTCCGGGAAACATCTCAGCGCTTGTTTTGTCGTGGTAACTGAAAACCACATACTCTCCGTCTTATGCCTTGATTCGGTGCACAGCGATTGCGGGACGCCGGATATATCGCCCAATGTAGCGTAATTACTGACGAACGTGCCCACGCTGCTTTGGCGCATGCACATCGATGGTGGACTTGCAGCACGTCATCATGAGCAGCCTGCTCCACTCTTCTGTTTTTCCGCAGGAACAGGTGGTACAAAATCGCCCCTTGCAGCGATACGGTACCATCTTCAAGTCATGACACCCTTCGCATACCATCAGCTTTAATGTTAAAAAAGACCCCGCAGCCAAACGTACAGGCTTGGCTGAGGGGTCTTGTTCCTGTTATTTGCGTCTCGCCCGGCCCGCTAAGCCGGAATCGATACGTCGATTAGGGTTCGGTCGTCTCTTCTTCTTCGTCGTCGGTTCCGGCCATGCCTGCGAACAGCGCGTGCACGAATTGATCGGCGTCGAACTGCTGCAGATCGTCCATTTTCTCGCCCAGTCCGACCAGCTTGACCGGCAGCTTCAGCTCGTTGCGGATTGCGATAACGATGCCGCCCTTGGCCGTGCCGTCCAGCTTCGTCAGGACGAGTCCCGTCACGCCGCTCTTCTCTCCGAACAGCTTCGCCTGCTGCAGCGCGTTCTGTCCGGTCGTTCCGTCCAGCACCAGCAGCGTTTCGTGAGGAGCGCTCGGAATTTCCCGCTGGATGACGCGGTGGATCTTGGCCAGCTCTTCCATCAGATTATGCTTGTTTTGCAGGCGGCCCGCCGTATCGCAGATGAGCACGTCGACGCTGCGCCGCTTCGCCTCCTGCACCGCATCGAACATGACCGCCGCCGGATCCGCTCCCGAAGACTGCTTGACGACGTCCACTCCGACGCGCTCGCCCCACACCTCGAGCTGCTCGATCGCGCCTGCGCGGAACGTATCGCCGGCAGCCAGAAGCACGCTTTTGCCCTGCTGCTTGTATCGCCAGGCCAGCTTGCCGATGGTCGTCGTTTTGCCCACTCCGTTCACTCCGACGAACAGAATGACCGTAATGCCGTTCGGATTTTCCTTCAGCCCGGCCTCGTCTCCCGAGCCGCGAAGCATCTCGACGAGCTTCTCGGACAAAATCGGCTGCAGCTCGGCCGGCTCCTCGATTTTCCGCTTCTTTACCTCGTCGCGAAGCTCGTCGATCAGCGCCATCACCGTATTGACGCCGACGTCCGCGCCGATCAGAATTTCCTCGAGCTCCTCGAAAAATTCCTCGTCGATCTTTTTGCGCCGGCTGAACAGCTCGCCGACCTTGCCTACGAGCGCGTCGCGCGTCTTGGCCAGACCGTCGCGGAATTTGCTCGTCACCGCCTCCGTCTTGGACGCGATGCTCTCTTTCAACCTCTTAAAAAAACCCATTATCGTTCCTCCAACCCTGTCGCGTTTACGCGGATGAGCACGGCGGTTGCAGCTAACGGTCCCGCTCGCCGTTATTCGCCGACCTCCCTGTCCAACCTCAGTTAACGGCCTGCTAGACCGTTATAACCATCTACCGATTCATCTGCCCACGATAGCGACGGTCCGCAAAACCGTTAATCTTGAGTGCCCGCCGGACTTCCGGCAAGGAAGGCGCCTTCGCGACCGTTAAGCCGTCGCGATCATATCGTCCGTTTCCTCCAGACGCACCGACACGAGCTTGGACACGCCGCCTTCCTCCATCGTCACTCCGTAGAGCACGTCGGCTTCCTCCATCGTCCCCTTGCGGTGCGTGACGACGATGAACTGCGTCGAATCCGAGAATTCGCGCATGTACTGTGCGTACCGAGCCACATTGGCTTCGTCCAGCGCGGCCTCGACTTCGTCCAGCACGCAGAACGGCACCGGCTTGACGTGGAGAATCGCGAACAGCAGCGCGATCGCGGTCAGCGCCCGCTCGCCGCCCGACAGAAGCTGCAGATTCGTCAGCTTCTTGCCCGGAGGCTGCGCCACGATGTCGATGCCCGTATCGAGCGGCTTGTCCGGCTCGGCCATGATCAGATCGGCTCGTCCGCCGCCGAACATTCGCGAGAAGACGACGACGAAGTGCTTGCGGATCTCCTCGAACGTCGTTCGGAACCGCTTGGACATCTCCTCGTCCATCTCGCGAATGATGCCGTGAAGCTTCGTCTTCGCTTCGATCAGATCGCTCTCCTGCGCAGAGAGGAAGTCGAAGCGCTCGGATACCCGCTTGAACTCCTCGATCGCGCCGAGATTCACGTCCCCGAGCGCCGTTATTTTGCGCTTCATGTCGCGTACCTCGTTCTGGGCGCCGACGACGTCTTCGGGCACCGGGTAGCGCTCCTTCGCCAGCTCGAAGCCGATCTCGTATTCCTCCGTCAGCTTGCGCAGCAGGTTGTCCAGCTCGACGTCCATCCGGTTGACGGCAATCTCCGCCTGCCGCAAGCTTTCGTCGACGTTCCTCAGCTTCGCCCGCTGATCCTTCGTCTCGCCCTCCTTGCGTTCCAGCTCGCGCTGCTTCTCGGCGCGGTCGGCCCGCTTGAACTCGAGATTCTCGGTCAGCTGTTTTTTGCGAATGCGAAGATCGTTCAGCTTCTCCCGCTGCTCGACCGACTCGCTCAGCGTCCGCTCCGCCTCCGCTTCGTTATGCTCGAGCGACTCTTTCAGCTGCTTGAGCTCGCCCGTCAGGCGGCTCAGATCGGACCTGTGGCGTCCGAGCTGCTCGTCCAGCGACGCGCGGTCCTGCTCCATCCGCGCGATCGCGACCTTGAGCTCGGTAAGCGCCGCCTGAAGCTCCTCCTTCGCGGACGCGCTCTTGCGGCGCAGCTCCTCCGCCTCGCGAATCCGCTCCTGGATGCGCTGCTCCTCGGCGGACAGATCGGCCAGCCGCTTCTCGGCTTCTTCCTTGCTCGCAGCCAGGGAGCCGGCCTCGGCGGCGAAGGCGGCCTTCTCTCCTTCCATGGCGGAACGCTGCTCCTCGAGCTGCCGCTCCTCCTGCTCCAGCTGAACGCTTTCGGCCGAAGCCTGCTGCTCCCTCAGCCTTTCCTGCTCGCCCTGTTCCCGAAGCTGCTCGATGTTCTGCGCGACCTGCGCCAGCTCCTTCTTCAGATCGTCGACCTCGGCGCGCGAGCGCTCGCGCGCCTTCTCCGCTTCGGCGATCTCGCGCTCCAGCTCCTCGAGCTGCCGCTGGCGCCCAAGCAGATTCGCCGACTTTTTCTGCAAGCTGCCCCCCGTCATCGATCCGCCCGCGTTCACAACGTCTCCGTCGCGCGTCACGACGCGATAACGGTACTGCAATCTGGACGCGATCCGGTTCGCCTGCTCCAGCGTCTCCGCAATGAGCACGTTGCCGAGCAGACTGCCGACGATCGCTCCGTACTTGGGCTCGAAGCCGACAAGCTCCGCCCCTATGCCGATAAACCCTTCGGCCTGCTCCAGCGAGCGGCGATCGCCGTCGGAAATCGACCGGGCGCGAATGACGTCCAGCGGCAGGAAGGTCGCTCGGCCGGACTGTCTCTGCTTCAGATGAGCGATCGCCGCCCGGGAGCTCTTCTCGTCCTCCATGACGATATGCTGCAGCGCCGCGCCGAGCGCCGTCTCGATCGCCGTCTCCAGATGGCCCGGCACGCTGACCAGCTCGGCCACGGCCCCGTGCACGCCGTGCAGCGAGCCGCGCTTCGACGCCTTCAGCACCTCGCGAACGCCGTGCTGAAAGCCGTCGTAGTCGTTCTGCAGCTCCTTGATCGTATCCCGCCGCGAGACGAGCGCTTCTCTGCGCTGCTCGTTCCGCCGGACCGCCGCCTGCGCTTCCTCCAGCTTGCGCTGAACCTCGGAGGAACGCGCTCCCTCGGAGACGTAGCGGTCGCGCACTTCGTGCAGCGTCCTCGTCACCTCGGCCAGCTTCTCTTCCAGACGCTCTCTTCTGGCGCCGATCGCCTCGAACTGTTCCCGCCATTTCGCTTCCTCTTCGGCGATCCGCGTCATCCGGCGCTCCAGCACCTCGTTCTGACCTTCGCCGTAGCGGATGTCGTTGCGCGCCTGCGCCATCGCGTTCAGCGTATCGAACAGCTCGGCCTTCAGCCGCTCTTCTACCTCCGTGCTTCCGTCGGCCAGCGCCAGCCGGTCCTCCTCCTCCGCCAGCTTCGCCAGAGAAGCCGCCAGCTCGACATCGAGCGCGGCGCGCTTCGTCTGAAGCTGCTCCGCTTCTTCCCTCGCCAGGGCATGCCGCTCCTCCGCGGAAGCCAGCGATTGCCGGAGTCCGTCGCGCGAACGCTCCAGATGGCCCCGCCGCTCGTTCAGCAGCTCCACGTAGCCTTCCGTTTTCTCGGTGTCTTCGCTGCAGCTCAGCAGCTCGTCCTGCAGCTTCTCCAGCAGCTCCTCGAGCTGGACGAGCGTCTGCCGCTCTTCCTCCAGCAGCGCGTCGTGCTTGCTGACGAAGGTGGACAAGCCGGTCTGTTCCTCGCGCAGGGCGTTCAGCCGCTCGTTCGTCTGCGTCCAGGACGAATGCACCCCCTCGATCTGGTGAACGTAGAGGGCGATCTCTTTATTTTTCAGCTCTTCTTTAAGCGCTTTATACGTTTCGGCCTTCGCCGATTGCTCTCTGAGCGGTTCAATCTGCCCGTTCAGCTCGCTGACGAGATCGTGAATGCGCAGCAGGTTGCTCTCGGTATCCTCGAGCTTTTTCTGCGCTTCCTTTTTCCTGCTTTTGTACTTCACGATTCCCGAGGCTTCCTCGAAAATTCCCCGCCGATCCTCCGAGCGCGTACTCAAAATTTCTTCGATTCGTCCTTGTCCGATGATCGAATACGCTTCCCGGCCAATCCCCGTATCCATGAACAGCTCGGTAATGTCCTTCAGGCGGCACGGCTGCTTGTTGATGAGATACTCGCTCTCCCCGTTGCGATGAACGCGGCGGGTCACCGTAACTTCGGTAAAATCGAGCGGCAGCGCCTTGTCCGCATTGTCCAGAGTAAGCGACACCTCTCCGAAGTTGACCGCCTTGCGGGCGTCGCTGCCGGCAAAAATGATATCCTGCATGTTGCCGCCGCGCAGCGACTTGGCGCTTTGCTCTCCGAGCACCCAGCGAATGCCGTCGGAGATGTTGCTCTTGCCGCTGCCGTTCGGCCCGACGACGGCGGTAATGCCGCGAACGAATTCGAGTTCGGTGCGGTCCGCGAACGACTTAAACCCGGTCAGCTCGATTCTTTTCAAAAACATAAGGACAGTTTCTCCTCTCGAGTCGATAGGTCATCTGGGACTCTGCTTCGCAAATGAAGCCAGCGCCTGGGAGGCGGCCTGCTGCTCCGCTTCCTTCTTGGAACGCCCGATTCCTCTGCCGAGCTGCTGATCGCCAACCCCGACGACGGCGATAAACTCCTTGTCGTGGGCGGGCCCCCTCTCCTCGACGATGCGGTAGTCCAGCGCGCCCAGAGACAGCTGCTGAACTTTCTCCTGCAGCTCCGTCTTGTAGTCCTTCATCGGAGCCTGCCCGTCTCGGGACAGCTTGGCGAACATATGCTTCTCCAGGAAAGCCCGAACGGCCCCCAGCCCTTGGTCCAAATAGAGCGCTCCCAGAAAAGCTTCGAAGGCGTCGGCCAGCAGCGACGGCCGGGAACGGCCTCCCGTCTGCTCCTCCCCTTTGCCGAGCAGCACGACCTGCCCGAATTCGAGCGTCTCGGCAAAACGGACAAGCGATGGCTCGCAGACGATGCTCGCCCGCAAACGGGTCAGCTCTCCCTCCGGGGAATCCGGATAGAGCCGATACAAATATTCGGATACGGTGAGCTGCAGCACGGCGTCTCCCAGAAACTCCAGCCTTTCGTTATCCGGAATGCGCGCGCTTCGATGCTCGTTCACGTAAGAAGTGTGAGTAAAAGCCTGTTTCAACAGCGCCGGATTGCGAAATGTCACTTCGATGCGCTGCTGCAGCCGCTGAAATCCGTCCTTCATGAGCTTTCACCTCGATCGCGCCCTATACACATTCGACGCAGACGGCTCATGCCGCCTGCGTCGACGTTCCGCGCACTTTAGTCAACTTCCTAAACGCAGCTTGTCCGAATTAGTCTTCATACTTGCGCATGATGATCGTAGCGTTGTGTCCTCCGAAGCCGAAGGAATTGGACAGCGCTACTTGAACGTCGGCGGTGCGCGGCTTGTTCGGCACGTAATCCAGATCGCACTCCGGATCGGGCTGATCCAGATTGATCGTCGGAGGAATAACGCCGTTCTTCAGCGTCAAGCCGAGAATAACCGCTTCCACGCCGCCCGCCGCTCCGAGCAGATGCCCGGTCATCGACTTCGTCGAGCTGACGGCCAGCTTGTAGGCGTGGTCGCCGAACGTCTTCTTGATCGCCAGCGTCTCGGACTTGTCGCCCGCTCCCGTCGACGTGCCGTGCGCATTGATGTACTGAACGACTTCGGGATCGATTCCCGCGTCTTTGATCGCCTTCCTCATGCAGCGAGCCGCGCCGTCGGGATCGGGATCCGTCATATGATAAGCGTCGCCGCTCATGCCGTAGCCGATGACTTCGGCATAGATGCGAGCGCCTCTCGCCTTCGCATGTTCAAGCGATTCCAGAACGAGCACGCCCGAGCCTTCTCCCATGACAAACCCGTCGCGGTCGACGTCGAACGGCCGGCTCGCCTTCTCGGGCTCCTCGTTGCGGGTGCTCATCGCCCTCATCGCGCAGAACCCCGCCATCCCGATCGGACGGATCGTCGCTTCCGCACCGCCGCAGATCATGACATCGGCGTCTCCGCGCTGGATCATCTTGAAGCTGTCGCCGATGGAGTGCGTGCCGGTAGCGCAAGCGGATACGGCGGCGGTGTTCGGTCCCTTGGCTCCCGTGATCATCGAGATTTGGCCGCTGGCCATGTTCGCGATCATCATCGGGATGAAGAACGGGCTGACCCTTCTCGGACCTTTTTCCATCAACGTCGTATGCTGCTCTTCCCAGGTGCCCAGGCCGCCGATTCCGGAGCCGACGATAACGCCGACCCGCTCCGGATCGGCATTATCCCCGATCGCCAGTCCCGCGTCTTCGATCGCAAGCTTGCTCGCGGCGACGCCGAACTGCACGAAGCGGTCCATCTTCCGGGCTTCTTTCTTGTCGATCTGGTATAAGCCGGGATCGAAATCCTTGATTTCTGCCGCAATCTTGGTCGTATAATCGGTCGTATCGAAAGCTTCGATCAGGCTGACCCCTGATTTTCCGTCGAGCAAGTTATTCCAGAACGCAGGCAAGTCGGTGCCGAGGGACGTGACGACCCCCATTCCTGTAACGACAACGCGCTGTGTCAAATCCCATTCACCTCTTCAGGCTATATCATCCGTCGCGCGCGGCGCGAATCGGCGTTAGAATATGCAGAAGTCCCGTCGCAAGTACGGGACCCGTCGATCATTACGCATGAGATTGTATGTATTTAACGACTTCTCCCACCGTTGTGATCTTCTCTGCATCCTCGTCGGAAATCTCCAAATCGAATTCGTCCTCGAGCTCCATTACGAGTTCTACCACATCCAGAGAGTCAGCGCCCAAGTCGTCTTTGAAAGATGCTTCGGGTGTTACCTCTGCCTCTTCTACACCCAGGCGTTCGATAACGATGCGCTTTACGCGATCCAGTACATCGGACATCCGGTTCACCTCCCTTAACGTATTATACGTGAATCATGGACAAAAAGCCATAGAGGCCTGCATGAGTCCGTTCGGCCCGCGCGGGGTGTCCCAGCCGCCGCGACAGCCGTCTCCGGCGCGCGTCGACGGCTACATGTACATCCCGCCGTCGACGTGCACCGTCTGGCCCGTCATATAGGATGCCGCTTCGGACGCCAGATACACGACGATGGAAGCGACGTCTTCCGGGCGGCCCATTCGGCCCATCGGAATGTCGGCGAGCAGCTTCCCGCGGTACTCCTCCGGAAGCTTGTCGGTCATGTCGGATTCGATGAATCCGGGAGCGACCGCATTGACGGTAATGCCTCGGGAGGCCAGCTCCCTTGCGGCCGATTTCGTCAAGCCGATGACGCCGGCTTTGGCCGCGACGTAGTTGGCTTGTCCGGCGTTGCCGAGCACGCCTACGACCGACGAAATGTTGATGATGCGGCCGGAGCGCTGTTTCATCATCGGGCGGGTCACCGCTTTGATTCCGTTGAATACGCCCTTCAGGTTCGTCTCGATCACTTCGTCGAATTCGGATTCCTTCATTCGCATAATTAGGTTGTCACGGGTAATGCCGGCGTTATTCACGAGGATGTCCAGCTTGCCGAAAGCTTCAAGCGAAGCCGCCACCATCTCGTCGAACTCCGTCGCCCGGCCGACGTTGGCCTTGACCATAATCGCCTTGCGGCCCAGCGCTTCCACCGCCTTGACCGTCTCGGCGGCCGCCGCCTCGCTGCCCGAATAGTTCACCGCCACGTCGGCTCCCGCCTCCGCCAGGGCGATCGCGATCGCCCGGCCGATACCGCGCGACGCGCCCGTTACGAGCGCGCTCTTGCCTTGCAAATCCCACATCGCCATGCCTCTTCACCTCTCTGCCATGGTCGCCGCGAACGGCGTTATTCCGCAGCTGCGCCCGCAGCCGCCGCGCTGTTGACCGAGACGACTCGGACGGATTTGTCGATCTTCTTGATCAAACCCGCCAGCACCGTTCCGGAGCCGATCTCTACGAACGTGTCGACGCCTTCCCCGATCAAGTACGCGATCGTATCCTCCCACTGCACGGGCGACACGACTTGTCGAACGAGCAGCTCGCGAAGCTCCGCCCCCGACGTGACCGGCCGGGCATGCACGTTGGCGACGACTGGCACGAACGCGTCGCGGAACGGCGCTTGCGACAGCGCCTCGGCCAACCGATCCGCCGCCGGCTGCATCAAGGAGGAGTGGAAGGGCCCGCTCACCTCGAGCGGGATTACCCGCTTCGCTCCGGCCTCCTTCCCCCGTTCGACGACGGCGGCGACGCCGGCCGCCGAGCCGGATACGACGATCTGGCCCGGGCAGTTGACGTTGGCCAGCTCCACGATCGTTCCCGCCGCCGTAATGTCCGAGCAGAGCGCCTGCAGAGCCGAGCGCTCCGCTCCGAGCACGGCCGCCATCGCGCCCTGTCCGCCCGGAACCGCTTGCTCCATGAACTGGCCGCGCGCGCGGACAAGCTTCACGGCATCGACGAACTCCAGCACGCCGGCCGCGACGAGAGCGCTGTACTCGCCCAAGGAATGCCCGGCGACGTAATCCGGCTTCAGCCCGCGCTCCTTGTACACTTCCAGCAGCGCAACGCTCGTGGCGAGAAGCGCCGGCTGCGTATTCGCCGTCTGGCGCAGCTCTTCCTCCGGCCCTTCGAAGCTCAGCTTCGCTATCGAATAGCCGAGCGCCTCGTCCGCCTGATCGTAGACCGCCTTGGCGGCCGCGTGGCTTTCGTAAGCGTCCTTTCCCATGCCGACCGCCTGCGCGCCCTGGCCGGGAAATACGAATGCAACTTTACCCAACACGATTCCTCCTCTACCAGTTCAGCACCGCCGCGCCCCAGGTCAGTCCTCCCCCGAATCCGACCAGAACGAGCGTGTCCCCCTCCCGGACTCGGCCTTCCTCGACCGCCTCCGCCAGCGCGAGAGGGATCGAAGCGGCGGATACGTTGCCGTACCGGTCCAGATTAATCATCGCTTTGTCTGCGGACAGGTCGAGTCTTTCGAGCGCCGATTGAATAATACGGATGTTGGCTTGGTGCGGAATAAGCAGATCGATGTCGGACTTCTCGAAGCCCGCTGCGCTCAGCGCTTCTTCCGCCGCGCTTCCCATGACGCGAACGGCGAACTTGAACACGTCGCGCCCGTTCATCTCGATAAAGTGACCGCGAGCCGCGAGCGTCTCGTCGCTGGACGGGTGGCGCGAACCGCCGCCGCGAACCCGAAGCAGCTCTCCGCCTGCGCCGTCGGCCCCGAGCTTAAACGACTTGAAGCCCCGATCGCCGGATACCGGTCCCAGCACGACCGCTCCGGCGCCGTCTCCGAACAGAATACACGTATTGCGGTCTTCGTAATCCGTTATGCGGGACAGACACTCCGCCCCGACGACGAGCACGTGCTTGTACATGCCCGTCGAGATAAATCCCGTCGCGTTCGCAAGCCCGTAAATAAAACCGGAGCAGGCGGCCGACAGATCGAACGCGGCAGCCTGCTTGGCGCCCAGCTTCTCCTGAAGCAGACAGGCCGTCGACGGGAAGAACATGTCCGGCGTAATCGTCGCCACGATAATCAAATCCAGCTCCGCCGCCGTGATGCCGGCCGCTTCCAGCGCTTTCAGGGAAGCCTCGTAAGCGAGATCGGACGTCGCCTGTTCCGGCGCGGCGATTCTTCGCTCGCGAATGCCGGTGCGCGTCACAATCCATTCGTCGTTCGTCTCGACCATCCGCTCCAGCTCTTGATTCGTTAAGCGGCGCTCCGGAACGTATTTTCCCGTCCCGAGAATGCCTACGGAAACACCATTCATAGCTCTCTCTCACTTTCCGCTGAATTCGTCAGCCAAAGACGCGATCAACCGGTTGCCGATCGCCGTGCGAGTCTGGCGAATCGCCGTCTTCATCGCCCCCGCATCCGAAGATCCGTGCCCCTTCACGACCAGTCCGTTAATGCCCAGCAGCGGAGCCCCGTTGTATTCGTTGTAATCCATCCGGGTCCGAATTCGCCGGAAACTCGGCTTAAGCGCGGCCGCGGCCAGCTTCGACGAGAAGGACGAGGTCAGCTCCTCGCGAAGCAGCTTAAAGATCGATTGGGCCGCCCCTTCGAGCGCCTTGAGCAAAATGTTGCCCGAGAAGCCGTCGCATATGATGACGTCGCATACCGAATCCAGCACGTCGCGCGCCTCGACGTTGCCGACGAAATGGATCGGCGCGCTCTCGAGCAGGCCGTACGCCGCCTTCGTCAGCTCGTTGCCTTTGGCCGCTTCCGTGCCGACATTAAGCAATCCGATCCGGGGCTTGTCGATGCCGTGAACCTTGCTGCGATACAGGCTGCCCATAAGCGCGTACTGCAGCAGATGCTCCGGCTTCGCGTCCATGTTCGCCCCCATATCGAGCGCCAGCAGCCCCTTGTTGTCCAGTGTCGGGAATATCGCGGCCAGTCCCGGCCGTTCGATTCCCGACATCCGCCCGACGACGAGCAGCCCCGTCGCCATTAAGGCGCCCGTATTGCCGCACGAGATCATGCCGTCGGCGCGTCCTTCCTTCACCATGCGCCCGGCCACGACCATCGAAGAATCCGTCTTGCGGCGCACGGCTCGAACCGGTTCGTCGTCGCTTCCGATCGTCTCGGAGGCGGGTTCGACGGTGACGTTGGCCGGAGCGCCGGTGCCGAGATAAGGCTGAATCGCATCCGGATCGCCGACCAATACCAAATGGATATCGGGAAATTCGGCAGCCGCAGCCAAGGCGCTCTCGACTTGGGCGCGCGGCGCATGGTCGCCTCCCATCGCATCTATGGCAATCCGCATGATGTACAACTCCTTTATGAGGTCACTAACTTCTCGCCGGCGGATCTATAGATGATAAAGTTCCCTTGAAAGACCATTTCCTCGCCGACATATGTAAATACTTCAACTTTTGCTTTTCCTTTTTGCCCGCCGCTTGACCGAACGTAAGCTTTCGCAATGCACTTCTCCCCCAGCCGCGCGGGCCGGATGAAGCGGATATCCGCCGAAGCCGTCAGCGCGATCTCGTCGTTGATCACCGCCACCGCCAGCGAGTTGGCTTGCGCGAAAACATGATGGCCCCGGGCGATGCCGGAACGGGAAAAGACGTGCTCTTCGCCGATCTCGAACAGAGAGATGCCGCTCTTGTCGAGCTGCAGGTCGAGAATGTCTCCGATCACCTCGTGCAAAGGCAGTGAACGAACGGAATCGTAGGATCGCTCCGCCATCAGCTTCAGCCTTTCCCTCAGCTCGGGAATGGCCAGCTCCAGCCGATCCAGCCGGATCGTCTGTATGCTCACTTTAAGCAGGCGGGTCAACTCCCGATCGGTTAGAAACGGATTCTCTTCCAACAGCTTGCTGAGCTGTTGGTGGCGCTGCCGTTTGGGAAGCCGCTCCACCTTCTCCACTCCCTTCTGCGCTCGATCCTCTTCAGCTCGATCCACGCGAATTATCAATTACCTTTAATACCAGGTGCCAATAAGAGTATAAAGAAAAACGCGCCGGCATGCAACGACGGCAAGAGCGCTTAAGTCGGCCGCAACCGGCCGAAGCGCTTGCCCGTCGTCATTCCAGACGCGTTCAAGCTTATTGCTTGATAATTTCACGGGACTTGTACGTACCGCACACCTTGCATACGCGGTGCGACACTTTCAATTCTCCACATTGATCGCATTTCACCATACCGGGAACAACCAGTTTAAAGTGGGTCCGGCGTTTGTGTTTGCGGGCTTTCGATGTTTTCGCGAAAGGGACTGCCATGCTGCCACCTCCTTATCAGTCTGAAATAAGCTCCGGCTGTTCGGCCTTGGCTTACTCTTTCTGAGAATTAAACCAATCCTGAAGCGCAGCCATACGGGGATCGACTTTCTCCGTCCGGCAACCGCACGATTGTTCGTTCAGGTTTGTCCCGCACTCGGGGCACAGCCCTTTGCAGGCTTCGCTGCACAGGGGCGCGTAGGGCAATTGGACGACGAACTCCTCCATGACGTAAGGAGCCAG
Source organism: Cohnella hongkongensis (assembly GCF_042654645.1). Lineage (NCBI taxonomy): Bacteria > Bacillati > Bacillota > Bacilli > Caryophanales > Paenibacillaceae > Cohnella > Cohnella hongkongensis. Next base: position 69,630 of record NZ_JBHSEP010000007.1, on the reverse strand, counting down.
ATCGATCCGCTCTTCCGTTACCGGTACGGCTTCTTCATCCTCGCTTGCTTCCTCGCTCTCGTCCGAGACTACGCGAAACTGCTCCTCGAAAGGAACGTCGACCGTCCTCTCGACCGCATCCAGACAGCGCGAGCACTGCATACGCACGTCGCAGCTGAGCCGCCCCGTTACGAGAATCCGATCGTCTGCGGCGCTCGCCGTCAGTTCGTATTGCAGCGGAGAAAGCGGACGGTATTCCGAATGACCCCGGAACAGCTCCGTCAAGTCCAGAGCCCCTTGCAGGCTCGCCGTCTGCTGGCGAGACGCCAGCTCTTGCACTTTAAGCAACAATTAGATCACTCCAAACAAACAAAGTTTATTATATCGAGATCGACGTTTATTTGTCAACAATTTCTGCGACATTAGTGAGGAGGAGCGCCGATTCGGGAGCCTCTGCCGACGACGGTTTTGCGGGAGCGCCTTCGGCTGCCGAGCCTCGGCCCGGCCCGGCCGACTGCAGGACCGCTCTGCCGCGCTTCGGGGCCGACCTCTTGCGGCTTCGCTTCTCTCCGTCCCCTTCTCATGTTATATTGGGGAGAAAAGCATCCTTCGCCATAAGGAGACAGTCATGTCCACGGTCGGCATCGTCGTAGAATACAATCCGCTTCATAACGGTCACCTCTATCATTTACAGCAATCGAAAAAAATAACGCAGGCGGAGAATGTCGTCGCCGTTATGAGCGGCAACTTCCTGCAGCGAGGCGAGCCGGCTCTGGCGGACAAGCGGGCGCGAACGGAGATGGCGCTGCGCGCCGGCTGCGATCTTGTGCTGGAGCTTCCGGTCGCCTACAGCTCGCAGCCGGCGCAGTGGTTCGCCTACGGAGCGATCGCCGTGCTGGACGCCTCGGGCGTCGTGGACTCGCTCTGCTTCGGCAGCGAGAGCGGGGAACTGGCTTCGCTGCAGCAGCTCGCCTCTTTGCTGGCGGAGGAGCCCGAGGCGTTCTCCCCCCTGCTGGCGGCGCGGCTTAAGGAAGGGCTTCCTTATCCGTCGGCGTTCACCTCCGCCGCCGAAGCTTATTTGCGCGAGAAAGGGCTTGACGAACACGCTTATTCGCTTACCCAGCCCAACCATACGCTCGGTCTGCATTACTTAATCGCTCTGCGAAAGCTGGGCAGCGCCATCGTGCCCTACACTCTTCGCCGCGAGAAATCCGGCTACGGCCAGACCGAGATCACCGATACGAAAATTGCCAGCGCCACCGCTCTTCGCAAGCTGCTGCTCGGCGAATCGGGCTCGCTGGATCAGCTCGCCGCTTACGTTCCGGAATCCACGCTGGCCATCCTGCGCCGCGAGACGCAAGCCGGCCGGGCTCCGATCCACTGGGAAAGCTTCTCCAGGCCTCTGTTCCACGAGCTGCTTCGGCAGTCCGCTCCCTCGCTCTCCGAGTTCGCCGAAGTCAGCGAAGGATTGGAATACCGGATTCGCGGCGTCTTGTCCGAGCTTCCCGAGTATTCCGTTGAGGCGCTGCTGCAGGCCTTGAAGACGAAAAGATATACCCGCACCAAGCTGCAACGGACGCTTCTGCGCATCCTGCTCGGCCATCGCAAGGCCCAGCTCTCCCCGGAGCGGCTCGCCGACGGGGTCGATTACATCCGGGTGCTCGGCTTCACCTCTCGCGGCCAGCGCCTGCTCCGCGACATGCGCAGGAAAGCGAAGGTTCCCGTCGTCTCCTCCGCGGCCAGACACGACTCTTCGTTTTTGGCTATGGACGCCCAGGCTGCCGGCGTATATTCTTTGGCCTTCCGCGACGCCCAGCCAAGCGACGCCTTGCGCGACTTCACGCTTCCTCCCGTTCGGCTTTCAGACAAGATGGTCTAACCCGCTCTCCCGGGGCGTACATTGTAGAAGTAACGGCCCTGATTTCGGACTTTTATAAACGCGCATCCGCGTTGCTGCTGGGCCCCGGGAGGCGATCAGCTGTGGCTCAAGCCAATCTATCGAATAGCAAACGCGCCGTTTTCCTGTCGCTGCTGTTGGGCTCTTCCTCCATGCTTGTCGTGGCGGGGATCGTTCACTCGCCCGGCGAAGCCTTTCGAGCCTCCTTGACCGGCTTGCAAATCTGGTGGCAGAACGTCTTCCCCGGCCTCCTCCCCCCGATCATGCTTGCAGAGCTTCTGGCCGCTTCGGGGCTGCTGCACGGCTTGGCGACGCTCGCCGAACCGCTTACGCGCGGATTGTTCCGGCTGCCCGGGGCGGCAGGCTGGGCGATCGCCTTCGGCTGGTCCGCCGGCATCCCTGCGGGGGCTAAAGAAGCCGCCCGCCTTCGGGAGAACGGGATGATTCGGAACGAGGACGTCGATACGGTGCTTCTCGTCTCCCATGTCCCGAATCCGTTCCTCATCGTGCTCGTCATCGGCTTCGGCTTTCTTCATTCTCCTTCCCTCGGCTGGGCGATCGCTCTCGGGCTGTGGCTCTCCGCGATTTTGTCGGGCATCGTCTGGTCGCGGACGATCCGATCGCGCGGCCCTCGCGTGCCCGTTCTGCCCGTTACGCAGCCGCGAGCGCTGCTGGTCCGGGCGCTGCGCGCCGCCGCCGACGCCCGCCGGGAGGACGGCCGCCCGCTCGGCAAGCTGCTGGCGGATTCGGTGACGGGAGCCGTCGGGACGCTCATGACGGTCGGCGGCTTGATGATGATGAGCGCCGTCGTCGTCCGGCTGCTCCAGCTGTTTCTTCCCGGCAGCGACCTGTGGCTTCAGATTCCCGGACTGTACGAGCTCCATCTGGGCGCCTACGAGAGCAGCCGCTCCGCCCTGTTCGCGTCCGAGCCGGCGCAAGCCTGCGCCTTGCTGGCCGCAGCTCTTGCGTGGAGCGGCTGGAGCGGCCTGCTTCAGGCCAGGGCGGCGTTCGGCCTGAGCCAGCCCTTTCCTTGGCTGAAGGTTATCTCCTCCCGCCTGCTTCACTCCGCCGCCGCCTTGCTCGTCGTCTATCCGCTCGCGGCGCTGGCGCTGTCCGAACCGATCAAACAGTGGTTCGCCGAACGCTGGCCGGCCCCGCCCGCGATCTCCGAAGCCTGGTCGGCTTCGGGCGGAGCGCTGCCGAGCGGATGGGAGCAGCTTCCCGAGAGTCTCGCGGTCGCGCTAGCCAGCTTCGGCGTGTTCCTGCTGCTCGCCCTGCTGGCTGCCCTCATTCGGCCGAAAGCGCCGCAGGACAAAGATCGCCCGGACAAGCGCCAGCGTTAGAACAAGAGCTCCTTCCCGCTGCCGGGGAGGAGCTCTTGTTCGCCGTTCCGCGTCTGTTCGCGTTTATTGGCCGTCACCGTGCGTGGGCGTATCGTATTTGGCCTTTAGTCCCGCGTCCACGACAGGCGGCACGAGATCGTGTACCGGGCCGTGGAACTTGGCGATTTCTTTCACGATGCTGGAACTGAGATAGGAATACTTCGGGTTGGTCATCATGAAGACGGTTTCGATGCTCTCGTCCAGTTGACGGTTCGTCGAAGCCATCTGCAGCTCGTATTCGAAGTCGGTCACCGACCGAATGCCGCGGATGATCACCTTCGCGTGGCGCGACCGCATGTAGCGGACGAGCAGGTCGCGGAAGCTGTCGATCTCCACGTTGGGCAAATCCTTCGTCACCTCCGCCAGCAGCGCTTTTCTTTCCTCCACGCTGAACAGCGGCGTTTTCGTCGTATTGTTAAGCACGGCCACGATGAGCCGATCGAATTGCTTGGCCGCCCTGCGAATAATGTCCAGATGGCCAAGCGTCACGGGATCGAAGCTCCCGGGATAGACGGCGATGCGGTACTCGTTCTCGGTTCCGGATAGTTGTCGGGTCATCGTTCGTTCGCCTCCTCCGTTTCCATAATCGATTCGATTGACGCCTCTTGCTCGGGTCGATACCGGTAGACGGATACGGCGATCTCTCCGTATTTGGCGTATTTCGTGCGCTCGAAGCCTCCGAATGTCTCGGGATAGCTCACGCCCGGATCGTGCTCCACAACGGCAATCGCCGATTCCGCCGCCAGTCCCCTCCCGGCCATTTCCATTAGAATGGCGTCGCAATCCGTCATCGCATAAGGAGGATCCAGAAAGATCAGGTCGAACGAACGCCCCGTCTTCTCCAGCGCCTTCAGCGCGCGGCGCGCCTCGTTGCGGTATACGGACGCTCTGTCCGCCAATCTCGTCGACTCCAGGTTGCGGCGAATGACCTCGACGCTCTTCGCGCTGGAATCGACGAATACCGCGCTGACCGCCCCTCGGCTGAGCGCCTCGATGCCCAGCGCCCCCGTGCCTGCGAACAGATCGAGCACCCGCTCTCCGTCGTTGAAATACGGGCCGATCATGCTGAACAGAGCTTCCTTCACCTTGTCCGTCGTCGGACGCGTTCCGCTTCCCGGCACCGCTCGTAGCGGATGCCCCTTGGCTTGTCCCGAAATGACGCGCAATGACTTCATCCCCTGCAGTTGTACGATGTTGTGATCCGTTAACGGTGTAATGTTACCACAATCTCCCTCGATGCAAAAGCTCTGCGAGCTCCGCACCGCCGCTCCGGGGAACTCGCGCTAATTTTTTTCCGCGGCAACGTATATTTTCCTTCGACCGGGTCACAATGATAGTACCGGCGCCGAGAGGTGTCGGGGACAACCGCGGAGAAGACTTACGTTTCCCCATAAGCTCTTCGTCCGGTTTCTCCTCTCCCATGAAGGCCCTCGTCGCGAGACGGGGGTCGATTTTTTTGATCAAAATGCCCACCAACCACCGCCTCCTTAAAGAGAGTTCAAGTCCGTTCCTAATTTTGAGCTAAGAAGAATAAGCCAATCCCCGCCAGTCCAGGCCAACACACACCAACCCCGCGAGCCCCCGCCAGTCCAGGCCAACACACGCCAACCCCGCGAGCCCCCGCCAGTCCAGTCCAACACACGCCAACCCCGCGAGCCCCCGCCAGCCCAGGCCAACACACGCCAACCCCGCGAGCCCCCGCCAGCCCACTAACGTAACGGTTGTCAGCGCCGCTAATTGTGCCATTTTCGCAGTACGGAGGTTGTAACGGTTGCGGCAGCGGCTATTTCAGCCGAAAACGCGCGTTTCGCTCGATAACCCCAAAATAAGCGCGGTGGCAACCGTTAGCTTTTCCTTTTTCGGGAAAACGATCGATTAAGCGCCACTGCAACCGTTAGACGTTGCCGGCAGGCTGCGCGCCTTCGATCGGTCGCATACCGTCGACCGTATGCCGTCGATCGCATACGACAACGGCTTAACCTGACAACATTGCCCCTTGCCCGCCCACTTACAGATCCGCGCCGAAAAAGTCGCGAACCGACTTATTCGCCCATCCACCCGCTCCGGGATCGGTTATCGTCCCGGCGAAGCCAGGCCTTGCCGGAGGACCGGGGATCGACGGCATAGACGGCTCTCCGCTTTGCCCGGGAACGGAAGAAAGCCAGGTTCCCGCCCATCGGGTAAAGGCGATAATCCCCCCTGCCCGGTCTCTTAGCACGCCTTTATCGAGCCAGCCGAGAGGCTGTCCGGTCAGACTGAACACCTGCTTTCCCTGGTGAATCCAGCCCAGGTTGCGGCCGTATCGGCTGACGAATCTCTCCTTCTCCACCACGATGAAGGAAGCCTGTCCGTACCGGTCGAAGTACCATTCGTTCATTTCGCGAAGCTCCTCTGTTTTTTCTTCATTATAGCACCGTCGATCCGTTCTTCCATCCCTTCGGCGGAACGCTCTGCCGAGCCGCCCGTCAATCTGGACGCCTCATCGGCGTGGTACTTGCTTGATCACTGAAAAAAAAGACCGCGCGCCAGCCTTGGCACGCGATCCTGCGTTTAATGAATGCCCGTTTTCCCCGCCTCCAGCAGACGAAGCACCTCCTGCTTCGTCTCGACGAAGGCCGGCGAAGTCCATACGTCGGCCCGCCGCGGCCGATCGAACGGCACGACAAGCTCGCGCAGGACGGCGGCCGGGGCCGGCGACAGAACGTAGATCCGATCCGACAGCACTAACGCCTCCTCGATGCTGTGCGTCACGAACAGCACGGAGCGTCTGTCCGCCTCCCACAGCTCGAGCAGCCAGCGCTGCATGTCCGCCCTCGTCAGGGCATCCAGCGCAGCAAACGGCTCGTCCAGACACATGACGCTGCGCCGCATCAGCAGCGCGCGAAGAAAGCTGACCCGCTGCTGCATGCCTCCGGACAGAACGTGCGGATATTCCTTCGCCACATGTCCGAGCTGAATTCGTTCCAGCCACTGCCCCGCCTGCTCCTTCGCCTCCCGCTTCGGCGTCCCGGTCGAGACGAGCGCAAAGCGGATGTTCTCCTCCACCTTCAGCCAGGGGAACAGCGCAGCCTGCTGCGGCATATAGCTGATCAGCCCCCTCTGCCCGGTGCGGTCCTGTCCGTCGATCAGCACCTGTCCCTGATCCGGCTTCTCCACACCGCCGATCATCCGGAACAGCGTCGACTTCCCGCTTCCGGAAGGCCCGATCAACGAGACGAATTCCCCCGCCCTTACCGTCAACGACACGTCGTTCAGGACGAGAATTCGTTCCTTGCCCCTGACGTAAGACTTGCGAATGCTTTTCAATTCCAGCGTGCTTCCCCGGTTGTCGCTCGCCGTCATGGCACCGCCTCCTTCCACTCCGGCTCCGAACGCGGCCTCCATCGAATGACGAGACGCTCGGCCCACACGACCAGGTAGAAAAACAGCAGGCTCATCACAACAATCCAGACGATCGAGGCGAATACGGCCGCCTGCTGAAACCCGCTAAACTTCAGCTTCAAGTAGAAGCCGATGCCTCTGTTCGCCCCGGCGCCCAGCCACTCGGCGACGATCGCCGAAGATACGACGTAGGTCGCCGCGATGCGCAGCCCCGAGAACAGATAAGTCAGCGAGGCCGGAAACTCCAGCCTCCTCAGACGCTCCCACCGCGAGACTCCGATCATCCCCAAGTATTCCCGCAAGTGCGGCTCCGCCTGGCCGAGACCGACCAGGATCGATAACGCGATCGGAAAAAAACAGACCAGCACGAGCAAAATAAGCTTCGGCGTCGTTCCGAAGCCGAACCAGATGATCAGCAGCGGGCCGAGCGCGATCAACGGAACGTTCTGGGACAGCACGAGCAGCGGGGACAGCGCAGTCTTCAGCGGAGGGACGATGTGCAGCAGCACGGCCACCGCGATGCCGACGACAGTTCCCAGCCCCAGCCCGACAAGCGCCAGACCGAACGTCGTCTGGGCGTGCATGCCTAACACGGCGGCATCCTTATACAGCTGCACCGCGATGTCGGAAGGAGCCGGGAGCCGGTATACATCGATGTCGAACGCCATGCATACCGCCTGCCAGACGGCCAGGCACACGAGAATCGTGACGACGGGAAGCGCGGCGCCTCTAACTCGCCTACTGCCCATCCGGATATTTCTGCAGCAGACGCGCCATCGAAGCGTTCGCTTTCGCGTCCACGACCAGTTTGATTTGCGACAGTACGGACGGGCTGCCTCTCTCGATCATGGCGGCGTTCATCCGCTTGACGATCTCGAGCAGCTGATCGAGCTCCCCTTCCATCGTCGTCTCCAGCGGCCCTACGCGATAGGGGACACCGGACGCCTTGATGATGCCGATCGCCTCGTCGACATAGGGAATGACATCTTCTCCGGGATTAATTTTCGGGACGATCTGAACGCTGAGCAGCGCTTGAGCCATCTTCTTCTCTCTCCTTTGTATCCTTAAGCGGATGAAATTCTTCAGGCCGGGCCAAGCGCCTTGTCCTGGCCCAGCGGCGGCTTGGCCGGCCGAATATTCGCGACGGCGTTCATCCGATGCCCGATACCGGTCTTATTGCGGCAGGAATTCCGTCGTAAACATGTCGTCGTAGTTCAGTTCCTTCTCCATCAGACCGTTCTCCAGCATCCACTCGCCGTACCCGGACCAAATCTCTCTCTTCTGCTCGCCCCAGCGCGGCGCATCGTCCTGGTATTTCGGACTGAGCCACTTCTGGCTCGCCTTCACCAGCTCCGCGTTGATTTCCGGAACGGCCGCGATCAGAACGTCGGCCGCAGCGTCCGGATTGTCGATGGCGTACTGATAGCCCTCCGACGCGCCGGCCAGAAACGCGCGAACCAGCTCCGGGTCCTCCTGGATCAGCTTCTCGTTCGTCAACAGCAGCGGCGTATAGTAATCGAGCCGCTCGCTGTAATCGGTCAAATAAACCATGTTGACCGGCTCGCCTCTGAGCTCCGCCTCGATGCCGGTCCAGGCGTAGAAGATCCATTCGAAGTCGATTCCCTTTTGCGTTGCCGTGAAGAAATCGGCCGTTCCGGCGTTGACGAAATTCACCTTGTTCACGTCCGCGCCCTGCACGTTCATGATCGATTCGATGACCGCCTTCTCCGCAGGCGAGCCCCACCCGCCGTACGTCTTGCCCTCGAAATCCTTCGGCTCCTTAATGTCTTTGTCCACCGGCGAAGCGAACCCGGACGTATTGTGCTGAATGATCGGCGCGATGGAGACGAGAGGAAGCCCTTGCTCCCTGGCCAGAATCATGCTCTCCTGGGCGCCGACGCCGAACTCGGCTTTGCCGTTCGCAACAAGCGCGCTCGCCCCCGCCTCCGGCGGCAAAATCAGCTCGACCTTGAGCCCGTGCTTTTCCCACAGGCCCAAATCCCGGGCCACATACAATCCGGTATGGTTCGTATTCGGCGTCCAGTCGAGCACCAGCGTCGCTTCTTTAAGCTCCGCGGCCGGCGCCGATTCGGAAGCGCCGGGCGACGGGCTGCCGGTCGCCTCTCCTCCTTTATGGCTCCCGCAGCCGGACAGCAGCATCGTTCCCGCCAGCAGCGACACCCCTAACCCTTTCCACGCTCTTGCTTTTCTCTTCATCTCTTGTTCCCTCTCTCCTATAGGCTTGCGCGCAGAGGAGCTTCGTACCCATCAAAAAAAGCCCCCCGATCCGGAGGGCGTTCATTAGCCAACATGAACAATGACACGGCGAATTCATCGTCGCGCTCCCGCCTTCCTACGCTGGTACTAACCAGATCAGGTGATAAGGGTCTGCATCTTCATAGGGATGCACTCTCAGCCGGCCGTCGTCCAGCTCCCCCGGGGCATATTCGATTGTCGAAACCCGCAACGCACAATCCTTATTATAGCAAACCGAACGTCCTTGTCCACCCCCGCTCGTCTGCGGCGGACAGAACGCGCGGCGCCTCGGGCGGCAGCCGGCGAAGGCAGACGGAATCTATCGCGCCCGCGCTGCCGTCCTCTGCGAACTCCGGATTCAACGTCGAAAAAAAAGAGGCCGCCCCTCCGGAGCAGCCAGCGGCCAGGCCAACACCGCTTTTTCGGCCGCATTTCGCGCAACATGTCCCCGGGATTCCTCCTTGTTTCGCAAGGCGTTTCTCCCCCGGGCGCTATCTGAACATCGTATACAGCTTCAGCAGATGGAGCATGTTGTTCGGGTCGATTCTTTGGGCGATCACGAAGTTGACGAGCTGATCTTCCTGAGCCTCCGTGAGAGATTCGTTCAATATTTTGGCGAACGTCTTCACCCATCTTCGCACTTTGGCGCGATCCTGAAGATCGTACTTCGTCGCGCCCTCCAGATGTCCTTTAATCTTTTCCTTGATGGCGGGGTTTTTCATCTTCAGCTTGACGCGCTCGACGAATTCCGTCTTAATGCCGAACTTCTGATAGCTCTGGGTCAAAAGAGGATCACGCTCCTTCCTGCGGCCGCTTCGGTACATCTTATGCCACGGGAAGACGCGAGATGACTGCCGCGCAGTCGGGCTAGTCCAGCGGCTCGTCGCGCAGCTGCGCCTCGCGCGACAAGTAATCTCGCAGCGGCGCGTAGGAAGGAGAGGACCAGAACGCCTCCGAGGACGTCAGCGCAGACGCGTCGTCCCGCGCCTGCTCCAGCAACTCGAAATCGTTCAGCAGGTTGGCCAGCCTGAACTCCGGCATCCCGCTCTGCTTCGTCCCGAAAAACTCGCCCGGCCCCCGGATCTCCAAATCTCTGCGGGAAATTTCGAACCCGTCGTCCGTCACCGTCATCGCTCGCATTCTCTCCTGGCCGTTCTCCGACTTCGGATCGGCGATCAGAATGCAGTAAGACTGGTATTCTCCCCGGCCGACCCGCCCTCGCAGCTGGTGGAGCTGGGACAGGCCGAACCGGTCCGCATCCATGACGATCATCAGCGTGGCGTTCGGAACGTCGACGCCGACTTCGATTACCGTTGTCGAGACGAGCACCTGCGTCCTGCCCGCGGCGAACTCGGCCATCGTCTCCTCCTTCTCCGCCGCGGTCATCCGGCCGTGCAGCAGCCCGACAGCCAGCTCGGGCAGCGCCTGAGACAGCTGGATATGCAGATCGATCGCGTTCTGGACGTCCAGCTTCTCCGACTCCTCGATCAGCGGACAGATGAAGAACGTCTGTCGTCCGGCGGACGCTTCCTTGCGGATGAAGCCGAGCACCCGATCCATCATCTCGTGCTTGACCGCATACGTCTTGATCGGCTTGCGTCCCTTCGGCCGCTCGCGCAGCGTCGACACGTCCATGTCCCCGAACACGGTAATGGCCAACGTTCGCGGAATCGGCGTCGCGGTCATCGTCAGCACGTCCGGGTTCATGCCCTTCCGCCTGAGAATGCTGCGCTGGTTGACGCCGAACCGGTGCTGCTCGTCGGTCACGACGAGGCCGAGGCTGCGGAAGAAGACGTCCTCCTGGATGAGCGCGTGCGTGCCGACAACGATATCGAGCAGCCCCATCTGCAGAGATGCGATCAGATCCCGCCTTCTTCGCTCGGTTAAGCTGCCGGTCAGCAGTCCGACCTGAATGCCGTGCGGCTCGAACAGCTTCCCCAGCGATCGCGCGTGCTGCTCGGCCAAGATTTCGGTCGGCACCATTAGCGCGCCCTGGTGTCCGGCACGCACCGTCGCATACAGAGCGACTGCCGCCACGACCGTCTTGCCTGAGCCTACGTCTCCTTGCAGCAGCCGGTTCATCACGTACGGCTGCTTCATATCGTGCAAAATCTCATTGATCACCTGCTTCTGCGATCCGGTCAGCTCGAACGGAAGGGCGGCGACGAACGACCGAATGTCGTCGTTGTTAACGGCATGCGCGAGTCCGTCCGTTTTCCTCGCATGCATAGCCCTGTAAGCCTGCAGCTTTAATTGAAAGAGGAACAGCTCCTCGTACACCATTCGCCGCCGGGCCTCCTGCCCTTCCTTCGTGTTTTCCGGCTTATGAATTCGGGCGATCGCCTCCTTGCGGGCCATGAGAGCGTGCTTGTCCGTCAGCTCCTCGGGAAGAATCTCGGGAATATGCTCGCCGAACTGAGCCATCGCCTTGCCGATCAGATGCCTCATCGCGGATTGCGTGATATCGCCTCCGACGGAATAGACCGGCTGCAAGGTGCCCGTCTTCGCTTCCCCCCGATCCGGAAACTCCGAGTCCGCTACGGTCAGCTGCCGGCGCCGCTGATCCCATTTACCGGTCAGCGTAATTTCCCGCCCGATCGTCAGCTGCTCCTTCAGGAACGCCCGGTTAAACCAGACGGCGGTGACGAGCGTCGCTTCGACCGTCACGCGGCAGAGCAGCCGGGACTTCCCGCCGTATCTCTGCAGCGAAGGCAGAGAAGCGATCGTCCCCTGAACGGTAATCCTCTCGCCGTCCTTCACTTCGCTAAGCTCGCGGATCCGATAATCCTCGTACCGGAACGGATAATATTCGATCAGCTCTCCGACGGTGGAAATGCCCAAGGCGTGAAGCTCTCCCGCTTTCCGGGGGCCCACGCCTTGAAGTTTCGTCAGAGGAATTTGGAACAGATGATTCGACATTTGACCAACCTCTTTATAAACTTGCCTCGAATCAGGAATGAAGCGGGAATACGAACAGCCCAATCGTTCCCGGTCCCGCGTGCGCGCCAATCACCGGTCCGATCTCCGTCTCCCCGTACTCCTGTACGTTCAGTCTGCTTTTGAGCAGCTCCGCCATCTCTGCGGCGCCGTCCGTATAGCCTGGCGTCAGCGCCATCGTCAAGTTCACGGGCGTATCCTTCAGATCGGATTCGAGCACCTCGGAGATGCGCGACATCGCCCTCTTCTGGCCTCTCGCCTTATCGAAAGGATAGACGAAGCCTTCCTTGTCGATCGACAGAATCGGCTTGATGTTCAGCAGCGAGCCGAGCACGGCGGAAGCCTTCCCGATGCGCCCGCCCTTCTGCAAGTACTCCAGCGTATCCACGAGAAAATAAAGCCGGAGCTCCCTGCGCATGCGCTCGATCTCGGCCAGAACCTCCTCTTTCCCCGCTCCGGCTTGCGCCATCTCCGCCGCCCGGACGACGATCTTGCCGTAGCCGAAGGACGCGGATTTCGAATCGATGACCGTCACATCGGCTCCGTCGTCCAGCATCGATTGCGCGATGGTCGCAGACTGGTACGTGCCGCTCATCGCGCTCGAAAGCTGAACCGAAATGACGGCATGTCCCGCATCGGTCAGCCTCTTGTACACCTCGTGAAAATCGGCCGGCGACGGCTGCGAGGACGTCGCAAGCTTGCCGAATCCGACCAGCTTCTTGTAAAATTCCGTCGGCTGCAGCGTAATGTTGTCCAGAAAGCTTTCCTCGCCGAAGTTCACCTTCAGAGGCACCATTTCGATGCCAAGCTTTTCCCTTGTCGCCAGCGGAATGTCCGCCGTGCTGTCCGTGACCAGAACAACCGATGCCATAGCCTGTCTCCTCCAACCCACATGAATTTTACGGTTCAACCGCGAACAGATACGGATACAGGGGCTGACCGCCGTCGTGAATCTCGACCTCCGCATCCGGATACGTCTCGGCGAGCCAGCGTTCAAGCTCCTCGACGCGTTCCGCTTCGGCGCCTTCGCCGGTCAGCACCGTCAGAATCTCGTCGCCGTTCGCCAGAAGAGAGGCGAGCAGCGCCCGGGCCGTCTCTGTCAGACTCTCGTCCGATACGACGATCTTCTTGTCCTGAATGCCGATGTAATGGCCTTCCTTGATCTGGACGCCGTCCATCTCGGTATCCCTGACCGCCTTCGTAACCGAGCCGGTGACGACCCGCTCGAACGCCTTCGTCATCCGCTCGATGTTGGCGTCCTCCGGCTCGTTCTCCTGGAACGCCAGCATCGCCGCCATGCCTTGCGGCAGCGTGCGGGTCGGGAGCACGGTTACCGGACGCTCCGCCAGCTCGGCGGCCTGCTTCGCCGCCATCAGGATGTTCGGATTGTTCGGCAGCACGATCACGTGTTGAGCCGACAGGGAAGTGATCGCGCCGAGCAAGTCCTCGGTGCTCGGATTCATGCTCTGGCCTCCGGAGAGCACAATGTCGACGCCAAGGCTGCGGAACAGCTCGGCATTCCCGTCGCCGACGCTGACCGCTACGACGCCGTACGGGGCCAGCTCGTAGACGTCCGGATTCGGCTCGCTCTCCGGAGAAGCGGTAACGGCAGGCAGGTCGACGACGCCCGGAAGCGAGTAGTCGACCTTCGGCCTTTCCGGAGAAGACGGCGACTCGTGCGGCAGCGAAGCCGGATCCGGCTTCTGCGCGAGCAGCTCCCGATGCTGCTCCTGCATATTCAGAATGTGAATATCGGTAATCTCCCCGTACGTCAGCGCCAGGTTCAGCACGTCGCCGGGACGGCGGGAATGGACGTGCACCTTTACGATGCCGTCGTCCTCGATGAGGATGATGGAGTCCCCGTCGCGCTCCAGCGCCTGCCTGAACGAACGCTCCGGGAAGGGAGCGGACGTCGTAAAGCGCCGGATGAAAAATTCCATATCGTAAGGGAAAGCGATGCTTTCCGTCGTGATTTTCGATTGGGCCGACGTTCCCGCGGCGGACGGCTTGCGTTCCTGCGCGGGATGCGCGGGAGAAGCCGCAGGCGCGGGACTAGCTTCGGGCGCGCGGGGGACCGGCGCCTCTCCGTCCGCGGCGCTGCCGCTCAAGTAGTCGACGAAGCCCTCGTAAATATAGACGAGACCTTGCCCGCCGGAATCGACGACGCCGACCTGCTTCAGCACAGGCAGCATCTCCTGCGTGCGGGCGAGCGTCTCGAGCGCTTTGGCATGCACCTCGCGCATGAACTCCGTCAAGTCCGCCGTTCTCCGCGCAGCCGTCTGCCCGTGTCTGGCCGCTTCGCGGGCAACGGTAAGAATCGTCCCCTCGACCGGCTTGACCACCGCCTTGTAAGCGGTATCAACTCCCTGTTGCAGAGCATTCGCGAACAGAGGCGCCGTAAGCTCGCGCTGCCCCGCAATCGCACGCGAAAAACCGCGGAACAATTGGGAAAGAATGACGCCCGAATTGCCCCGCGCTCCCATCAGAAGTCCTTTGGACAGCACTTCCGCAGCTCTGCCCACCTCGTCCGACGGCTTATTTTTCAATTCGGCCACGCCGGCCGACATCGTTAAATTCATATTCGTTCCCGTGTCGCCATCCGGCACGGGAAATACGTTCAGGGCGTTGACGCGTTCCTCGTTGCGGGACAACCTCTCCGCGCCGAGCAAGATCATGGCCGCCCATTCACTTCCGTTCAAGAAGCGCTTACTCAATGATGAATTCCCCTTCCCTAAAATCAGCGTTCAAAAAGTTCGAATCCGCTTCCTGAATCACTTCGCGATCAAAAATGGACTTTTTGAACAACCTATAGAATAAGCTACTTCAATACCCGCACTCCTTGAACGTTTACGTTCACTTGATCGACCCGCAGCCCGACGACTTCTTCCAGGACGTATTTCACTTTGGATTGAATGTTGTGGGCCACTTCGGATATTTTCGTACCGTAGCTGACGATGACGTACAGGTCGAGATGCACCTGCTCGCCCTCGTGCCGAACCTCTACGCCGCGCGACAGATTTTCCCGTCCCAGCAGCTCCGCGATCCCGTCCTTCAGGCCTTTGCGGGACGCCATGCCGACCAGTCCATAACAATCCAACGCCGCCGAACCGGCAACTATAGCGATGACTTGATCAGCTACATCAATCTTTCCGTTCTCCGAGACGAGCTGCAGAGGCATGGAAACTCACTCCTTTATGGCTTATTATGGACTATACCTCATTGTACTATAAAAAATCGGGAGAATGAAGCCGTTATCCTGTCATTTCTTGCGTTTATCCCGCAAAAGCTCGGATATGACGCTTTTTTCGTTGCATCCGGATACGCGCTATGCTAAGATAATGAAGTATTTGTATGGACGTGGCAAGGAGGTGTATTTGAATGGCTCGCAAATGCTATATCACGGGGAAAAAGCCAGGCTCGGGCAACCACAAGTCTCACGCCAACAACACTTCCCGCCGTACTTGGGGGGTCAACGTACAAAAAGTGCGTATTCTGGTGAACGGCAAGCCTAAGCGCGTATATGTCAGCGCCAAAGCTCTGAAATCCGGCGCGGTAACCCGCGTATAAGATGACCATGAGGAAAAAACCGTCAGACGCGTCTGACGGTTTTCTTTTTATGCTTGCCTACTGCAAGGCGTCAATTTTTGTGAAACGTGTTGAGAATCGCTTTGACGAAGCCGCCCAAAAATTTCGGCAGCTTGATGGTGTAAAACTTCATCGTCCCATCCCTCCTCCGCAGGCTGAACCCTCGCAAGCTTCTTTTTCGCCGAAGCCGCTACTGATTCCAATGTATGCAGGAGAAGATTTGTCCTATGACAACTGTCAGCGCAAGGACGCGATCGCCGCTGCGCGGTCCGGATGCCCGAAAATGTAGGTGCCCGCAACGAGAGAGTTCGCGCCGGCTTCCTTCACGAGCGCGGCCGTATCGGCGTTGATGCCTCCGTCCACCTGAACGTGGACGTCCTCTTTGCCGCGGCGCCGCAGCAGCTCGCGCAAGTCCCGCAGCTTGGGCAGCATGGCCGGCAGGAAGCTCTGTCCTCCGAATCCCGGATTGATCGTCATAATGAGAATCAGATCGATTTCGTCGAGCATATATTCCAGCACCGACAGCGGCGTATGCGGATTCAAGGCGACCCCCGCCTTCATCCCCAGTTCCTTGGCTTCCGTCAGCGTACGGTGCAGATGAACGCAGGCTTCGGGATGCACCGTCACGCGCTCCGCCCCGGCTTTGGCCAGCGCGGGGAACAGCGATTGCGGATTTTCGACCATCAGATGAACGTCGAAAAACAGCTTCGAAACCGGGCGGATCATCTCCACGATCGGCGGACCGAACGTCAGATTCGGCACGAAATGGCCGTCCATAATATCAATATGCACCCAATCCGCCCCGGCAGCTTCGATGCTGCGGATTTCGTCTCCGAGCTTGGAGAAGTCCGAAGCGAGAATGGAAGGCGCGATAATCGTCATGTCAGTACCTCCGCTTGTTTTCTTTCCACTCCGTCATGAAGCTGACGTAGTTGTCGTATCGGCTTGCGGCGATCCGCCCCTGCGCTCTCGCCTCCAATACGGCGCATTGCGGCTCGTGAATGTGCGTGCAGCCTCGAAACTTGCAGTTAGGCGCCCGTTCCGCGAATTCGCGGAAGCAGGAACCGATCTCGTCAATGCCGAGCTCGGCGAAATCCAACTGGCTGAATCCCGGAGTGTCGGCCAGAAAGCCCCCTTCGGCCAGCGGAACCAGCTCGACGTGCCGGGTCGTATGCTTGCCTCGCCCCAGCTTGTCGCTGATTTCGTTCGTCTCCAGCTTCAGCTCGGGCACGAGCGCGTTAACGAGGGACGATTTCCCGACGCCGGATTGACCGGCCAGCACATTGACGTGCCCGGCCAGCGCCGCTCTCAGCTCATCCAGCCCCTCGCCCTTGTGAGCGCTCGTCTTCAGCACCCGGTAGCCGATCGATCCGTACAGCGCCTCCGCCTGCTCGACCTCGCGGCGAATCCGCTCGCCTTCCTCCCCTTCGGGAATCCGGTCCAGCTTCGTGAGGACGAGGAGCGCGTTCAGACCGGCGTGCTCCACGTGCACGAGAAACTTGTCGAGCAGAACGAGGCTCAGCTCGGGTCTGACGACGGAGAAGACGAGCACGGCCAGATCGGCGTTGGCGATCGGCGGACGCGCAAGCTGGGAAGCTCGCGGATGAATTTCTTCGACGGTTCCTTCCCCGTTCTGCGTCTCGCTGTACACGACGCGGTCTCCTACGAGCGGCGATTCGCCCCGTTTCTTGAAAATACCTCGGCCTCGGCACTGCACCGGCTCCCCGCCGCGGGAAGGCTGCACATAATAATAACCGCTTAACGCTTTGAAAATCATGCCCTCGGGCACGCACACGCCTCCTTCTGTAACGCGATTCGGCAAGCTTCCCGTTCGCTTGCGTTCCGGTGCCGGCCGCTCGAATTCGAGCGAAGCCAACACGGGGCGACTGAGGAAAGTCCCGCGTCAGTGCTCGCCGCCATCGCCGAACAGATCGCCCGAAGATTCGGAATGGGCATCTTCCCCGGTCGGATCTCCTTCGCCCGAGCCGCCCTCTCCCGGATCGGAATCCGGCGTGTTCGAGGCCGGAATGTCTCGGTCGTCGTAATACACCGGCTCGGATTTCAAAAATTGACCGTCCCGGGTAATCGTGATCAGCCCCGTCTTATCCGGCGACAAAATGAGCTTCACCGGGAACGACGTCGTCGAGCTGATCTTCTTGGACACATGCTTGATGCTGTCTCCCGTCGCGTCGGAGTAGACGATCTCGATATCGCTAGGCTGGCCTTCCACCGCCGGAGAGACGGTGACCGTCAGCTTCTTCTCCAGGGCGTCCGGCGGATAGCCGCTGCTGACCCAGATCGTCACCTCGGTTTTAGGCGTCACCATTTCGTTCTTTTCAGCCGGGAACTGCTTAAACACTTCATTTTTGGGCGTCGTATAGCTCGGTTCCCGGAAAATGTTTTTCTCGGGCAGCACCAGATTTTCGCGTTCGATCATCGCCTTGGCCTCCGCCTCGGTCTTGCCGATCAGATCCGGCATCGGGAACGCTTCCTCGCCCTTGCTGACGACGAGCGTGATTTTCGTCGCGGCCGAGGTCGGATCGAATTTCGTGTCGGCTGCGGGAATCTGATCCAACACCGTGCCCGGCTCGCTCTCGTTATGCTTCTCGACGGGCAAAATATTGTCCGGATTCACGCCCATCTGCTGAAGCTGAACGACCGCTTCCTCGTATTTGTAGCCCTTCAGCGTCGGCATCAGCGGCAGATCCTTCGCCCTGCTGACCGTCAGCTGGATGAGGGAGCCTTCCTTGGCCACGACGTCCTTCTTGGACTGGTCGATCACGACCCCGGCGTCGTCTTCGTCCTCGACTTCCTGGTACAGCGTAGGATCCATAATCTGGAATCCGGCCGTCGTCAAAATTTCGATCGCTTCCTGCTCTTCTCTGCCAATAACGTTCGGAACCTCGATGTCCTCGTTCGTGACGCCCTTAAGCAAGGCGACCGCCCAGATCAGAACGCCGATCAGCACCGCCGCGATGATGCCGAGCACGGTAGGCAACACCCACTTGCGCTTCCGGTCGTCCTCGTCGTCGTTCCAGCGCTCCTCCGGATTGGAGACTTTGACGGCGGGGGCTTCGATCGTATTGCGCATGTCGGGCCGAATGGCCGGCACGACCCTCGTCTTGTCCTGCTCGTCCTCGTCGTCGCTCTCGTACTGCCAGGCCGCCTCGTTCACTCTGTGCGGCTGCAGGCACGTCTCCAGGTCCCGCTGCATTTCTTTGGCGGACTGGTAGCGCTCCTGGGGGTTTTTCCGCATCGCCCGCAAAATGATGTTCTCCACGCTCTGGGGAATGTGCGGGTTCACCAGTCGAGGCTGCTCGAACGGCTCCTGCAGATGCTTCAGCGCGACGCTGATCGGACTTTCGCCCAGAAACGGCAGCCTTCCGGTCAGCATCTGATACAGCACGATGCCGAGCGAATACAGATCCGACTTCTCGCCGGTGACCACCCCCTTGGCGTGCTCCGGAGAGAAATAATGCACCGAGCCGATGACGGACCCCGTCTGCGTAATCGTCGAGGAGGTAGCGGCCCGGGCGATGCCGAAATCCGTTACCTTGACGCGGCCGTTGTGGCCGATCAGAATATTGTGCGGTTTAATATCGCGATGAATAATTTGATTATAATGGGCGTGTTCCAACGCATCGCAGATTTGCGCGGCGATCTTCACCGCTTCTTCTGTCTGCAGGGGAGCCCGTTCGCGTATAATTTCGTTCAGATTGGCGCCGTCGACGAACTCCATCACGATGTAGTGCGTGTCGTCGACCTGCCCGACGTCGTAGATGCTTACGATGTTCGGATGGGACAAGGACGCGGCGGCTTGCGCCTCGCGCCGAAACCTTTTGACGAAGTCGTCGTCGTGGGTGAACTGCTGCCGCAGCACCTTCACCGCTACGAAGCGGTTAAGCAGCAAATCCTTCGCTTTATAGACGAGGGCCATGCCGCCGCCGCCGACTCGAGCCAGCAATTCGTAACGTCCGCCAAGCGTATGTCCGATCATGCCGATTCTCCTCCCGCAGCGTATGCCCGCCCGTCGTCCGCGACAAGCACAACGGTAATGTTATCGTCTCCGCCCGCGTCCAGGGCCAGATCGATCAATTGCTGAGCCTGCTGGTCCAGAGGCGCCTCCGGCTGCTCCAGCGCCGCCAGAACGTCCGAAGGCTCCACCAATCCGCTAAGCCCGTCGCTGCACAGCAGCAGGACGTCCCCGCTTCGCCAGTCGATCAGCCGGACGTCGGCCTCGACCTCGCGATCGGTCCCCAGCGCCCTGGTCAGCACGTTTTTGCGGGGGTGATGGGCGGCCTCCTGCGGGCTGAGCTGGCCGGACTTCGCCAGCTCGTTGACCAGCGTATGGTCTTCGGTCAGCAGCTCCAGCCTCCCCTCCCGCAAGCGATAGGCCCGGCTGTCGCCGATATGGCCGATGAGCCCGGCATCTCCGCGCAGCAGCGCCATAACGACGGTCGTGCCCATATTATGGTACTGGTCGTTGAGCGCCGCCGTATCGAAGACGGTTTTGTTCGCTTGGCGTATGATCTCTTTCAGCTTGGGGACGCTATCCGCTACCGCCGCCGAGTGCTCCCAAGCCTGCAGCGATTGGACCAGGCTGTCCACAGCCAGCGAGCTGGCCACGTCGCCGGCGCGATGGCCTCCCATCCCGTCGGCCACGATCGCCGCCGTCCAAGCGCCCGGCAGAACGCCGCACCAAGCCTGATCCTCATTGACCTGCCGGACTTTGCCGACATGACTTCGCAATACCGTTAACATCTCGCATCACCCCGTCGTCGTCTCCATATGCTTCGCCCGCAGCTGACCGCACGCCGCCGCGATGTCGTGGCCCTGCTCCCGGCGAATCGTGACATTTATATTTTTCTTCTGCAGCACTCGCTGGAATTCGAAGATATCGTCCCTCGGCGTTCGGACGTAGTTGCGCTCCGGCACATAGTTGACGGGAATCAGATTCACGTGGCACAGCATATCCTTCAGCACGTCTCCAAGCTCCTCCGCGTGCTCCGGCCGGTCGTTCATCCCCCCGATCAGGGCGTATTCGAACGTGATCCTTCTTCCGGTTTTCTCGATATAGTATTTGCAGGCGTCGATTACGTCGGCAAAAGGATATCTGCGGTTCACTGGCATCAGCTTCGAGCGCAGCGCGTCGTTCGGCGCGTGAATGGAAATGGCCAGGTTGATCTGCATGTTCTCGTCGGCGAACCGGATCATGTTCGGCACGATTCCGCTCGTCGACACCGTAATATGTCTGGCCCCGATATTCAGCCCTTTCGGATGAATCATCATCCGCAGGAAGCTCATCGTGGCGTCGTAATTTTCGAAAGGTTCTCCGATCCCCATAATGACGATGCTTGACACCCGTTCGTTCAGCGGATCGAGAATCTGCTGAGCCTTCACGACCTGCGCGATAATCTCTCCCGCCGTCAGGCTTCTCTTCAAGCCGCCCAGCGTCGAAGCGCAGAACGTGCAGCCGATCCGGCAGCCGACCTGCGTCGTGACGCAGACGCTGTTCCCGTAGTTGTGCTTCATGATAACCGTCTCGATCGCATGGTTGTCCTGCAGGCCGAACAGAAATTTGACCGTGCCGTCCTTGGATTCGAACTTGGCGATCTCCGTCAGCGTCACGAACCGGAAGCTCGCGTTCAGACTATCCCTCAGCTGCTTCGGAAGATTCGTCATCTCCTCGAACGAGTTCACTCTCTTGACGTACAGCCAGTCGAAGATTTGTCCCGCCCGGAAGGCAGGCTCCCCCTGCTCCTTGATCCATTCCTGAATCTGTTCCAACGATAAATCGTAAATAAACGGATTTTGTTGATCTTGCTCTTGATCCTTTTTTGCCAACTTCTTCACCACCATTCGTTCATTTTATCATAAATTTAGCAGCTTTGCTTCCGCAGGCGCGCGATGAAGAACCCGTCGCTTCCGAACATGTCCGGAAGCAGTTGAACCATGCCCGTGAACGGCTCGGCGAGACCGCCGGCCTCGCGCAGAGGCTTGAGCGTCTCCGCCGGCCATTCGGGGTCGAGGGCAAACTCCGGATGCCGCTCCACGAACGCGAGAACCGCCTCACCGTTTTCCTCCGCCGCAATCGTGCACGTGCTGTAGACCAGCGCGCCCCCGGGCTTGACGAGCGGGGCGACCCTCTCGAGCAGACGGCTCTGCAGCTCGGACAGCTGCGCGATATCCTCCGCCGTTTTGTTCCATTTGATTTCCGGCTTCCGGCGAATGACGCCGAGTCCGGAGCAGGGCGCGTCAAGCAGCACGACGTCGAACGATTCCGGCTCGAGCCTGTCGGCCAGCTCGAGCGCATCCGCGGTCATCGTCTGCACGCTGGTCAGCTGAAGGCGGTCGGCCTGCTGCTTAATCAGCGCCTCTTTATGAGGATGCACATCGTTGGCGACGATCTTCCCTTCGTCCCGCATCTTCTCGGCCAGATGAGTCGTTTTGCCTCCCGGAGCGGCGCAGCAGTCGAGCACCCGCATGCCCGGACGAGGATCGGCCACCGAAGCTACGAGCATCGAGCTTTCGTCCTGAATCGTAAACTGGCCTTGCTTGTACCATTCGGTATGGACCAGATTGCCCGGACGCAGCGCAACGACGCCTTCCGGAGCGAGCGGCGAGGCGGCCGCCTCGATGCCGGCCTCCGCCATCTCCGCAAGCACCCGTTCACGCGTCGTCTTCAGCGGATTAATTCTCGCCGAAGCGTGCGGAGGCTCGTTGTTGGCCGCGCACATCCGCTCGGCGCCCGCTTCTCCGTATGCAGCTATCCACCTCTCCACGAGCCATAGCGGATGGCTGTGCTCAAGCGAAATTCGTTCCGCGGGAGAGAGCCCCTGCGGCAGCGCCGTCGCGAAGCCTTCGCGCAGCAGGGCGCGCAGCACGCCGTTCACCAGCCCGCCGATGCCCGCGTGTCCGCGTCTCTTCGCGATGGCGACCGCCTCGTCGACGACCGCGTGCGCGGGCACGCGGGTCAGCCATCGCAGCTGGTAGCAGCTCATTCGCAGCAGCGCCCTCACCCAGGGCTCGATTTTGTTCGGCCAGCCTTTCACGCGGCTCTGCAAAGCAAAGTCAATCGTATTGAGCCGCTGAATCGTCCCGTACACCAGCTCCGTCGCCAGCGCCGCGTCCGGACGGGACAGCCCCGCCGCCTGAAGCGCCTGATTCAGCTCCAGTCCGCTGTACGCGCCCCGAGTGTCTACCTTGTGCAGCACGCTCATCGCAACCTCGCGCGCGCCTTGCGGCTTTCCCCCGGGCCATCGAATCGTTTTCGTCATCCTTCGCATCCTTTTCCTGCATTTATAGTGTTCCCGCCCGTCTCGAGCCCGCCTCCCCGGCGCCGCCTCGGCCCGTCGGAAACCGTCAGGTCCTTCCATTACTTTTCCCCGCATTCGCTACCGACACCCTATATACACGCAATTGCCCCATAGGTTGCGTTGGCCGCTCCGAAAACCGCCGCGCAGCCTCTCCGATGCCGCGGCCGCAACGGCACTCCCGCCATCCGAGCATAAACGGCTTACGCCGTCCTTGAGACCGGCGGGATAACGTTTATGTCGGAGGTGATTCAGATAAGGATAACGAATTTTTTCCTTTCTTGAATCACAAAAAAAGCCCGGGGGTTACCCGAGCATTGTGCCGGGAGCCAGACGGGCTCCTTTGGCGAACTCCGCTGCTTTGAGCGCTTTTTTGCCGGCCGGCTGGACGTCCGTCAGCACGATGCTGCCGTCCCCGGTTCTTACGCGAATGCCGAATGCTCCCGTCTCCAGCACCGCTCCGGGAGCGAACGCAGCCCACTCCGGCCGCAGGTCGGCATCCGACGGACGCGGGATCGCGCAGCCCCATACCTTGAATACCTCGCCGTCCAAATAAGTAAACCCTCCGGCCATCGGATGGAGGCCTCTCACCCGGTCGTAAATCCGCCGCGAGCCTTGTCCCCAATCGAGCTTCTCGTCCTCGCGGGACAGGTTCGGCGCATAGGTCGCCTCGTCGTCCGCTTGCGGAGTGCGCCCGGCCGTGCCGTCCTCGATCTTCGGCAGCCACTCCGTCAGCAGGCCCGCTCCCGCTGCGCTCAGCTTCTCGAACATCGTGCCCGCCGTATCCTCGTCCCGGATCGGCACCTCGACCTTGGCGATCATGTCCCCGGTGTCGAGCCCCTCCGCCATGTACATCAGCGTCACGCCCGTTACGGTCTCGCCGTTCATAATCGAGCGCTGAATCGGCGCTCCGCCGCGATAACGGGGAAGCAGCGAGCCGTGCACGTTAATGCACCCGAGACGCGGAAGATCGAGCACCGGCTTCGGCAAAATCTGTCCGTAAGCCGCCGTTACGATCAGATCCGGCGCGATCTCGGCCACTGCGGCAACCCCCTCCGGCGAACGCAGCTTCTCCGGCTGCAGCACCGGCAGCCCCCGTTCGAGCGCGAACACTTTGACCGGCGACGGCGTCAGCTCCCTTTTCCGGCCTTTGGGCCGATCCGGCTGGGTCACGACAGCCGCCACCTCGTATCCGCGCTCCAACAAAGCCGCTAGGGAAGGGACTGCGAATTCCGGCGTTCCCATAAACAATATCTTCATCTTAATCCCCATCCTGCTCCTGCTCTTCCGGTTTGCGGGCCTCGTACACCGATTCCGCCGCGTCGATGAACAGCACGCCGTTCAGATGATCGACTTCGTGCTGGAACGCCCTGGACAAAAACTCCCTGCTATCGTATTCAATCGGATTGCCGTAGCGGTCCTGCCCTCGGATAATAATCCGGTTGGCCCTGCGAACGTCGCCCTGAAGCCCTGGAATGCTCAAGCAGCCTTCGGGGCCGAGCTGTTCGCCTTCCGAGAATACGATCTCGGGATTGACCAACTCGATGAGCTCGTGTTCGTCTCCGACGTCAACGACGATGACTCGCTTCAGAATGCCGATCTGCGGGGCTGCAAGCCCTACGCCGTCCGCATCGTACATCGTGTCCGCCATGTCGTCCAGCAGCTTGTGCAGATTGGCATTGAATTTGGTCACTTCCTGCGCTCTTTCCCGGAGCACGGGGTCGGGGTGTTTCACGATTAACCGAATGGACATAACGGCATCCTTCCTTTTCATTACTGACATGACTTCCTGGCTCGACAAGCTCGGTTATCGGCACCCGGGATCCGACGCCGAAATCCGCCTCTGCGCGCCCGCTTCATGATCACAATCGGACTGTCGACTTCCTATCAAAGCATCATTTGCGGATCTACGTCGACGCTGACCTGCACGCCGCCCTTCTTCACCGCGTCCGAAATGTCTCCGAGCGTCTCCGCGACGAGACGGCTCGCATCCAAGTCTCCCCGATATTTTACCATACATTGAAACCGGTAGCGATCTTTCAATCTCGCAATCGGGGAAGCGACCGGACCGAGCACCTCCATGGCCGTCCCGCCGCCCAGGTCGAAGTCTCTGCGAACGCCCAGCGCGTCCGCCTTGCCGCGCAGGCCGGAGGCCAATTGCTGGCCGATCGACAGCAGCATCGGCACCGACTCGTGGGAAAAGGTGACGGAGATCAGACGGCCGTACGGCGGATAGCCCAGCTGCTTGCGCAGCACGAGGGCCCTCTCCGCGAAGCCTAGGAAATCGTGCGCCTGCGCCGACGTGATGGACTCGTGCTCGGGATCGTAGGTTTGAATGACGACCTCTCCCGGCAGCTCGTGGCGTCCGGCTCGGCCCGCCACCTGGGTCAGCAGTTGGAACGTCCGCTCGGACGCGCGGAAATCCGGCAGCCGCAGGGCGGAGTCCGCCGCCAGCACGCCTACGAGAGTAACATATGGAAAATCCAGCCCCTTCGCCACCATCTGCGTTCCGAGCAGCACGTCGGCCCGGCGCTCGCGAAACTCGCTTAGCCACCGTTCGTGAGAGCCTTTTTCCGTCGTCGTATCCACATCCATCCGAATGACGCGGATGCCCGGGAACGTCGCGGCCAGCGCTTCCTCTACCTTCTGGGTCCCCGTGCCGAAGAAGCGGATGTGCGGACTCTCGCAGCTCGGACAGGCTGTCGGCTCCGTCTCCGAGTAGCCGCAATAGTGGCAGCGTAAGTTTTGCGAGCCGCGATGATAGGTGAGAGAGATTTCGCAGTGCGGACAGGCCGCCGTGTAGCCGCAGGACCGGCACATGACGAAGGTCGCGTAGCCTCTCCGATTCAGCAGAAGCACCATCTGCTCCCGTTTCTCCAGCCGGCTGCGGATCGCGTCCGCCAGCAGTCGGCTGAACATCGCGCGATTGCCCAGCTTCAGCTCCTCGCGCATGTCGACGATATGAACGCGGGGCAGCGGCCGATTGGCGACTCTCTCCGGCAAGGCGATGTACACCGTCTGTCCCGGCGCCGCCTCTCTTCCCGGATAGACGGCCGCCTCGTAGGTTTCGAGAGCCGGCGTCGCCGAGCCGAGCACGACGGCGGCGCCGTGCCGCCTTGCCCGTTCGATTGCGACGTCGCGCGCATGATATTTCGGGCTTTCCTCCTGCTTGTAGGAGGTTTCGTGCTCCTCGTCGATGACGATCAGCCCGATGCTCGTGAAGGGGGCGAAAATCGCCGAACGCGCCCCGACCGCCACCTGCGCCCTTCCTTCGCGGATTTTGCGCCATTCGTCGTAGCGCTCTCCCTGGGACAGGCGGCTGTGAAGAACGGCCACCCGAGCGCCGAATCGGCTCTTGAACCGTTCGACCATCTGCGGCGTCAGCGCGATTTCCGGCACGAGCACGATCGCTTCGCGCCGCAAATCGAGACAGCGCTGAATGGCCTGCAGATAGATTTCCGTCTTGCCGCTGCCCGTCACGCCGTGCAGCAGGAACGTGCGGCTGATGCTCGCGTCCAGCGCTTCCCGGATCGGCGCCAAAGCCGCCTCCTGCTTCGGCGTCAGCCGCATCGGCGTACTAACCGGAAAATGCCGGTCCGCATAAGGATCCCGGTCCTCCGTCACGGGCCGGATCTCGACGAGCTTCCGCTCCTCCAGCGAACGGATCGTGCCGGACGTCGTCGCCAGCGCCTCCGCCAGCTTCGCCAGCGGAACGGCCTCGTTACGCTCGGCCAGGTACCGGGCGATTTCGCGCTGCTTGCCTGCCCTCGCGGGGATGCTCCCCGCCGCCTCCAGCAGCCGTTCCGGGGCCGCGGGGAATACGGTCAGCACCGTCTTGACCGAGAGCTGGTCCTCGACGCGCTGCCTTTCCTCCAATCTCCCCTCTCGCAGCCAGGCTTTCAGCAGCCCCCCGTGCTCCGGATATTGCTGGAGCAGTCCGGCCAGCTTAAGCGGCTTGCCCCGCCTCAGCGCAAGCAAGAGACCGCCGCTTCGGGCGATCTCTTCGTCGGTCCAGACCGCTCCCGCGGCCGGCAGCACGTATTTCTCCGCACGCCCTTTCAGCGCGGCGGGCAGCATGGCCTGCAGCGCGACGGTAAGCGGGCACAGCCACCTGCGGCTGATCCATTCCCCCAGCGCCACCAGCTCCGGAGACAGCGGAGGCAGCGCGTCCAGCACCTCCTCCAGCGGCTTGAGCTTCCCGCTCTCCACTTCGGCGCCGTCGGCCAGCCCGGTCACGATCCCCTGGAGCTTGCGAGGGCCGAACGGCACCGCAACCCGGCTGCCGACCTCCACCCATTCGCGCAGATGGTCCGGGATCGCGTAGTCGAACGTCCGGTCGGTATCCCGGCTCGGAACGTCCACGATTACTCTCGCTATCGTCATCGCCCCGCCGTTCCTTTCCTCGCGTCCTGCACGACGTCGAGCAGCCGCTCGGCGACGGCTCTTTTCGTCATTTGCGGCAAATGCTCGGCATACCCGTCGCGCCCGTAGAAACTGACGATATTCGTCTCCTTGCCGAATCCCGCACCTTCCGCGGCGACGTTGTTGGCGACGATCAGGTCGCATTTCTTGCGCGCCAGCTTGTCCAGCGCATGCTTCTCCACATCGGCCGTCTCGGCCGCAAAGCCGACGACGTACGGCCCGCCGCCGCGAGCTTCTCTCCACTCGCCGATCTCCTGCAAAATGTCGGGATTGCGCACAAGCTCCAGCGAGAACGAGTCCGACGTCTTCTTGATCTTGTGATCCGCGCGGCTCAAGGGCCGGTAGTCGGCTACCGCAGCCGCCTTAATCACCACATCCGTTCCGTCCATTCGCGCCATCACCTCGTCGCGCATCCGCAGCGCGGAGTCCGCTCTGACGACGTCTACGCCATGAGGGGGGGAAGCTTCCGTTCTGCCGCACACGAGCGTCACCTCGGCGCCCCGATCCCGGGCCGCCTCTGCGATAGCGAACCCCATTTTACCGGAGGAATCGTTCGTAATATAGCGCACGGGATCGATTCGCTCGATCGTGCCCCCTGTTGTAATCAGCACCCGCTGTCCGTCCAGCGGCTGAGGTCCGGTCAGCTTCTTCACGATGGCGTCCACGATCTCGTCCGGCTCCGCCAGCCGCCCCTTGCCGACATAGCCGCAGGCCAGCTGACCGGTTCCCGGCTCCACGAAATAAGCTCCCCGGGCCGCCAGCTTGTTGACGTTGTCGATGACCGCCGGATGCTCCCACATATGGACGTTCATCGCCGGGGCCAGGAGCAGCGGGGCGGTCGTCGCCAGCAGCGTCGTGCTGAGCATGTCGTCGGCGATGCCGTTCGCCAGCTTGCCCAGCATATTCGCCGTCGCCGGAGCGACGACGGCAAGATCGGCCGAATCCGCCCAGTCGATATGCTGCACGACGGCGGCGTCGCGCTCGTCGAACACGTCCGTCGCCACCGGATGACGGGTCAGCGTCTGCAGCGTCAAAGGCGTGATGAACTTCGTCGCCCCTTCGGTCATCATGACGCGGACCTCCGCGCCCAGGCCGACGAGGCGGCTGCACAGCGTCGCCGCCTTGTACGCCGCGATGCCCCCCGTAACGCCTACCAGTATCGTTTTGCCCGCAAGCGGCTTGCTCATCTTATCTCCTCCCCTGGTTTCCCGCCAAGCCCAAACGCCTTCGGCGTCCTCTAGACGCGGAATCGCGTTTTGGTCTAGAAAAAAAACAACCGCGCGGGTTGTCTTCCTCCTTGTCGTATCCGATTGGAACTGCCGTCTTATTCCGCAGCTGCGGCGACCGGCTTGATATGCTCGACCTTGATCGCTTCCTGATAAATCTCCTCAAGCGCGACTCCGACATGCTTGTGCGACTTCGGAGCGCCGAGGTTGCACAGCTCGCCTTCGCGCAAGCCGCGCGCCCGCTTGGCGGCCGCTACGACGAGCGTATATTTGCTGTCGACTTTCGTAACCAGTTCATCGATGGATGGATATAACATGCATTCACCTCGTTCTTTAAACGTTGTCCGCCGTTTTAAGCGTCTGCAGCTGCTCGAACAGCGCGCCCAGAAACCGCTCCCGCTTGCAATGCTCCGCCGTTATAATCGAGTCGATCCGGGCGCAGGCCAAGTCGATCTCGTCGTTGACGACCGCATAATCGTAATGGTGCAGCAAATTCATCTCTTCCACCGCCACCGAAAGCCGATGATCGATCGTCGCCTGGGTTTCCGTCCCCCGTCCGACGATTCTCGTCTTCAACTCGTTAAGCGACGGAGGCATGAGGAAAATAAAGACGCCCTCGGGGAACTTCTCTCGAACTTTAATCGCTCCCTGAACCTCGATCTCCAAAAAGATATCCTTGCCTTCCGCCAGCGTCTTCTCCACGAACTCGCGGGGAGTTCCGTAGTAGTTGCCGACGTATTCCGCGTACTCCAGAAGCGCGTCCTTCTCGATCATGCTCATGAACTGTTCGCGCGTCTTGAAGAAATAGTTGACGCCGTCGCGCTCGCCTTCCCGAGGCGGGCGGGTCGTCGCCGACACGGAGTACACGAGTTCGGGCAGCTTGCTGCGCAGCGCGGAGCAGACCGTCCCTTTGCCGACCCCTGAGGGGCCGGACAGTACGAATAAAATCCCCTTGTTCATCGTGTTCCCCAATTCATTCGTCGTGTTCGTCGTCTTTGGTAGACAACCGGTGCGCTACCGTCTCCGGCTGAACGGCCGACAAAATCACGTGATCGCTGTCCGTAATGATCACCGCACGCGTGCGGCGGCCATAGGTGGCATCGATCAGCATGTGCCTGTCCCGCGCCTCCTGGATGATTCTCTTGATCGGAGCCGACTCCGGGCTCACAATCGAAATAATCCGATTCGCGGACACGATGTTGCCGAATCCGATATTGATCAGCTTGATCGCCATGGTATGCATTTTCCCCCCGGTTATTCCTACCCAACAGGTGCGGCCAGCAACCGAACTAATCGCTTCCAGTGTTGCCAGAAGCGGCCCTCCGCATACTGCTGGCCCAACAATGCCCAGATGTATACATCTATCGATTATTGCCTATTGTACTTCAAATCCTATGGTGGGACAAGAGGAACTAAAGGCTTAATTCGCCGGATTCCGATTCAGGCTCCGGCTTCGGCTGCGCACGTATTCGGTCAGGGACACCGTCATTTCGTAAGCCATGAACGGGGTCATCAGGTAAATGCCGTTAAAATGGTCCATCGCGACGTCGAGCAGCTCTTCCGCGATCTTCACGCCTTCGGCTCGGCCCGCAGCCCCCTCCAATCCGCTCATTCGCTGCCGGACCGCATCGGAAAGCTGGATGCCCGGCACTTCGTTGTGCAAATATTCGGCGTTGCGCCCGCTCGCGAGCGGGAAGATGCCGAGGAAGATCGGAACGTCCAGGTGCCGGGTCGACTCCGCGATTCGTTCGATCAGCTCCGGGTCGTATACCGGCTGGGTCATAATGTAGTCGGCTCCCGCCGATATTTTGCGCTCGAGCCGCTGTACCGCTTTATCCAGATGCTTGACGTTCGGGTTAAAGGCGGCTCCGACCACGAAGTTCGCTTTCTGCTTCAGCGGTTTGCCCGAGAAGGCGATTCCTTCATTCAACTGCTTGATCATTCGGATGATTTCAAACGAGGTCAGATCGTACACGGAGCTTGAGCCGGGCAAGTCGCCGAACTTGGCCGGATCGCCCGTCACCGCCAGCACGTGATCGATGCCGAGCGCGTCGAAGCCCATCATATGCGACTGCGTCCCGATCAGGTTGCGGTCGCGGCAGGCGATGTGGGCGAGCGGACGAATGCCTACGCGCTCCTTCAGCAGGGCGGCAAGGGCCAGATTGCTCATCCGGGTAACCGCCAAGGAATTGTCCGCCATCGTCAGGGCGTCGGCTTGCGCTTCCTTCAGCGCCTGGGCGCCCTTCATGAACTTGGCGATGTCCAGATCGCGCGGCGGATCCAGCTCGACGATGACCGTATGGCGCTCCCGCACGAGATCGACGATGCTCGGCTCCGCGCTCTGCGGCGGCTCGAAGGCCGGCGGCTCCGGATCGACGATCGCCGGGCTTTCGGCCGGAGCCGGGACAGCGGCGTGCGCCGCCGGCAAGTACCCGCGAAGCGCCTTGGCGATCTCGGCGATATGCTCCGGCGTCGTGCCGCAGCAGCCGCCGATCAGCTTGGCTCCCGCGTCGGCAAACCTGCGGGCCGACGCGCCGAAGTATTCCGGCGACGCCGAATAGACGACTTTCCCGTCGACATAATCGGGGATGCCCGCATTCGGAAAGACGCTGAGCGGCACGTTCAGATCGCGCGGAATCGTCTCCAGCGCGCGGAGAATGCCGGTCGGCCCGCTGCGGCAGTTAAAGCCGATGACGTCGGCGCCCTCCCCCTTCAGCCGGCGAAACGCCTCGGCGAGCGGAATGCCGTCGTGCGTCCTCTCCGGGTTCTCAACGGAAAATTGACAGATGACGGTGAGATCGCTCTTCCTGCGGATGAGCGACAGGGCTAGCGACAGCTCCTCCAGATCGAAAAACGTCTCGAGCAGCAGGCCGTCCACGCCGGAGGAGACCAGCGCGCCGATCTGCTCCTCGAAGTCGCGCTTCACGACCGCCGTTCGAATGTTTTTGCCGGCCACCCCCCGGA
The DNA here is from genome assembly GCF_042654645.1 of Cohnella hongkongensis. Taxonomy (NCBI): domain Bacteria; kingdom Bacillati; phylum Bacillota; class Bacilli; order Caryophanales; family Paenibacillaceae; genus Cohnella; species Cohnella hongkongensis. Next base: position 38,288 of record NZ_JBHSEP010000007.1, on the reverse strand, counting down.
CCGCCCCGATCGCGCCGACGACGTACACGCCTTCTCCGACCGCTCTGCGAGCGAGCGAGACGCCGGCCGCGTTGATCTCTTCGACCTTGCTCTCGAGTCCGTAGCGGGCGAGCTTGTTCTGCTGGGCGGAATACGTATTGGTCTCGATGATCTCCGCTCCGGCCGCCGCATACTGGCGATGGACGTCGGCGATGACGTCCGGCTTGAGCAGATTGAATTCCTCGAACGACACGCCGACCGGCAGTCCGAGTTGATATAGATACGTCGCCATCGCGCCGTCGCCGACCAGCGGCTTGCGGGCGAGAGCCGTGCGCAAATCCGGTTTCATGATGCTTCCCATCCATTCCTAAAAATAAAGTATCCTTAATGTAGCACACTTTTCATTTCGGGAAAATGGCAAAACCCGATCTGAATCGATCGGGTTGAGCGGATTTTTCAGTTTCGGCGCGAGGCGCCTTCGGTCGGGGAGCGGCCCTCTGCCCGGAGCTTATACGTCCACGGAGCCCGTATAGACCGCTTCCGCCGGGCCGGTCATGTAGATGCGCCCGCTGGCCTCGTCCCACCTGATGCGCAGATCGCCGCCGGCGAGCGAGATGGTCGCCTCGCGATCGGTCAGGCCGTTCAGCACCGAGGAGACGAGCGTGGCGCAGGCGCCGGTGCCGCAAGCCAGCGTCGGACCCGCGCCGCGCTCCCATACCCGCATATCCACCTGGTCGCGGGAATGGACGGTCGCGAACTCCACGTTGATCTTGCGCGGGAACAGCGGATGCGTCTCCAGCTTCGGCCCCCACGCCGCCAGGTCGAATCCGGCCGCGTCGTCCACGTAGATGACGCAGTGCGGATTGCCCATCGACACCGCGGTAAATTTGAACTCGCGCCCGTCCACCTCGACCGGGTGGCCGACGACCGGATTGGCGTCGATCGTCGTCGGCACGTCGAGCCCGTTCAGAATCGGCCGGCCCATGTCGACGGTCACCTGGGCGACCTTGCCGTTCTCGATCGTCAGCCGAACCGGCTGCACGCCGGCGCCCAGCGTCTCGATCGTCAGCTCCGATCGGGCCGCAAGACCGTTATCGTAGACGTACTTGGCGACGCAGCGGATCGCGTTGCCGCACTGCTCCGCCTCCGAGCCGTCGGAGTTCATGATTCTCATGTGGAAGTCCGCCTTCTCCGAAGGCAAAATGTACACCAGCCCGTCCGCTCCGATGCCGAAATAACGGTTGCACAGACGAACGGCCAATTCCGCCGCGTTGTCCGGCAAAGCTTTCTCTCCGGCCACGACGATAAAGTCGTTGCCGAGTCCGTGCATTTTCGCAAATTCCATAATCGTACGCCTCCCGCTATGACCTGTCAGTCAGTATTCGCACTCACTGGATTAATCATAACGGGACGGCGGCGGGATGAGCATACAGCAAATCTTCTTTTATTTGCACTTTTCGACTACGGACGAACGTCGGGTCGGCTCGTCCGAACGTTCAGGAAGCCGAGCGCCCTGGTCGCGCGCTCGCGCGCCTCGGCGACGGACCCGCCCGTCGATAGCGCCACCGCCATCCGGCGGCCCGGCCTGGCGACCGGCTTGCCGAACACGCGAACCTGCGTATGCGGAACGGACAGCGCTTCGCCGACTCCGCCGATCCGGTAGTCGTCCAGCTCGCTGCCGGCCTTCAGCGGACGGCTGGCCCCCGGCGCGACATTCTCGATCTCCGGAATCGGATAGCCGAGAATGGCGCGGACGTGCAGCGCGAATTCGGACAGGTTCTGGCTGACCAGCGTGACGAGCCCCGTATCGTGCGGGCGCGGCGACACTTCGCTGAAATACACCTTGTCCTTGGCGAGAAACAGCTCCACGCCGAAGAGGCCCGCTCCGCCCAGCTCGTCGGTAATCGCTTTGGCGATCCGCTGCGCCTCGGCCAGCTGGTCGGCGGTCATCTCGTGCGGCTGCCACGATTCGACGTAGTCCCCGTCCTTCTGAACATGCCCGATCGGCGAACAGAACGCCGTGCCGCTGACCGAGCGCACCGTAAGCAGCGTAATCTCGGACTCGAACGTAATGAACTCCTCGACGATGACCCTCGTCTGCTGCACGCGGCCGCCTTCCATCGCGATCGTCCAGCAGCGCTCCAGCTCGGCCTCCGAGCGGCAGACGCTCTGTCCTTTGCCGGACGAGCTCATCAGCGGCTTCACGACGCACGGAAAGCCCATCTCCTTCGCCGCCTCGGCAAATTGCTCGTACGTATCGGCGAACCGGTACGCGGCCGTAGGCAAGCCCAGCGTCTCGGCCGCCAGCCGGCGAATGCCTTCGCGGTCCATCGTCAGGCGCGCCGCGCGGGCGGTCGGGATGACCCGATAGCCTTCCTCCTCCAGCTTCAGCAGCTCGCTGGTGGCGATCGCTTCGATCTCGGGCACGATCAGATCCGGCTTTTCCCGTTCGACGACTTCCCTCAGCGCCTGCTTGTCCAGCATATCGATCACATAGCTGCGATGCGCGACCTGCATCGCCGGCGCCCCCTCATAACGATCGACCGCCACCGTCTCCAGGCCGAGCCGCTGCGCTTCGATGACGACTTCCTTGCCGAGCTCGCCCGATCCGAGCAACAATATTTTTTGGCTAGCCTGCATGTCTGCATTCCTCCATCATGAACTCAAGTTCGATAACGTCCATTATACACGATGGACGGCCGCTGCATAGCCGGATCGCCCCTTGGCGGCGAGTTCAAAAGAGAACGCGGCGGAGCGCGCTGTCAGGGCGCGACTGCGTACTGATACCCGATAAAAAACAGCCGGACGCCCCGTGAAACGGAGCGCCAGGCTGCGTTGAGGACAACCCGTTATCTGGCCGGTCTCGCCGAGGTCGAGTTGCCTCCATAAGAGATTTTGGCTCTTTTCCTCTTCTGCTTCGAGGAGCCCCAGACGCTGCCCGCCCCCATCGCGAACGTCGGAATGCCCGCGGCGACGATGACGAGCGCCCAATCGCGCAGATCGAGCGGAACGGTTTTGAACACCGGCTGCAGCGGCTCGATGTACAGCACGGCCAGCATCAGCGCCAGCGAAGACAGCACCGCCAGGACGAGGAATTTGTTCTCCAGCAGCTTCCGATGGAAAATCGAGCGAGAGCTGCGGCAGTCGAAGACGTGAATGAGCTGCGCCATGACGAGCGTGGCGAACGCGACGGTCTGCGCGTGAACGAGCTGGTCCGGCTGCCCCTCTCCCGCTCTTAAAGCAAGCACGAACGCGCCGAGCGTGCAGAGGCCGATCAGCACGCCGCGGCTGACAATCTTCCAGCCGAGCCGCCTGGCGAAAATGTTCTCCTTGGCCGGACGCGGCTTCTGCTGCATCAGGTCGCTCTCCGCCTGGTCGACGCCGAGCGCCATCGCGGGCAGACCGTCCGTCACCAGGTTGACCCACAAAATCTGGATCGGAACGAGAGGAAGCGGGAGCCCGGCCATCATCGCCAGGAACATCGTCATAATCTCGCCGACGTTGGACGCCAGCAAGTAGCGGATAAACTTGCGGATATTCTCGTAGATGCCCCGCCCTTCCTCTACGGCGGCGACGATGCTCGAGAAGTTATCGTCCGACAGCACGAGCGCGGACGCTTCCTTCGTCACGTCGGTCCCGGTGATGCCCATCGCGATGCCGATGTCGGCCGCCTTGACCGCCGGGGCGTCGTTGACCCCGTCGCCCGTCATCGCCACGACGTGCCCGCGGCGCTGCAGCGCCTGCACAATTCTCAGCTTATGCTCGGGCGAGACGCGAGCGTATACGTTCACGTCGTCGGCGATCTTCTCCAGCTCCTCGTCGGACATCGCGGACAGCTCCGTTCCGGTAATGACCCGGCCCTCGCGGCCGATAATGCCGAGCGTCTTCGCGATCGCCTCCGCCGTCGTGCCGTGATCTCCGGTAATCATGACCGTCTTGATGCCGGCCTGGCGGCACTTGTAGATCGCTTCCTTCACTTCCTTCCTCGGCGGGTCCATCATTCCCGTCAGTCCGACGAAGATGAGCCCGCTCTCGGCCTGCTCGCTGCTCTCGCATCCTTCATGTCCTTTGACGTCCCGATACGCCATGCCCAGGACGCGCAGCGAATCTCTCGCCATCGCCTCGTTCGCCGCCAGCACCTTCATCTTCAGCGAGGGGGTGAACGGAACGACCTGATCGTCCCACAGGACGTAGGCGCACTGGCCGACGAGCATGTCGGGGGCTCCCTTGGTGCAGACCAGCTTGCCGCCTTGATGGGACACGAGCACCGACATGCGCTTGCGCTCGGCGTCGAACGGGAATTCCCGAATTCGCGTGTACAGGCTTTGCAGCGCAGATTTGACCAATCCGGTCTTCGCCGCCAGCACGAGCAGCGCTGCTTCGGTAGGATCCCCTTTGATTTTCCATTCCAGCCCGTCCTCGGCCGCGGGCTCGCCCTTGCCCGGCTTGCGTTTCTTCCCTTCCTCCGCTTTCTCCTGCTGGGACAGATCCGAGTTGTTGCAGAGCGCCGCGATCTGCGTCAGCCGGCGCAGAGCGGCGTCGCCCTTCATGTCGATGCTTTTGCCGTTCTCCTTCAGCGTTCCGACCGGCTCGTAGCCTTCCCCGGTAACCTCGACCTTCCGGCCTCCTAACCACAGCTGCGTCACCGTCATTTTGTTTTGCGTCAGCGTCCCGGTCTTGTCGGAGCAAATGACGGAGGCGCAGCCGAGCGTCTCGACGGAAGGCAGCTTGCGCACGATCGCCTTGCGCTTGATCATTCGCTGCACGCCAAGCGCCAGCGCGATCGTGACGATCGCCGGAAGACCTTCCGGGATGGCGGCGACGGCCAGGCTGACGCCGGCCAGGAACATGTCGTAAATAGGTTGTCCGTGCAAGATACCGGCGAGAACAACGACAACCGTCAACGCGAGCGCCACGACGATCAAGATTTTTCCCAGCTGCTCGAGACGATGCTGAAGCGGGGTTTCGGCCTCCTCCGTCTGCTGGATCAGATCGGCGATTTTCCCCATTTCCGTCCGCATGCCCGTAACGGTCACGATCCCCTTCGCCGTGCCTCGCGTCACCATCGTTCCGAGGTAACCGCAATTTCGCCGGTCCCCGAGCGCCAGCTCCGGCGAGATCAGCTTGCCGGCCGTCTTGGCGACCGGCACCGACTCGCCCGTCAGCGCCGATTCGTCCACCGAGCAGTCGTTGCATTCCAAGAAACGAAGATCGGCAGGCACCCGGTCTCCGCTTTCCAGAAGCACAACGTCTCCCGCGACGAGATCTCTGGCGGGAATATGCAGCAGCTCGCCGTCCCGGACGACTTTGGCAAAGGGCGCGGACAGCTCCTTCAGCGCCCGGAGGGACCGCTCGGCCCGATACTCCTGGTAGAAGCCCAGCACGCCGTTAATGAGAATGATCGCGATAATCGTGAGCGCGTCGAGCATCTCCCCGAGCAGCCCGGAGACGACCGTCGCGCCCACCAGCACGAGCACCATAAAATCCTTGAACTGATTCAGCAGCAGCTTCAGCGGAGAATCTCCGCGCTTCTCGGCGAGCTCGTTGGGCCCGAGCGTCTGTAGCCGTTCCGCCGCCTGCTCCCGCGACAATCCTTTAACGCCGTCGGTATCCAGCGCCTTCACCAATTGCTCCTCGCTTAGCTGGTGCCATGCCTGACCTTCCAAGATCGTCAACCCCTTCCGTCATATCCGCTTGCGGTTCTTGACCTATATGTATTCAGACAAGCCGGGAAATATCCCCGGGGGTTGTACGAGGATTGCCGACCGCCAAGCATGCCGAAAGCGGCTGCCTCCGCCGTCATCCGAGAGGACGGCAGATCAGCCGCTTCGCCGCCAACACCTTCGTTCGCCGGCGCCCAAGCTTCCGTAAAAGGATCATTAAAAAGAGCGGCTATGGAAGCCTCCGCGCTTTCCCTTTCCGAAAATGTATGGCATCATAAAAGGCGGTAACCATCACTCTATGAGAAAAATCAGGAGCTACAGCCATGTCATTGGACGGAATTGTCGTCAGAGCGCTCGTGCGCGAGCTGCAACCGTGCGTGAAAGCGCGCATTCTTAAAATTTATCAGCCAACGGACAACGAACTGATCTTGCATATACGCGGACAAGGCTCGGGCGGCAAGCTGCTGCTGTCCGCTCACCCTTCGATGCCCCGACTGCACTGGACGGAACAAGTGTGGGCCAACCCTTCGGAGCCGCCGATGTTCTGCATGCTGCTGCGCAAATATTGCGAGGGCGGCGTAATCGAGGCCGTTCGCCAGGTCGGCCTGGAAAGAATCGTGGAGCTCGACGTCCGGCATCGGGACGAGCTCGGGGACGCGTCCCTGAAGCGGATCGTCATCGAGATTATGGGCCGCCACAGCAACATCATTCTGATGGATCCGGTCACCGGCGTCGTGCACGACGGCATCCGGCATGTCACCCCCGCGATCAGCAGCTATCGGGTCGTCCTTCCCGGAAGCGCGTACGTCGCCCCGCCGGAACAGAACAAAGCCGATCCGCTCTCCATCGGCGACAGCGAGTTCGACGAATGGGCGTCCCGCAGCGGCGGTTTGCCGGACATCCGGGACGACGATTACGTCAGCGCAGTTTCCGACGCTCTGCTGGGAGCCTTCACCGGGCTGAGCCCGCTGCTGTCGCGGGAGATCGCTTTCCGGGCTTCCCGCCACCCGCAGGAGCTGCGCGGAGCGTTCCGGGAAGCGTTCGATCAGGTTCGCCGGGAGGCGTACGAGCCGAACCAAGTCGTCATGAACAACGGCAAAATCGCGTTCTCCGCGCTCGCTCTAACCCATCTCGAAGGGGAGAAGAGATCCTTCCCGTCCATGCACGAATGTCTGGATCATTTTTACCGCGACAAGGCTTCCCGCGATCTGGTCCGGCAGCGGACGACCGACTTGAACCGTTTCCTGCTGAACGAAATCGCCAAAAACGAAAAAAAGCTGATCAAGCTTCGGGAGACGCTCGACGAAGCGGCGGAGGCGGACCGCTTCCGCCGTCTCGGAGAGCTGCTGACCGCCCATCTGTACGCCTTCCAGCGGGGCGACGCTTCCGTCGAAGTCACCGACTACTACGAGGAAGACCAGCCTTCGAGAACGATTGAGCTCGACCCGCTGCTGACGCCCAACGAGAACGCCCAGCGGTATTTCCGCAAGTACAACAAGCTGAAGAACAGCCGGGAAGCGGTCTCCGAGCAGATCGAGGCGACAAGAACGGAGCTCGCCTATCTGGCCTCGGTGCTGCAGGGACTGGAATCGGCCGGCCCGGACGACATCGGAGAAATTCGGGACGAGCTTGTCGAGCAGGGCTACATTCGGGAGCGGGGCGTCAAGCGGGGGGCCAAGAAAAGGAAAAAAGACCGGCCCGCCGTACTCTGCTACACGTCGAGCGAGGGCGTTCCGATCTACGTCGGCAAAAACAACACGCAAAACGACTATATTACGAACCGTCTCGCCGCCGCCACGGACACTTGGCTGCATACGAAGGACATTCCCGGCTCCCACGTGCTCATTCGCGGCAAGGAGTTCGGGGAAGAGACGCTGCATGAGGCGGCGATGCTGGCCGCTCATTACAGCAAGGCCAGATCGTCGAGCAGCGTGCCCGTCGATTATACGCTGATTCGCAGCGTGCGCAAGCCGAACGGAGCCAAGCCGGGCTTCGTCATCTACGACGGCCAGAAAACGCTGTTCGTCACTCCCGACGAAGACCGGATCCGGCAGCTGCCCTCTTCGATCAAATAACCGCGAGCTACCGCGTCCTTCCGGCAAGCCGCTCGACGATGCCGGCGTCCACGCTTCGGCAGCCGATCGCCCCGTGATAAGCCTTCCCCTCTCGAATGCCGTGAAAGTCCGAGCCGCCGGTCGCCAGCTTGCCGCGGGCGGCGGCCCACTCGGCGTAGCGCCGTTCCTGCTCCGGGTCGTGCTCCGAGTGATAGGCCTCCAGCCCGTCCGCTCCCTGCTCCGGCAGCGAGAGCACAAGCTCGTCGTTACCGTAAATGCCCGGATGAGCGATCACGGCTGCGCCGCCCGCCTCGTGAATCCAGGCGATCGCTTCCCGGGGGGTCGCGCGCGTCTGCCGCGCATACCCCGGCTTCCCTTCCGCAAGCCAGAGATCGAACGCTTCCCTCGCGTCGTTGACGTAGCCTTTGTCGACCATCGCCTGGGCGATGTGGGGCCGGCCGACCGACCGATCCTTGCTTGCGGTCCGACCGGCCGCAGCCGCCAGCTCCTCCGGCGTGACCGGCATGCCGAGCTGGGCCAGCTTGTCGAGGATGCGCTCGTTCCGGCTGTTCCTCCCCTCTCGAAGCGCCGCCAGCCGGGCCAGCCAAGTCTGGTCTTCCAAAGCAAAGCCGTAGCCGAGCACATGGATGTCCTGGCCGTCCGTCACCGTGCCGAGCTCGACGCCGGGCACGACAACGATGCCGTGCTCCAGACCGGCCTCCATCGCTTCGCGGACGCCCGCCACCGTATCGTGATCGGTGATCGCCACCGCGGCCAGTCCCGCTTCCTTCGCCATCCTCACGTTAACCGCCGGTGCGAACATCCCGTCCGAAGCCGTCGTATGCGTATGCAGATCCGCGCGGCTACTCATGGGACAGCTCCCCCAATTCGCTCAACAGAGCGACGGCCGGCATCGGCAGCAGCGACGAACGCAGCCGCACGGAATAAAACTGCCGCCTGAAGCTCGCGCCGGAAATTCTGACCGGCTTCAGCAGCCCCAGTGCAAGCTCGTGCTTAATCGTCCATACGGACAGCAGCGACAGGCCCAGACCGGCCTCTACGGCGGATTTGACCGCCCCGGTGCTCCCGAACTCGCTGACGACCTTCAGCCGTTCGTCGGTAACGCCGTGGCGCTGCAGCTCGTCTTCCATAATCTGCCTCGTCCCCGACCCTTTCTCCCGCAGCACGAACGGCTCGCGAATCGCCTCCTCGAGAGACACCTGATCGCGCGAGGCGAACGGGTGGTTGGCCGGAGCGATGAGCATCAGCTCGTCGTCCATGACCGCCTGGGCCTCGATGCCCGGAACGTCGCACGGCGCCTCGATGATGCCGAAATCCAGCCCTTGATGGGCGACCGCTTCGACGATCTCGGTCGTATTCATCACCTTCATATCGACGGAGATGTCCGGAAATCTCCTCAGGAAGCTGCCGAGCAGCCTCGGCAGCACGTATTCCCCGATCGTCAGACTGGCCGCGAACTGCAGCCTTCCCTTTAACTCCTCGATGTACTGCGTCATCATCCGGTCCGTATCCCGCATCAGCTCCACCGCTCGGCGGGCCTGGGGAAGCAGGCGATGGCCCGCCTCCGTCAGCTCCAGCCGTTTGGTCGTCCGGTTGAACAGCTTCGTTCCGAACCGTTCCTCCAACGCTTGAACCTGCATCGTCACGGCGGGCTGGGTCATATGCAAGGTCAGCGCCGCCGCAGAGAAGCTGCCCCTCTCCGCTACGGTGTAAAAAATATGAAGTTGGTGCACGTTCAGCGCCATCGGTTTCCGCCTTCCCGTCCGTCTTTTTTTCTCGCATTATACCATAGAATGCGAACGGCCGGGGGGAGGGTGCCCCTCCGCCCGGCCGTTCCGACCGCCCACGGACGACGCTAGCGCCGTTTGCGGTTGTTTTTAATTAAGGTCATGCGCCTGGAATGGCGCAGCCAGGAATAGTAAGTTTTCAAATCCCGAAGCTCCATCGTCTCGGACATTCTTCCGAGAAAGGTGACAACGATCATCTTGTGAAGAGGATTGCCGAGCAGATCCGTATCCGACTCGCTGACGGAAAACTCCGCCACGAAAACAAGATCGTCATCGATCGTGTAGACGTCCTGTTCGTTCCTGTAATAGGACACGACGCGGCCTTCCTTCAAGCATTCCCACATAAATTCGGCGATATCGGAATAGCCCGTCTTCTCCTGCTCCACTCGATCCGACCAACGGGAGCGCGCATGGTTCGTAATGATGATGTCGGAAATTCTCTTGTCCCCAAGAACGACATGAAAGGGCTCGTAGGTGCTCCACCGCTCCGTATGCTTATCCTTCACCGGGCCATCTCCTTCCCGATTGTAGGTCTTCTGAATCACTAGCATCATGCGTTTCTAGGAACTTAAGTACATTCTACAGCATCTATTCCCTACGATTCAACAATAAAATAGACAGATGGAAAATTTTCCCGAGAAGAAAAAAGAGCCGCCCTCGGATCATCGCAGGATGATCGGGGACAGCCCTGTTTACCCCAGTACGATGCGGTCGTCGGCAAGCTGATGACCGCTGATTCTTTCGAATTCCCGCAGCAGATCCGCGACCGTGAGATTCGCTTTGCGCTCCTCGGGAACGTCGAGAATGATGCGGCCCTTGTCCATCATAATCAACCGGTTGCCGAGGCGGATCGCCTGCTCCATATTATGAGTCACCATCAGAGTCGTCAGCTTCATATCCCGCACGATTTCATCCGTCAGCCGGGTAATCAGCTCGGCCCTGGCCGGATCGAGCGCGGCCGTATGCTCGTCGAGCAGCAAAATTTGCGGCTTGGTGAACGTCGACATCAGCAGGCTGAGCGCTTGCCGCTCGCCGCCGGACAGCAGGCCGACTTTGGCGCTCATCCGATTCTCGAGGCCGATGCCCAGACGGCTGAGCTGCTCGCGGAACAGCTTCCGTTTGGCCGCCGTCGCTCCCCAGCCCAGTCCGCGCGTCTGGCCGCGCTTGTAGGCCATCGTCAGATTTTCCTCGATCGTCATTCGCGGCGCCGTGCCGGCCATCGGATCCTGAAAAACCCGGCCGATCCAACGGCTTCTTTTGTACTCGGGCAGCCCGTGCACCTCGGTACCGTCGATTCGGATGGCGCCGATGTCCGGCTTCATGACGCCCGAGATCAGGTTCATGAGCGTCGACTTGCCGGCGCCGTTGCTCCCGATGACGGTGACGAAATCGCCGGCCTTGATCGTCAGGTTCGCGTTCATCAGCGCAATCTTCTCGTCCGGCGTTCCCGGATTAAACAGCTTCGTAACGTTCGTTAGATCGAGCATCAGGCTTTCCCTCCTTGATCCGGAGCGATCACCGTCAGCAGCTCCTCGGAGCGCTTCTTGGCAATGCTTCGCTGCATCATGACGCGCCGCACGTACGGAACGACGAGCGCGACGATGACGATCAGGGCCGTCACGAGCTTCAGGTCGGAGGCTTCGAACAGCTCGATGCGCAGCGCCACGGCAATGACGATCCGGTATACGATCGCGCCGACGACGACGGCCAGCGTCGCCATGAACACCGTTCTCGCGCCGAAGATCGCTTCGCCGATGATGACCGAAGCCAGACCGATCACGATCATTCCGACGCCCATCGTTACGTCGGCGAAGCCGCCTTGCTGGGCGATGAGCGCGCCGGACAGCGCGACCAGACCGTTGGACAAGCTGACGCCTACGATTTTCGCTCCGTCCGTATTCGCGCCGAAGCTGCGGATCATCCGCTCGTTATCGCCCGTCGCTCTCAGCGCAAGCCCCATATCCGTATGAAAGAACGCGTCGAGCAGCAGCTTCACGATCAAAACCGCAATGCCCATAATGAGAATAAACAGCCCGACCGGCTTCACGATGGAAGAGATCAGCGTATCCATATTGACGATAGACACGTTCGGGCGCCCCATAATCCGGATGTTGATCGAGTGAAGCGCAATCATCATCAGAATGCCGGCCAGCAAGCCGTTGATCTTTCCTTTCGTATGGAGCAGTCCGGTGCAGACTCCCGCGAGAAGCCCGCCTCCGAAAGCGGCCAGCGTGGCAAGTGCGGGATGATAGCCCGTCGAGATCATGATCGCAGCGATGCCCCCGCCCGTCGCGAAGCTTCCGTCGACGGTCAGGTCGGGAAAATCCAAGATGCGGAACGTGATGTATACTCCCAGCGCCATCAATGCATACAGCAAGCCCAGCGCAACGGCTCCGTAGATCGAATCAATCATCGATAAGCCTCCTCACAAACCAATGGGGCGAACGACCGGGAGCCGTTCACCCCATTTTGATCCGTTTACTGGATAATATTGTTTTCCTTGTCCTTGACCTTGTCCTTCATAGCGTCCGTAACGACGACGCCCTGCGCCTCGGCCGCCTTCAGGTTCAGAATCAGGTCGAGCTTATCCGGAACGGAAACCGGCATTTCGGCGGGATCCTTGCCGTTCTTCAGAATGTCGACCGCCATCTGGCCGACCTGGTAGCCGTGGTCGTAATATTTGAACCCGACCGTCGCGAACGCGCCCTTCTCGACCGTGTCGCGGTCGCTGGAGAAGAACGGCAGCTTGTTGTCGTTGGCTACTTGAATGATCGAGTCGGCTCCCGTTACGACCGTATTGTCCAGCGTAATGTAGATCGCATCCGCGCGGCCGACCAGCGATTCGGCGGCTTGCTTCACTTCGGACGAAGTCGAAGCGGCGGCTCTAACCAGCTTGATGCCGTGGGCGGCGAGCGCCTCCTCGGCTTTCTTCGCCATGATGACGGCGTTGGACTCGCCTTCGTTGATGACGATGCCGACATTCTTCACATCGGGAAAATCGGAGGCGATGAAATCCATCAGCTGGACGATCGCTTCCGGATTCGTGTCGGACGCTCCGGAGATGTTGCCGCCCGGCTTCTCCAGGCTGCTGACGACTTTGTCGGCGAGCGGGTCGGTGACGGCCGCGAACAGCACCGGAAAATCTTTGACGTTCTGGGCGAGCGACAGGGCGGAAGGCGTGGCGATGCCGAGCGCGAGATCGTATTTGTCCGCCGCGATCTTCTGCGCGATCGACAGATTGTTCGTCGAGTCGCCCTGCGCGATGTTCAGATCGACCTTCAGGTTGTCGCCTTCCTTAATGCCGGCGTCTTCCAGCGCCTTGAGGAAGCCTTCCCGGGTCGCGTCGAGAGAAGGATGCTCGACGATCTGGGAGATGGCGATTTTGTAGCTGCCGCTGCCGGCCCCTTCGTTCTTGCCGCCGCATCCCGCCAGCACCGCCAGCGCCGCTGCGGACAGCATCACGGTCGTCATCAGTTTCTTTTTCAAGTTTCATTACCCCTTTATCCCATTTGTTTTTCTAGAGCGGGTGAAAGCCTTGCCTCTTCCTGTGAAAGCGATAAACAAAGAATCAGATACTAGTTTAATAGTCCTTTTCCCTATTCGTCAATTGCAAACTTTCACAATTCGGGTTTTCCGGCGAAAAGAAAAGAGCCGACCCCAGACAAGGCCGACTCTTGTTAGCGTAAGAAGCGGACGGTTCGTCGGCGTTCCGGGAGCCGGCAACCGGAGGAAGCGCCCGACAGATTCTCGGTTCTTCTCTCCGATCGCCCGTCCCCTTTCGCTTACAGGCCGTAAAACCGCGTTTTATCCGGTACGTTCTTCTCGTACTCGGTTTTGATCTCGTTCCGGTAGGAGCGTTCCACCTTGCGCACGAAGGGCAGCCGCTGCAAATGGCGAACCGTCTCTTCCGCTACGTCCGCGTTCATATACATGACGGCGTAATGCATTTTGCGGGACAAATAATGGAGCGTGCCGTACTTGTCCAAGCCCCTGGCCGCCTTCGAATCGCTGAACCATACGATGTATCCTGTCCGTTCGGCAAACATGTCCAACCTCCGTCTGAACTGGAAAATCTGTTACCCGCAGCCTCCGCTCCCGCAGGAGCAGCTGCCCCCGTTGCCGCAGCCCGAAGCTTTCGGATTGGGATTGTTGTCCGGAACTTTAATGCTTTGCGAAACGGCAAAAGCCAGCGTTCTGGATATATCAGTCAGCAGCTCGTCCAAGGAGTTCTCCGCCGCTTTGTACTTGCGTACGGATTCCACCTCGTCCAGCCGCTTCTGCGCTTCGTACACTTGCTCCAACGCGGCGTTGTAATCCGGATGAAACCTTCCGAACCGCTCGCACTCGGCGAACTTCTCCTTCGCTTGAAGGAACTGCTTCTTCAAGTCCTGTACCTTGGCGTCCTGCAGAACCTCCGCTTTCCAATAAGCGTATTCCGCAGCGGAGGCGGATCGGACAAGCGACTCCCCCAGCTCGTAAGCGCGAGTCAGAAGCAGCGCCAGATCGGCGGGCTCCGTCGCGCTAAGTTCCGCCGCGGGGAGGATTTGCGTCATGCCGGCCATCGGCTCACCTCACCATTCGGCTTTGTCTTCCTCCCCTATCATAACACAAGATGAGCTCGTACGGTCAATCGGTTTCCAGCTCCTCCAGGGCGGGCAGAACGATCATCAGCTCGGAGACCTCCTCCGCCCGGACGGCGGATTCCGCCGACGCGCCGCTTGGACCGGACCGGTCCTCCTCCGGCAGCCATCGCCCTTCGGCTACCCAGGAGGCTCCGATCTCGCGCAGGCGGCGAGGGGCAAACAGGCGAGTCTCGCCGTCCCGTTCCAGACGGACGGCCGCCTGCCACTCGACGGCCCTCTCGATCAGCCGCTTGCTCGTCGAAGGGTGATAGGTTCTCGGCCGGGTTACCCAGGCCGCCGGAATGTCCGACAGCCCCGGGAACAGGTCGTCCGCGCCGAACAGTCCTCTATCGGCTTCGAAGGCGGACAAAGCCGGGCGGAAGCCGATCCAGCCCCGCTCGGCGTCGGCCGGAGCGGCTTGCCCGCTTCGGCGCTCCCGCGCCGGAGCCCCGGCTTCCGCGGGCGGAAATCCGACCTTCCTCAGCCTGGCGCGCACTCGCTTGCCGCAATCCGGTCGGATCAGGAAATGCCGGTCGCCGATCCTGTCCGCGACCATGTCCGCGATTTCCGCATCGCGCTCCAGCAGATCGGCGATCTCCCGACTGTCCGTCCGCAGCACCAGCGCTTCGGCCAGCTCCGTTCTCCCGAGCGATGCGAACCAGTCTCGCAGCGCTGAGGAGACCGGCGGCGGAAGCGGAGCGCCGGAGCCCGTCTCCAGAAAAGCCAGCGTATCCGCCAGCGAATGGCCGGCGCGGAAAGCCCGCTCGCACGAGCGAGAAGTCAGCCGATAGACGCTCATCCGGTCCGCCTTCTCCGGCTCGGCGATCTCCGATAACGTCCAGCGGGCTCTCAGACCAATTTCCGGCGGCACGAGAATTTCCCCGTCGGGCTGCACGAAGAAGGCTCCCTCCTCCTCCCGGCCGTCAGGTCCCGTCCGCTTCCGGATGACAGGCTGCCCCCGCCACGTACCGCGTTCGATCCACCCGAACGCCTCCAGCAGCGACAACCGCCTGTCGGCTTCTTCCCGGCTCTGCCACTCGTAGAGCCTACCCGCGGTATGCCAGCCTTCGCCGCCGAGAGCGAGCGCCGCCGAGAAGGTCAGATGGCAGGCCGGATCCGCCGAAGCGTACCGGGTCGTCACCAGCTTTTGCAAGCCGCGCTCGGCCTCCTGCAGCGGCTGAGCCAGCCAGCCTTCCAGCCCTTCGCCGCTGGCGCCGACGACGCCGTCGCGCTCCTCCAGCACGCCGTATACCAAGCCGAGATCGAGCGCAAGCATCGCCTGCGGCGGCAGCAGCTCGGAATAAGGGTACGGCGGCAGCCAGCCTTCCAGCTCCTCCGGCCGGAGCGTCATCGCCGCTGCGATCCGGGCCGCCGCCGCTTGCTGCGGAGCCCCCTTGACCGTTCGCGTTAACGGCCCGCCGGCGATCTCCCCCCAGGCGGACAGCAGCTCCAGCGCCAGCGTCCGTCTCCCGCCCGATGCGCTCGGCGCGACTTCGCCGCTTGCTTCCGGGGGAAGCGGCCGGTTGTTCGCAGGCAGCACCAGCGGCTGCCACATCGCCACCGCGTCCTCCGGCACGTAGAACAGCCGGTCCCCCCAGCTTTTGCGCACCGCGAAGAGGACGCCGCTTCTTCGCAGCCTTGCGATCGCGACGCGAGCCTCCGCCCCCGTCAGGCCGAACTCCTCCTCCGCGCGCGCCGCCATGCGCTCCATCTCGAACGGGGCGGCGCCGTATTTCTTCAGCACGCCCTTGAGCACCGCCAGCTGGGCGCCGTCGCCGCTGCGGCGGAGCCAATCTTCCGCCCAGCTCCGGTCGGACAGCACGTCCGCCAGCTCCATGCCCGGCTCCATTCTCGCGAGAACCGCCGGGTCGGCCGTTACGAGCCGCTTCATCGCGTCCGGCAGCCTCTCCACAGACCGCGCGACGTTCATACGCGCGCCTCCCCGGCCGCTTCCCCGATTCGGCCGCCTTCCCAACAGTCGATCGCGTAGGGATATCCCTGCTCAAGCAAAAAGCGTCCGCGATTGCGCGAAAACTCCACCTCGTCCGTCCCCTCGCTGACGAGAGAATAGAACCTCGCTTTGAGGCCGTTTTTTTTCGGGCGCAAAATGCGCCCCAGCCGCTGAGCCTCCTCCTGACGAGAGCCGAAGCTGCCGGAAACTTGGATCGCCACGGCCGCATCCGGAAGATCGACGGCGAAATTGGCCACTTTGGACACGAGCAGCACGCCGATGTCCCCCCGCCTAAAGCGATCGAACAGCTCCTTGCGCCCGCGCAGCGGCATCTCGCCGGTCACCAGCGGCAGACCCAGCTGCTCCGACAGCGCGTGCAGCTGATCGAGATACTGCCCGATGACCAGAGTTGGAACGCCGTCATGCCGCTGCAACAGCGCCCTGACGACCTCCGTCTTGCGCGGATTTTCCCCGGCGATTCGGTTGCGCCGGCTCTTGGGAGCCGCCATGTAGCGGGCGGCGGCCGCCGGCTCCATCGGCACGCGCACCTCGGTGCACTCCGCCTCGGCGATCCAGCCTCGCGCCTCCATCGTCCGCCAGGGCAGCTCGTACCTCTTCGGACCGATCAGCGAGAAGGCGTCCTCCTCCCGTCCGTCCTCGCGAACGAGCGTCGCCGTCAGCCCCAGCCGCCGCGTCGCCTGGATGTCCGCCGTCATCCGAAACACCGGGGCCGGCAGCAGATGCACTTCGTCGTAGATGATCAGCCCCCAGTCGCGATTGACGAACAGTTCCAGATGAGGATACTCCTCGCTCCTGGCCGAACGGTAAGTGAGCACCTGATAGGTCGCCACCGTCACCGGCCTCACGTTCTTCGACTGTCCCGTATATTCGCCGACCTCGTCCCGGGTCAGCGTCGTATTCCGCAGCAGCTCCGAGATCCATTGCGCCACCGAGACGCCGTTGGGCGTCAGAATCAGCGTCTCGCGCTGCAGCCGGGCGAGAGCGGCCATGCCGACCCACGTTTTGCCTGCGCCGCAGGGCAGCACGACGATGCCGCTGCCCGCGTTTGGATTCAGCAGCGCGTTGACCGCCTCCCTCTGATAGTCTCTCAGCTCGATCGGCCGGCCGTCGACCGTCTCCGTTCGCAGCGACACGGAAAGCGGCTGTCCCTCGTGAAAGCCGGCCTCGTCCCGGACGGGATGACCCAGGGCGGCCAGCTCCCGCTTGATCCAGCCCCGGGCTTCGGGACGGACGATCGCCTTCGTTCCGTTCGGAGCCCCGTTCAAGCAATGGGCGACCGACGCTGTCCGGCCGACGCGCTCCATCGCTTCCGGCGAATCCGCCAACAAAATCAGCTCGCCGTGATCGCGGACGAGCCGGATTTTCCCGTAACGGTCCATCTGCGTCCGGATAAACAGCTCGACGGGAGCCGGAAGCGGGCACCGGGACAGGCCGACGAGCTTCTCCGTCACCTCGGTGCAGCTCCAGCCGGCGGCCGCGGCGTTCCACAGCGTCACCGGGGTAAGCCGGTACGTATGCCAGAAGCCGGGGCGCTTCTGCAGGATGGCGACGTCTCTGAGAAAATCCCGGGCCGCCGCGTACTCCGGATGTCTCTCGTCCACGAGCAGCGTGCCGTCCGCTTGCACCCACAGCGGTCGTGTAGCGTTCATATCCGGCATTCCTCCTTGTCGTTAACAAGGTTTTCCTCCTTCCGCCCGGTTCATGCATTCGGAGGGAATTCAGAGCAGGACAGCGATTTGGATAACTGCGGAAGCATCATAGAAAAACCCATTTCCCGGAACCGTACGGAAAATGGGTCTGGCGCTTCTAGTGGGCGTAAGAGGAGCCGCCGTGCTCGGAAATCTCGCTCAGCGCCTCTCCCGCCTCGTTGACGAAAATTTCCCGCACGGCCAAATCGCCGATCGAGACGACGCCTTCCAAATGGCCGTTGTTGACGACCGGCAGCCGGCGAATTTGCTCCGCCGCCATAATCGACGCGGCTTCGTCGACGGATAGGTCGGGCGGCACGGTGCGAACGTCGTTCGTGAGCACTTCGTCCAGCGATTCCGAGCCGGAACGGTTGTCGGCATAGCCGCGAATGACGAGATCCCGGTCGGTGACGACGCCGATCAGCCTGCGGCTTTCCACGACCGGAATAAATCCGATATCGTGGTCCCTCATCAAGCGCGCCGCTTCCTGAATGCTGGCCTGGCGGGAAAGGGTAACGCAATCGGTCGACATGATGTCGGCAATTTTCCTCATCTTGAGCCTCCTATATGGCCGTACCGCCGACTGGGCGGCCGGTCCGGCGTCATTGTTCGGTCTCCAGTAGAATGACCGAAACGGAACGCCCCCATACAGGTAAAAAATCGCTTAGTCCGAATCCAGCGCGGCGTCGTCCGCCACGGCGACGAGAAGGCGCGCGGCGTGCAGCATCGCTTCCTCCTCGAGATCGAACATCGGATGATGATGGGGCGCCGAATCGCCGCTCTCCCTGCCGGCCCCGACGAAGAAAAAGCAGCCGGGCTTGCGCTCCAGATAATAAGAGAAGTCTTCTCCGGCCATGATCCGTTCGCACGGAGCCGTGCCCGAACCGGGCAGATGCTCGGCGATCTGCCTCAGCACCCTCTCCGCTTCCCGCTCGTCGTTCACGACGGGAGGATAGCCTTCGATATAGCGGAACCGGTAATCGCATCCGTGCATCTCGCAAGTATGCTTGACGATCTGCTCCATTCTGCCGCGGAGAAGCGCCCTCATTTCCTTATTAAAGGATCTCACCGTTCCGGCCAGCATGCTGCTGGCGGCGATCACGTTGTTGGCCGTGCCCGCGGAGAAGCGGCCCACGGACAGAACGGCCGCATCCAGCGGATTGACGCTGCGCGATACGATCGTCTGCAGCGCGGAGACGAGAGCGGCGCCCGTCACGAGGGCGTCCTTGCTTTCGTGGGGCAAGCCCCCGTGTCCGCCGCGGCCGACGATCTCGATCTCGAATTCGTCCGGAGTCGCCATGAACGGCCCCGATCTTGTCGCCGCCGTACCGCAAGGCATCGGAGACCAGAGATGGACGCCGTAGATCGCGTCGACACCGTCCAGCGCTCCGTCCTCGATCATCCGGATCGCCCCGCCGGGCAGCGTCTCCTCTCCCGGCTGGAACAGAAAGAGGCGCGAGCCGGCCGTCTCGTCCCGGTGCAAGCTGTAATACCGGGCCACGGCAAGCAATTCGGCCGTATGCCCGTCGTGCCCGCAAGCATGCATTACCCCCGGCACTTCCGAACGGTACTCGCAAGCTTTGGCATCCTGAATCGGCAAGGCGTCGATATCCGCCCGCAGCGCAATGGTCCTGCCGGGACGCCCGCCGGCCAGCCGGGCCACGACCCCCGTCCCCGCGACTCCGCGACGGACTTCCAGTCCCCACTTCTCGAGAAGCTCCGCGATCATGGCCGACGTTTTATATTCCTGAAAGCTTAATTCGGGATGCCGATGAAGGTGCCGGCGCCATTGTACCATGTCCCCGTACAGAGACTTCAGCGTGTGCTCGTGAACCGTCATGGCGGCGACTCCTTTCCTTAAGTCGTAGTCGTATTTGTATTATTGTATCAGAAACGGCAGGCCTCCGTAACCGTCCGTACCGGCACGGGCGGCGAATTGTCAATGAACGTTCGAAACTTAACCGCCGAGGCAGGCTTGCAGAAGCCCTGCAAACCGACTATCATGGAAATGGACGGCGCTCGCCCTGACAAGGGCGTCGGAACGCGCCAAAGCCTCGCGTGGGACGCATCTACATAAGGAGGATTATCATGCTACTCGAAAATACAGGGTTAAACGGAATGCGCAGCGATCTCGGTCATCTGGACGAGTCCGGCGACAAGCTCGGCTTCGTTCGCTGGCAATGGGAGTACAGCCGCGCGACTTACGATCTGAAGCTTCACGACCGTTCGAGCGGACAAGATTATTACCTGCGCATCGCGACGAGAGCCGTAGAAGGCAAGCTGGAAAATCCGGACGCCGTTCTGGAAGTGGAAGCGGTCTATATCGGCCGCGCGACGTTCCCGCACGGACTGGATTACGAATCGCCGATTCCCGAGCCGATCTTGAATGCCGCGAACCAACGCGCCCAGGATCTGAAGAAGCTGCTCTCCTAGGCAGCGCGGAGGAATACGGATGAAATCTCCGGTGAGCGGCCAGCGCGGCGCGCCAGATTTTCTGTTGCTGATTCTGACGCTTCTGCTCGTAGGATTCGGACTGGTCATGGTATTCAGCGCCAGCTCAAGCATGGCGGTCACCAAGCCCGACTACAACAATGACGCTCTCTACTTCCTGAAGCGTCAATTGATGTGGGTCGGGTTAGGCACGTTTGTCATGCTCGTACTGATGAACATCCATTATCAGAAATACAAAAAGCTGTTTCTGCTGTTTTTCATCGGCACCCTGATCCTTCTTGCCCTCGTTCCGATCATCGGAGAGACGAGAAACGGCGCGACAAGCTGGCTCGGCGTCGGCTCCTTCGGCGTTCAGCCGACCGAATTCGCGAAGCTGGCCATCATCCTGTATTTGGCGGCGATCATCGCGAAAAAGGACGAGAAGTTCCGCGATTTTAAAAAAGGGCTTCTGCCCGTCATGATCGTCGTCGGCTTCTTCGCTTTCCTGATCATGCTCCAGCCCGATTTCGGCTCGTGCGCGATCCTCGTCATGTGCGCGTCGGCGATCGTCGTCGCCGGCGGCTCGAATCTGAAGCATATATTGCTCTCCTCCGCCGTCCTGATCGGCTTGGCCGGACTCGGGACCAGCTTTTATCTGCTGCTGAATCCGGATGCGGGCTTCGGCTTCCGCGGAGACCGCTTCACCGCCTTCCTGGATCCGTTGGCGGATCCGCAAGGAAGCGGCTATCATCTGACCCGCTCGCTGCAGGCGTTCGGGCACGGCGGACTGACGGGAGCCGGGCTCGGCAACAGCATCCAGAAGCTGTTCTATCTCCCTTATGCCTACAACGACTTTATTTTCGCGGTCATCGGAGAAGAGCTCGGCTTTATCGGAACGACGATTTTCATATTGTTTTACGTGCTTTTCTTATGGAGAGCTCTGATCGTCTCGCTGCGATGCCCCGACGTATACGGCACGCTGATCGGGGTCGGTCTGGTGTCACTGATCGCCATCCAGGCCCTCATCAATATGGGGGGCGTCAGCGGAGCGATTCCGATTACCGGGGTGACGCTGCCGTTTATTAGCTATGGCGGCTCGTCGATGCTCACGCTGATGGCCGGCATGGGCATCCTGCTCAGCGTCTCGAGAGAGTACAATCGCGTAGAGAGGCCGGCTCAGACGGCGCCGCCTCCGGTTCGCAATAAAGCCTATCGTTAAACAGAAGAAAGGGATGTCCGCTTGGCGGACATCCCTTTCTTCTGTTCCCGGATCTGTTACTTCACCCGGTTAGCCTCTTCGGTTTCCTCGTCTTTGAAGGCTACGCCTTCGACCTTGACGTTCACTTCGACCACGTTTAAGCCCGTCATGTTCTGAACGGCTTCCCGCACGTTCTCCTGCAGTCTCCGTCCGACCTCCTGAATCGGAATGCCGTACTGGACCACGATACGCAAGTCGATGGCCGCTTCGACCTGGCCGACTTCGACGGATACGCCCTTCTGGGCGTTGCGACCGCTCAGCCTCTTGGCCAACCCTTCCGATATGCCGCCCGACATCGCGGCGATTCCCGGTGTCTCCAACGCCGCCAAGCCTGCAATCGTGGCAACGACGTCATCGGAAATCCGTATAGTACCCTGTTGAAGTTCTTCCGTCATAGCGGCCACTCTCCCCGACCTGTTATGCTTCCATTGTAATGGAAGACCACACCATAATCAACCGCAGCGAAGGTCCCCCGCCTTTATTCTAAACTTCCGATTAACGGCATACAGAAATTGGGTATAGTAAGGAATGCCATAAGAGATCTCTTTAAAATTTGCCTTGGAGATGATGTCCGCTTGCTGAAAAAATTGTTTTACCCGCTCCTGGTCGTCACGTTTCTCCTAAGCGCCCTTTCCCACTATATGCATTGGGGAACGGAGCTTCAATTCGCCTTGGCCGGCATTGCGATATTGTTCGCGGCGGGCCTGCTCGGCAAAGCGACGGAATCCGTCGCCCACTATGCGGGCCAGCGGCTCGGCGGTTTCCTGAACGCCACGTTCGGCAACGCCGCGGAGCTGATCATCGCCATCTTCCTCATCAAGGAAGGCATGTTCGAGATCGTTAAAGCGAGCTTAACCGGCGCCATTATCGGCAATCTGCTCCTGGTTCTCGGCGCAAGCGCGCTGGTCGGCGGATTCAAGTTCAAGGAACAGAAATTCAACGTCCATCTGGCCGGGCAGAACTCTTCGCTGATGCTGCTGAGCGTCATTGCGCTGTTCATCCCCGCCATCTTCGTCAAAACCGAGCACATTTCCGTCGAGAACACGTTGAAAATAAGCGAGATTGTGGCCGCCTTCCTGATTGTCGCCTACATCGGCTGGCTCATCTACTCGATGGTGACGCATAAGGATCTGCTGGCTGAAAAGGAGGACACGCAAGCCGATCACGGCGAAGGTCCGGGCTGGTCCAAGACGCTGTCGGTCGTCCTGCTCGTGGCCGCCACCGTCATGGTCGCCTTTATTAGCGAATGGCTCGTCCATACGCTGGACTCGTTCTCGGCCCGCTTCGGACTGTCCGAATTGTTCATCGGAGCTTTCGTCGTGGCCATCGTCGGCAATGCGGCGGAGCACAGCGCGGCCGTCTTGCTCGCCCTGAAGAACAAGATGGGGGCCGCCGTCGAAATCGCCGTCGGCAGCAGCTTGCAGATCGCGCTATTCGTCGCCCCGGCCCTCGTCTTTATCAGCCTTCTGTTCGGCGGAGGCATGAACCTGATCTTCACGACGATCGAGCTGGCCGCCATCGCCGTCGCCGTCTTCATTGCGATCTCCATCTCCCGGGACGGATCGACGACCTGGTTCGAAGGCATGCTGCTGCTGTTCGTCTACGTTATTCTCGGGGTCTCGTTTTTCTTCGTCTGAGGCCACCGGAACCAAGCCTAAACGCCTTCGGCGTCCTCTGGACGCAGAATCGCGTTTTTGTCGGAGGGGATTCAGAAAAAGGATTTTATACTTGCTGAATGACCGAAAAAAGAAGAGCAGCAGCCCTGCCCTGTCAGGGTGCTACTCTTCTTTCTTTTCCAACGCTTCGTATAGAATCGCCAGATTTCGTTCCAATTGACTGATCAGCAGCTTGCCAGCGCCCTCGTCAACCAGTCCAGTCCGAACCGCGAAATCAACCGCCCGTGAGAAGCCGTACATCTGGGTGTCCAGCACTTCTTCGTATAGCGGGCATTTACGAGTCGTCAGGTTTTCCATCTGGATCGCGATCAACTTCTCGATTTTATCGGCGTCTTCCTGAAGCAGCCTGAGCGCTTTCTCGTGAAGATCGACTAGGGTATCCGATGCTGCCATTCCCACTCCCCCTGTGCCCTTACTCCCAAATCTAAGCCATCAGCCGTCGTAACGACGAGACGTCTGCTGCCGTATTTCCAGCTATCACTTTTATATTAGACCATAATGCCCGGAAGCACAAGGACAGGTGACCGTATTCCCGAAACTTTCCGGCAGGAAACATGAAGCCGGGAGGCCTTTTCCTCGCGGAAGCGGACAAAATAAAAGAACCGTTCTTCAGGTCCCCGTGAAAGCGGCCCGAAAGAACAGTTCCATGAAGCTCAATTCATCATAACGATTATTCCACGACCTTGACGTTCAAGCCGTGCTTGGCGAAAACGGCGCCGAGCTCTTTCTTCGCTTCCTCGGCGTCCGGCCCGTGCACGTGGAGCTCATAAGAAAGATTGCCTACAAGCGTAGTAAACAATCCGAGAATGCTCTTTACATCGATGTACTTGTTATCTGCCTGAAGCACGATAGAAGAACGGAACTTGTTTGCGGTTTGGGACAACTCTACAATGGCCGCATTGTTCGACATAGGATTCCCTCCTAAATTTTAGGCGTATCGATCTCTCCCACATCATAACTTGTTCCCCCAATTTCACGCAAGGGAAAAAAATCATGATTTCAAGAAATCCGGATTCAGTCTCTCCAGTTCGGGATGGACGAAGAGACCGTCCTTGCGGATCAGCACGTCGTCGAAGTACACTTCCCCTCCGCCGTACTCGGGACGCTGGATGAGCACGAGATCCCAGTGAATGGACGACCGATTGCCGTTGTCGGTCACCTCGTAAGCTTGCCCCGGGGTAAAGTGCAGACTGCCGGCGATCTTCTCGTCGAACAGCGTGTCCTTCATCGGATGAAGGATGTAAGGGTTAAAGCCGAGGCTGAACTCGCCGATATGGCGGGCGCCGTCGTCGCTGTCCAGAAGCGCGTTGATCCGCTCGGTGTCGTTCGCCGTCGCTTCGACGATTTTGCCGTTCTCGAACGTGAACTTGACGTTCTCGTAGGTGAAGCCGTTATATACGCTCGGCGTATTGTACGAGATCGTGCCGTTCACGGAGTTGCGAACCGGACACGAGTAGACCTCGCCGTCTGGAATATTGCGTTCTCCGGAGCATTTCTGCGCGCCGATGCCCTTAATCGAGAAAACCAGATCGGTGCCCGGACCGACGATGCGGACCTGATCCGTACGGGCCATCAGCTTCTGAAGCGGATCCATGGCGCGATCCATCTTCGCGTAATCGAGGTTGCAGACGTTAAAATAAAAATCCTCGAACGCCTCCGTGCTCATGTTGGCCGACTGCGCCATCGCGCTGTTCGGGTAGCGCAAAATGACCCATTTCGTCTTTTTGACCCGCTGCTCCATATGTACCGGATGACGGTGGAGACGGTCGTAGGCTTTCATTCGGTCGGACGGCACGTCGGCCAGCTCGTTCGCATTATCGCCCGCCCGAATGCCGATATAGGCGTCCATGCGCTTCATTCGCTCCAGGTCGTAAGCCGCCCACGTCTCCAGCTGCTCGTCGGTCGCATGCAGCAGCAGCGTGCGCAGCACCGAACGGTCCTCGATTTCGACGAACGGATTGCCGCCCAGCCTGGCCACCTCTTCGATCAGGCTCTTAAGCAGCTCCCGTTCGGAACCGATCATTTCGATCAGCACGTTTTCGCCCGGCTGCACGTTGACCGAATAGCCCGCCAGGTTAGCGGCCAACTGCCGGATTCGCGGATCTCTCATTTGCTAACTGCCCCTTTCTTTCCATCCCTTGATTTCCTGCTTAATTGTATCACCTTAAGCTTTGACAAGGAAATTCGTTTCCGACATCCGTTTCTCGCTGTAAGCTTTTCCTTCCCACGCGTAAGACAGCTCCGTCTCCTCCTCCATCCGGATGGGAAACCAGCTTTTCGAATTCGCCGTCCAAAGCACGACCGTGTCGACCTTCAGCGTAGCCAGCGCGGCTTCAAGCTTGCGGTTCGCCTCCTCTAGCTTGCGGCGGGCCCGCTCCGGATCTGTGCCGTACAGCGTCCGATCCGCTCGAACCTCGTCCATCTCCTCCCGAAGAGCGTCTGCGATCCGCCGTTTCGCCGTCTCCTCGTCCAGACGAATCCGGATGCGGACGGGCACTCCCGGCGACGGCGGGTCGGCGTACTCGATCGCGGCGGAGCGGCTGCCCAGCGCCTTGAGCAGGCTGAGCGGTCGGTAGCTCGGGGCGGAGCCCTCCGTCCCTTCCGCCTCGCCCTCCGGCTTGTCCGATGTCGTCCAATTCAGCTTCATGCTGCCGTGACGGTTGACCTCTCCCTCGAAAGCCGCCTTCGTCTCCATCCTCCCCTTCGGATTGTACAGGGCAAGCTCCCCGGCGAATCCGTAGCTGTCTGTTCCGGAAAGCGCGGAAGCCGATAAGGCGAACGCCTTGTCCGCCGGCATGCGGGCATCCGGACCGACGCAGCCGGCTGCCGCCAGAAGAAGCCATCCCGCTCCCCCCAGCATCGCGCATAATTTCTTTGCTCGCTTCATTCCGATCCTCCTTTCGCTTCGTATCGTTTCCCCATTCGCCGGGTCTATGCACGCCGCCCCGAATAAGGAAGGTGCGAGCGGGAGAGCGGCTCGAGCGCCGCGCCCCGTACGAGCGTCACGCCAGCGTCTGGGGCCGTCCCAACAGGATTAAGGGACAGCCCGTTCTCGTTTCTGCAAACGAAAAGAAGCCATTCCTTGGTAATTTACTTTCTGAATCACGAACCAAAAAGCGCGAGTTATGGGGCCATGTAACCCCTCACTCGCGCTTATCCCTCCGAAAAACCGGCCGATCTACCGCAGTAAAAACCACGTTTGAGCCAGCCTCTGGACTCATCGTGTAAGATCGCGCGTCAGCCGACGACGATGCAGTTGCGTCCTCTGTGCTTGGCCTCGTACAGCGCCATATCCGCCTTGTAGAACAGCGTCTCGACGCTGATCTTGGCGTCCTGCAGCCGCCATTCCGAGATTCCGCACGATACGGTCACCTGCGGGCTCGTCTCGGCTTCGACGCGCTCCCGAATCCGCTCCGCCACGCGCTGCGTCTGCTCCAGGTTAAGCAGCGGCAAGTAGATGGCGAGCTCCTCTCCGCCCCAGCGGGCGGCGATGTCGCTGTCGCGGATCGACGTTCGTATGATGTGGCTCACCTGGATGAGAATATCGTCCCCGACCTGGTGGCCGTAAGTGTCGTTCACCTTTTTAAAATGATCGATATCCACCACAATCAGCGAGCCCGAGGGGTCTCTCAGCTGCTTGCGGCCGATTCTCTCGTTGAGATAATGACGCGCGTACAAGCCGGTCAGCTTGTCGGTAATGACCATTCGGCGCACCTCGGCATGCAGCGTAGCGTTCGAGATCGCCAGCCCCAGATGGGCCGACAGCACCTGCAGCAGCTTGTAATTGTCGTAGGAGAAATGGTTGGGCTCGCGCTTGGCGATCATGACGGCCCCGATCGCCTCCCCGTTAAGCAGCAGGGGAGCGGCGAGCAGTGAACGCGAATCCGTCAAGTCCATGAACTTGGACTTGACGGGAGTCGCCGAGCAGTAATCGGACAAAATAATCGGCTCCTTCGTCGTCCACATCACCCCGCAGAAGCCGTATTCCTTCGAATAGGTCTCCCCGATCATGTCCGCCACGTTGGCGGACATGACGACGAACTGCTGAAGCCCGGTGTCGAATTGAAGAATGCAGCAATAATCCGATTTGAATATTTTGAGCAGCTCGGCCGAGGCGAACTGCATCGTCTCCGAAAGCTTCAGGCTGCTGTTCAGCCGCTGCGTAAGCTCGTTGATCAGGCGCAGCTCCCCGACGAGAACGTTGGCCTGTTCGTGAAGCCTGGCCTTCTCGAAAGCCGCGCCCGCGGCGCCCGCCAGCATCGTCAGGAAGCTGATGTCCGCCTCGTCGAACCGGCTGCCCGGCATATCGAGCCTGAGCACGCCGTAGACGCCTTGCTTGCCGGACAGCGGTATGGCGATGCGATGGCGTTCGGCCGAAAGCTCCTCCCGAATCTTTCCGTCCAGGAACGCGGCTCTGCATAAATCCATATCGTTCAGATGGAAGGCCAGAGGGCGGACCTTCTCGTTGGGACTGGCATAGTCTTGCGACAGGAACAAATCCGCCTTGCAGATCGGATACAGCTCCTCCAGGCTGTCCAGCACTTCGGTTAGGACGTTCTCCACATCGATATGGTCGTTCAGCCGTCTCATGACGCCGAACAGAATGTTTCGGCGCGCCTCCTCCTTCGTGGACAGCTTGCGCTCTCTCAGCAGGTCTCCGACGAACAAGTTCTCGAAATCCCGGTAAATACAGCTGCGGATATGAAGCGCGGCCGCCTGCAGCAGCTTGAGATCGCCGGCCTGTGCCGAGCCCGCCGGAAGCAGGCAGGCGACTACCGCGCATGGAAAGCCGGTCGTTCTCGTAAAGATCGGCACGGCGATCGAATCGTATTCCTTAAGTCTGGCCAGTCGATGCTCCTCCGCCCGCATCAGCGTCGGACGACAAGTGTCCAGCGCCCTGCTGGCCGCCGTCGGTCCGATCTCTTCCTCGCTCCAGGACGGAAACTCGGCGTCCGACTCCTCCTCGGCTTCGTTCCCGACGACGTTCGTTCCGTCCGGGTGAAGCAGCGCCATCGGCCCTCCGAGCCAGGGAAAGCCTTCGACCTCCTCCAGCCACTCTGCGAAGCCTCTCCTCAGCAGATCATGAACGTAAGGCAAATCCGCCTCTGTGAGCTCCTGCTTCTGCAGCCAATTCGGTAACCATTGACGGGTGCGGGATGGATTGTCCTTATTGTCTTGCGATTCGTGATGCTGCTGCAATTTCCGCTTGCGAACCATGCCCGACACCTCCATCCCCGATGTCCCCTTTTTTTTAATATACAATGAATCTGTGAATTTTGCACTAGCTTCATAGAAGTCCATAGTCTTCAGGCTTATTTTTTTAAGCGCTTTCTTTACGGCGCCCTGTACGAATCTCCGCTCCAAAATAATTGGGGGGATTGAATGTTTCTTGACAAATCCCTGCAACTTCTTATAATATATCTTGTTGAATACTGGGCTTAGATCTTGTGGCACCCTCTCGGACGATCCACCAGCGGGCAGCGGCTGAACTTCCCTGCTGGAACCGGACCTGCCGGTTCAGGACAATCCGCGCAACGAAACCCGTTTTCAAAACCATTTCTTTTTGAAAAAGGAGCTTTCTCACACATGGCAAGATATACAGGTCCTAAGTTCAAGTTAAGTCGCCGCCTTGGAATCTCCCTGAGCGGATCGGGCAAGGAATTGAAGCGCGCATTCCCTCCGGGACAGCACGGCAACAACCAACGCCGCAAAATCAGCGGATACGGAATGCAGCTGCAAGAGAAACAAAAGCTTCGCCATATGTACGGGCTGAACGAGAAGCAGTTCCGCAACCTGTTCGACCGCGCGTCGAAGCAGCAAGGGATCGCCGGCGATAACTTCCTGATCCTGCTGGAAAGCCGTCTCGACAACCTCGTGTACCGTCTCGGCTGGGCGAACTCCCGCTACGGTTCCCGTCAGCTGGTCTCCCACGGCCACGTGACGGTGAACGGCAAGAAGGTCGACATCGCTTCCTATACGGTGCAAGTCGGCGATGTGATCGGTCTTCGCGAGCGCAGCCGCTCCCTGAAATCGATCAAAGAAGCTCTGGAAGGTCGCCATCATATTCCTGGCTACCTGGACTACAACGCCAACGCTATGGAAGGCAAGTACGCTCGTCTTCCGGATCGCGGCGAGCTGTCCCAAGAGATCGACGTTAAGCAAATCGTCGAGTTCTACAGCCGTTAATCGTCCTCCAGAACCCCAAAGCCCCTCGTCTTCCCCAACAAGGAAGCGAGGGGCTTTTCTTTCGATTGACGGAACGGATCGCCCCCCTCTCCTGAAGCGCTGCGCGAGAAGTTAAAGCAGCGAATAGGAGGACTCGACGCTTTATGGTACAATTCGGGTAGAATCTGCAGAATCCATAAGGAGTGAGTCGCGAGATGATAAACGAAACGTTAAGCAAAGCCCTGAACGACCAACTCAATTACGAGCTCTATTCCGCTCACGTCTACTTGGCGATCGCGGCCTACTGCTCCGGCGAAAGCCTGGACGGCTTCGCCAACTTTTTCACCGTGCAGGCGGAGGAAGAGAAGTTCCACGCGATGAAAATCTACAAATACTTAAACGACCGCGGCATCCGCGTGACGTTGTCCGGGATGGACACTCCGAACAACGAATATGCGTCGGTGCTCGACGCTTACGAGCATGCGTACGAGCATGAGCAGGAAGTAACCCGCCGCATCTACCACTTGTCCGATCTGGCCATGAACGACCGCGAGCACGCGACGATTCAGTTTCTCAAATGGTTTATCGACGAACAGGTCGAGGAGGAAGCGATGTTCGACTCGATCATCAACAAGCTGAAGCGAATCGACAAGGACAGCAACGCCTTCTTCATGATGGACGCGGAGTTCGCCGCGCGGACGTTCACCCCGCCCGCGCTCTAAGCCTCCTGACGGCCGTTCGAGGGACGTCCCGTCGCTCATCTTCGGATGACGACGGGATGTCCTTTTTTTGTCGGGAAAAACACAACCTCGGCCCGCTTGCTGCGTATAACCCTTACAGCAAGCAGCGAAGGCGGGGCCGATCCGATCCGCGCCTCCCCCTTCGTGCGCGGCGGACAGAGGGGGCGCCTTCAGCGCGTTCCGGCCGCCATTGTTCCATGAAGGCAAACTATGGTTATGTATGCTATAATAGTTCTGTTTGTTGAAGGAGGATTTCAAAGAATGACGACGACAAAACAACCCCCTTCGGAGCCAGAACGCAAGGGAGAAGGCTTCAAGACGGCAGGAAAAATCGCGGGGTTCACCGTACTCTGGCTTATTCTGTTCGGCATTTTGGCCGGACTGGTCGGCGCCGGAGCGGTGGCCGGCTTCGTGGCGTCCCTCGTTCACGAAGAACCGATCCGGGATCGCGCATTCATAGAGCAGAAAATTAACGAGAACGCGATTACGGGATTCGTGTACTTTAACGACGGAACTCCGATCGGACAGATGCGCACGGAAGAAGACCGCCGGCCGGTCACCTACGACCAAATTCCGCAAATCATCATCGACGCGGTCGTCTCGATCGAAGATAAAAACTTCTTCACCCATCCCGGAGTGGATACGAACGGATTGCTGCGCGCGGTAAAGCAGCAGCTGCTGAACGAAAGCGTCCAAACCGGCGGAAGCACGATTACCCAGCAGCTTGCCCGCTGGGTGTTCCTCACGCTGGATCAGACGTCCAGCCGCAAGGCGAAGGAGATTTTCCTCTCGCTTCGTCTGGAGCGGTATTTAACCAAAGAAGAAATTTTGACGGCGTACTTGAACAAGGTGCCTTACGGCAACGGCTCCAACGGCTATCAGGTATTCGGCATCAAGGCGGCGTCCAAGGGCATCTTCGGCATCGACAGGCTGGATCAGCTGAACATCGCCCAGGCGGCTTATCTGGCGGGAGTGCCGCAGCTCCCTTCCCTCCACTCCGCCTTTAACGGCAAGGGCGAGTTCAACCAGAAGAACTTCGATCGCGCCGTCAAGCGGCAGAAGCTCGTCCTGAGCCGCATGCTCGAGGAGAACAAGATTACGAAAGCCCAGTACGAGGAAGCGCTCGCTTTCGATCTCTACAAGTCTCTGGCGAAGCCGACGGAGAAAGCGTACAATACTTATCCTTATTTGATGCTCGAAGTCGAGCGGCAGGCGGCCGAGCTGCTCGTATTAAAGCAAAACCCCGATCTGACTCGCGAGGATCTGAAGAAAAAAGAAAATTCGGGACTGATCGAAGAAGCTCGCGCGCAGCTTCTGCGGGGCGGCTACAGAGTCAAAACGACCATCGACAAAAAAGTATACAACCTGATGCACGATATCGCGGAAGATCCGGAGAACTTCGCCCCCGATCATCCGACGAAGGGCGTCGAGCAAGTCGCCGCCGTCATGATCGATCATAAGACGGGAGCGATTCTCGGCATGATCGAGGGACGCGATTTCCACATCGAGCAGATGAACTTCGCGACCCAGATGGTCCGGCAGCCGGGCTCGGCCATGAAGCCGGTCGCCGCTTACCTGCCCGCTATCGACAAAGGGCTGATCCAGCCGGCCAGCGTCCTGGACGACTCGCCGATCATTCTGAAAAACGGCGGAGGCGGCTACCATATTCCGAAAAACTC
The DNA here is from genome assembly GCF_042654645.1 of Cohnella hongkongensis. Lineage (NCBI taxonomy): Bacteria > Bacillati > Bacillota > Bacilli > Caryophanales > Paenibacillaceae > Cohnella > Cohnella hongkongensis. The sequence goes on along the minus strand of NZ_JBHSEP010000007.1, from coordinate 6,554 downwards.
CAACAACCGGTATTCCGGCCTTGTTACGGCGCGCCAAGCGTTAAACAGCTCTTATAATATTCCGGCGCTGAAAATCTTCCTGGAGAAGGTCGGCATTCAGGACTCGTGGGAATTCGTCCGCTCTCTCGGCATCACTACGCTGGTCGAGGAAGACAACGAAGCCCAGACGGGCGTCATCGGCGGGCTGAAGTACGGCACGTCCGTCGAGGAGCTCACGAACGCTTACGCCGCGATCGCGAACAAAGGCGTATTCAACGATGCGTATCTCATCGAGGAAATCCGCGACGCGAACAATCAGATCGTTCATAAGCACGAACTGGAGCCGAAGAGGGTCGTCTCGGAGCAATCGGCTTACCTGATGACCGATATGCTGCGGACGGTCGTGACGAACGGCACGGCCACCACGCTCATGTCGCAGTTCAAAAACTACAAGAATATCCCGATCGTCGGCAAAACCGGGACGACGCAAAACTACAGCGACGTCTGGTTCGAAGGCTACACCCCGGACATTACGCTCGGCGTGTGGGTCGGACACGAGAAAGTGATTCATACGCTTTCCTCGAACAGCCACGGAAGAGCGCGGTCGATCTGGGCCAAAATTATGAACGAAGTGACCGAGGCGAAGCCGGAGCTGTTCCCGACCTCGTCGTTCGAGAAGCCGAAGGACATCGTCTCGATGACCGTATCGAGCGTCAGCGGCAAGCTGCCGACGGATTTGACCCGGCAGGCCGGGAAGCTGGTCACCGATATTTTTAACCGCAAGTTTATTCCTACGGAATCCGACGACGCTCTGGTCAAGGTCAAATATATTTCGTACAACGGCGTTAACTACTTGCCGCAAGAAGGCACGCCGGAGGATCTGCTGCGCGAGTCGGTCATGATCGTCCGGGAGGCGCCTCTGGATACGCTGATCGAGGAGCTGCAGGCGAAGCTCGGCCAGGTGTCGGCCCAAAGCCGCAGGCCGCTCTCCTATTACTTGCCGAAGGACGCAGCCCAGAGCGCGCCTTCCAAAATCGATCCGAGGGTCGAGGACGGAGCCGTGCCGAGTCCTCCGCGCAACGTCATGGTAGAGACGCTGGACAACTTGGCGAGAATTACGCTCAGCGCGTCGCCGGAGGCGGACGTGGCCGGCTATCGTCTTTACCGGTCGCTGAACGGAGGCGCCTTCCAGAAAGTCGAAGCTTCCTTGCCGGCCGGCGAGGATTTGAAATTCGTCAATTACATCAGCTTATCTCAGTCCTACAGATATTACGTGACCGCTGTAGACGTGGCCGGCAAGGAATCGGCGCCAAGCGAGATCGTGGCGACCGGCGGCGTCGACATCGTCGATCCCACGCTGCCGGGAGGACCGGCCGCCCCCGGGCAGGTCATCGAGGACCCGGGCTCCGAAGTCCCTCCGGAAATTCCGAGCGGCGGAGGCGGAGGCGCGCCGTCCGCGCCAAGCGGCTTAAACGCCCGGGCGACGGAGATCGGCGTCATCCTCTCCTGGAACGCCAATCCGGCGGAGGAGGGCGTGACTCAGTATCAGATTTGGCACAGCGCCGACAACGACAAATACAAGCTGCTGGGTACGACCGACTCGACTTCCTTCGAATACATTACGCCTGAGCCGACAGGCCGGTATCGGATTACGGCCGTCAGCCCCTCCGGGGAATCGACGCCTACCGCCTCCGTCGAAGTGAGAGCCGGAGGCTAACGAAAGGTTAACGAAACAGAGGGTGCATTCGCCGTCCTTTTCCGGACGGCGAATGCACCCTCTGTTGTTTGACTCGTTAGCAGCGCCTTAATCCTCGATCGTAGACAAATCGCCTGTCGGCAAGTTCAGCTCCCAGGCTTTCAGCACCCTGCGCATAATTTTGCCGCTGCGCGTTTTCGGCAGTTTGTCCTTGAATTCGATCTCGCGCGGAGAGGCGTGAGCGGACAAACCTTCCTTGACGAACTTGGCGATGTCCGCCTTCAGCTCGTCGGACGGCTCGTAGCCCTCCCGCAGCGAGATGAACGCCTTAATGATCTCGCCGCGAAGCGGATCGGGCTTGCCGATGACTCCCGCTTCGGCGACGGCCGGATGCTCGACCAGCTTGCTCTCGACTTCGAACGGGCCGACCCGCTCTCCGGACGTATTAATGACGTCGTCGATCCGTCCCTGGAACCAGAAATAGCCTTCGTCGTCCTTATAGGCCGAATCTCCGGACACGTACCAGCCCGGTATATGGAAATACTCTTGATACTTCGTCGGATTGTTCCAAATTTTGCGCATCATGGACGGCCACGGCGTCTTGATCGCCAGATTGCCCATCCGGAACGGCGGCAGCTCGCTGCCCTGATCGTCGATAATAGCCGCCTGTACGCCTGGAATCGGCTTGCCCATCGACCCCGGCTTAATCTCCATGCTCGGGTAGTTGCAAATCAACTGCCCGCCGGTCTCCGTCATCCACCAAGTATCGTGAATGCGCTGGCCGTAGACCCGGTTGCCCCAGCGAACGACTTCCGGATTAAGCGGCTCGCCTACGCTCAGCACGTGACGCAGGCACGACAGATCAAACGACTTGACGGCATCGTCTCCGGCCCCCATCAGCATGCGGAAAGCGGTTGGCGCGCTGTACCATACCGTCACCTTGTACTTCTCGATTGTGGCGTACCAATCCTGCGGGCTGAAGCGTCCGCCGCGCACGACGTTCGTCACACCGTTCAGCCAAGGGGCAAACACGCCGTAAGACGTTCCCGTTACCCAGCCGGGATCGGCCGTGCACCAGTAGACGTCGTCCTCGCGCAAATCCAGTACGATGCGGCCGGTATGATAGTGCTGCACCATGGCGTTCTGAACGTGAAATACGCCCTTGGGCTTGCCCGTAGATCCGGAAGTGTAATGAAGAATCAGGCCGTCCTCCCGATCCAGGAAGGTGACCTCCGCGTCGTCTGAGGCGCCTGCCATCGCTTTGCGGAAATCGATAATGCCGTTCCCTTCTTCTACGGAATCCCCGAATACGAGAACATGCTTCAGCTCGGGCAGCTCCGCCCGAGGCACCCGGGACAACAGCGCAGGCGTCGTAATTAAAGCGACCGCTCCGCTATCCTGCAGACGGTCCCGAACGGCGGTCTCCATGAACGCTTCGAACAGCGGACCGACGACGGCTCCGACTTTAATCGTTCCGAGCAGGCTGAAGTACAGCTCCGGAGTCCGCGGCATAAAAATAAATACGCGGTCGCCCTTGCCCACTCCCAGCCCGCGAAGCACGTTGGCGAAACGGTTGGACTGCTTCGACATTTCCTCGAAAGTATAGCTTTCCTCGCGATGGTTGTCGCTGTAATGCAGCGCGACCTTGCTGCCGCGGCCTTCGGCCACATGACGGTCGATCGCCTCGTGCGCCATGTTCACCTTGCCGGTCGACGACCACGTAAAGTGCTTCTCGACGTCAGCCCAGTTAAAGCCTTTGACCGCCTCTTCATAAGAAGCCATGTTGGACACTTTCGCCGTAACGGCCAGTTTTTCGTCCGATTGCAATGTCACACTCCATCACCTTCCCATTGAATTCCGGGCACCCATTAGAGAATGCGCTTTCATAAACTTGAGGCTAACCCTCTATCACAGCCATTATAACACAGCGCCACTAAGCTCTGTATAGTGGGCAAGGACAAATTCGCGCTTTAAGGGGGCATTATTCCTGCGCGTTCCCCGTACGCGAGGCTCGTCACCGAAGCGGAATATGCTATAATAAACAAAGCTGTAACACCGTTTACAAGGGGGAACGGCATGGAGCATATTAAAAAATACGTCCGCCGCACGATCGAACGTCACGGCCGCTCCCTGATCGTGGAAGGTCCCGTTGCGCCGGAAGAGCTCCGGAGGCTGACGATGCACCCGAAGCTGGACGCCTTCCGCAGGCCGGCGGAGCAGCATGTCGCGCTGGTCGAGATCGCGGAACTGCCGGAAGGCAGAATTATCGCCGCCCGGGACGGGGACGTCATCGTCGGGTACGTCACCTTCCATTATCCCGACGAGATGGAGCGCTGGTCCGATGGCGGCATGGAAGATCTCGTCGAGCTGGGAGCGATCGAAGTCGCCGACGACTACCGGAACTTCGGGCTCGGCAAAGCGATGATCTCCGCCGCCTTCGAAGGCGGACAACTGGACAATATGATCGTGTTCACGACCGAATATTATTGGCACTGGGATCTGGAATCCAGCGGCCTGAACGTCTGGGAGTACCGGGAGATGATGGAGCGGCTCATGAAATCGGTCGGCATGGTCTGGTTTGCCACCGACGATCCGGAGATTTGCGCGCATCCCGCGAACTGTCTGATGGTCCGAATCGGCAAGGACGTTCCGCTGTCGTCCGTCGAGCAGTTCGACCGCGTTCGGTTCAGACAACGTTTCATGTATTAGAAAGGCAGGCGACCTCCTCTGGCTTCCAATACGTTATGGATTGACAATCAAGCTTACCGGAAGTATCGATTTTCCGACGACCATCCTTTTCACCCGCTCCGCCTGGCGCTGACCGAAAATCTGCTGCGGGAGAGCGGCGCTCTGAACGACAGCCAAGCGATTTCCCCCTTCCCTGCGGAGGAGGCCGAACGAAAAATCCGGGACATCCACCGGGCCGACTACGTCGAGGCCGTACTGGCGCTTGGGGCCGGCACGCCGGATATGAAAGCGCTTAGCCAAGCCGCGCGCTACGGACTGGAGACGGACGGAGACACGCCCTTCTTCCCCGATATGCACCAGGCGGCCGTAGAGCTGGCGGCAGGTTCCATGGCGGCCGCCGATGCGGTCATGGCGGGCCGGACGACCCGGGCGCTGCACATGGCGGGCGGCCTGCACCATGCGTTCCCCGACCGGGCCTCCGGCTTCTGCATCTACAACGACGCGGCCGCGGCAATTGCCCATGTGCGCGAGAACTATTCGGGACGCGTGCTGTACATCGACACCGACGTCCACCACGGTGACGGAGTTCAGTGGTTCTTTTACACCGATCCCGACGTGTTCACGCTGTCGATCCACGAGACCGGCAAGTTTCTGTTTCCCGGAAGCGGCTTTCCCCATGAACGAGGCGACTCTTCCGGCTACGGGGCCTGTCTGAACGTCTCCATGGAGCCGTATACGGAGGACGATTCCTGGCTGGAATGCTTCGGCCGCGCGATCGAAAGCGCCGCCCGCGCCTTCCGGCCGGATCTGATCGTCAGCCAGCACGGGTGCGACGCCCACGCCTTCGACCCTCTCGCCCATATTCACTGCAGCATGCGAATTTACCGGGAAATGCCGAAAATGATCCGCAGTCTGGCGGACCGGTACGCGGACGGCAGATGGGTCGCTCTCGGAGGCGGCGGATACGATCATTGGAGAGTGGTGCCGCGGGCGTGGAGCCTGCTCTGGCTGGTGATGAACGACCACCCGCTGCTGGCTTCGATCGACGCCCAGGCGGACGGCGGCCTGCTGCCGAAGGGCTGGCCCAGCGTCCCCGTTAGCCGCAAGCCGGATTACCCGCTGCCTTCGACTTGGCTGGACGATGTAGGCCTCTGGACGCCGATGCCGCGGAGAGCGGAAATTACCGAGAAAAACCAAAAAAATCTCGAAATCGCGCTGCAGCATATCGGATAAAAAAGGCCGTGCCCTTCGGCAAGTGGTCTCCTCCCGGAGACATCTCTTGCCGAAGGCACGGCCCTCTTCCTCATAAAGACTTGACGATTTCTTCGACGATCGCGTAGGAGCGGTTGGACGCCTCCACCGTGAACTCGGCAAAATTCACCTGCGCCGAACCGTCCGCCTTATCGGACATCGAACGGATGATGACGTGGGGAATATCGTTCATGAAGCACACCTGCGCGACCGAGGCTCCCTCCATCTCCGTGCAGGCGCCGCCGAATTGCTCGTACAGCGACTGAACCTTCGCCCTGTCGGCCACGAATTGATCGCCGGACACTATTTTCCCGACTTTGCAGCGACCTGGATACGCCTTGCGGCCGGCTTCTTCGGCCAAAGCGATCAGCCGCTCGTCGGCCCGATACTCCGAGACGTCCTGGTACGGAATCGTCCCCCGCGGGAACCCGAGCGCGGTCACGTCGACGTCGTGCTGCAGGCTGCTGGAGGAGATGACGATATCCCCGATGTCCAGCTGCGGATCGACCGCTCCGGCCACTCCGGTGAAGAGAACCGCGTCCGCTCCGAACCTGTCGATCAAAATTTGCGTGCAGACCGCCGCGTTCACCTTCCCGACGCCCGAGCGGGTCAATACGACCTTCTTGCCGTGAAAAACGCCGCGATGGTACGAGATGCCCGCGCGGCTCTCCGTTTGCTTGTCTTCCATATGCGCGAGCAGCAGCTCGATCTCTTCCTGCATCGCTCCGATAATCCCGATCGTATCGAATGTCATCCCGATCTCTTCCTTTCTTCGGCGAGAATTGCCGCAAGCCCGGAACGGCTTGCGCCCATAGTCATAACCACCGGCTTAGCCGGTGGCTTCCATCAGCCCTATAAGGGCATGGTACTAGCAAGCGCCTAAGAAGGCGCCCTGAAAGTCTGCCAACCGCGAGCGGTCTCGGGCTTGCCCCTTAAAGGG